>JASJFX010000037.1:0-18181 GCA_033791845.1 Lysobacterales bacterium | reverse complement strand
GGTGTGTAACAACTCCGCATGAATATCCGCTTCATTCATACCCGGTTTACAAACTTGCATCGCACGCCGGTGGGCTCTTGCGGCGATGCGCGCCGACTTTCTCATTACGGTAACTTCCGTACGGCTTTTGAAAAGCCGCATTTCGTGGAGGTTGTGTCCCAATGCTATTATTTCGTCCGGTGCCTGAAATTTTTTACGTGTTTTGGCACGAAATTCATTCATCCAGCCGATCAGAAGCTGATCAAAGTCCGGATCCTTGCCAAGGTCATAATAAATCCTGTCGCAACCACGCAGCATCCGCGGAAGACGTTGCGGGATTTCACTGATCGGAAAAGCCTCGTCAAAACCAAATTGTTCGACGGCACCATCAGTACCGACCATCAGGCCATCCCACATTTCACGGTGAGAGTCCCTTTCACGGCAAAACAAAATTGAGCGGCCCCCTTTATCAAGCGGCAATAGCACAATCATAGCTTCTGGCTCGGAAAACCCACTCAGGTATAAAAAGTCACTGTCCTGACGATAGGGGTAGTGAACGTCATTGTTGCGAACTTTATGCACAGCAGCGCGTACGATGACGACCGAATCCCCGCCGGCCATTTCCATTAAGCGCAGACGACGTTTGGCAAATTCTTTATTTTTAATCATGACACTATTTTCAAGTTTAATGCGGAAAACTCAATGGATCAAATCCTGTTTTTCGGGGCCGCGAAGGTCTTCCCTTATCATCAGAATCACAATCCGAATGTATTCAACAATTTCTGCGAAGGCAATTTCATCCTCCTCGCTTTCAGCGGTATCGGCAACGTCCGCGGTAGATATCTGCTGAAGATCTTTCAAGGCATCATTGGCTTCATCGGACATGGCTTTCAATGTTTCATCCCCGCTACTGCCAAGACCTGCGAGAAAGCCGCTACACCATTGTGCCAGTACCATGGTTCGCTCCTCCAGCATCTCTTCGTCATTCGGCAGCCACAAGGAAAACCCCATGTCTTCATCCGACAATTGTGCTCCGGTTGCATTCAAAAGTTCCTCAAGTGCCATCCTAAGACCTGAACCAGGTGTTTTTACCACTTCAAGCATATCCAACAAGTTAATAAAGTCATCCAGACTGGCATCCGGCAAACGACACAATAAACCACAGCCAATACCATGGCACTCGGCCAGGTCCGTTGCCTCAAGGTTTCCCTGGGTCAGGGCCAGCGTGTGTTCAAAATCTGGTAACGGGGTGGAATTCATGACTGGTATTCTCTATGTCTGACAGTAAAGGTACGTCTTCGCACGCTGGAGGAAGTGATGTTATCAGTTGGGCAGTTAGCTTCAAAGCACGATCATTACCGCGATTCATTTTCACATTGCCGATTGACCCATATAATCCGTCTAATTATAGTGTTGTCATGGATTCCTTAGAACAGACAGATAAAGACCTGCATCGACTCGAAATGCAATTACACAAGCTGCTCGGTCAAATTCAGAAACTTCGTGAAGAAAATCAGTCATTGCACGTACGTCAGGATGCACTGGTGACAGAGCGCGCTTCACTGGTGGCAAAGAATGACGAGGCCCGCACCAAGGTTGAAGCCATGATCAATCGCCTTAAGGGCCTGGAGCAGGTCTGAGCCGGTATGGAAAATAATATATCTGAACCCATCTCGGTTGAAATTCTTGACCGGGTATACCAGTTTGCCTGCAAGGCCGGGGAGCGTGAAGCGCTGAAAACCGCTGCGATTTTTCTCGATGAACGTATGCGTACCATTAAAGATGCCGGCAGATTAGTGGCTCTTGAGCGCATTGCCGTCATGACAGCCCTGAATCTTTCCGACGAGTTGCTCAAGTTAAAGGGCATCGAAAAACACCGTCAGGAAAACGTCGATAGCCGGATTCGTTTGCTCGTCAATGAACTGGATGATGCACTCGATGAGCAATTGGGATAGAATTGAGTTGCCCTCTGTGGTGTTTGCCAGTGGGCCTGATATACGCCTTGTCCCTAATTTATAACTTCGGGACGGCCCGTCTGAATGCTGTTGTGCATGTTCGTCCTAGTGCGAAAAGCCTGAAGCCCAGGAAGCTGTCCCACTTGAACCTTTTGGTTCAAGGTAATCAGGTCTACAGCGGCATCCACGGAGGGTTTTTTATTTCAACTCCCCGTTTTTGCCTGGCATGCTCAGCCCGAATTACGTGAAAACTCTGCACTAAAGTAGCCTGCATGCGCCAGTCCAGCGATCAATCCGTGAATCATTCCAAAGCAAATTTCCACCGTCAGTTGGGATATTTCACTACATTGTATTGTAAATGAACACGGTTGGTTTACATTTGTCAGTTAGGAACTATTAAGCAAATATTTGGGAGGAATGAATGAAACATTGGTTGGTAAAAAGTGAACCGAACGTTTTCAGTGTAGAAGATTTGGAGGCTTGCCCCGACCAGACTCGATGGTGGAAGCATGTGCGTAACTACCAGGCGCGTAATTTTATGCGTGACGACATGCAGATTGGAGATCGCGTTTTCTTTTATCACTCCAATACCGATATTCCCGCTATTGTCGGTCTGGCCGAAATTGTATCGGAGCCATACCCTGATCCGGATGCTTTCGACCCTGAGGCTAAATACTTTGACCCGAAGAGTGACCCCGAGAACCCGCGTTGGTTTCTTGTAGATATCCGGCTGATCACCAAGCTGGACCAGCCCATTTCCCTGAAAACCATCAAGGCACACGGCGAAACGCTCGGTGACCTGCCATTGATCCGCAAGGGCAATCGCCTGTCTGTTATGCCAGTGGCACCTGAGCAATGGGATTACATCATGTCGTTGAGAGCAGCATGAACCAGGAAGAATTAAAACGCCTGGTCGGTAGCGCGGCCCTGGACCACGTAAAAGCTGACAGCATCATAGGTGTAGGTACCGGCAGCACCGTTAATTGTTTCATTGACGCATTGATCAATAGCGGCATCCGCATTGAGGCTGCAGTTTCCAGCTCCGAGGCCACCACCAGGCTTTTAGAGGCCGGTGGCATTCGGGTCGTTGACTTAAATCAGACCGGCGGTCTTGACGTGTACATTGACGGTGCAGATGAGTTCGATGCGCACCGGCGGCTTATCAAGGGCGGTGGTGGGGCGTTGACCAGGGAAAAAATTGTTGCAGCGGCGAGTAAAAAGTTTGTTTGTATTGCTGATCAAAGCAAACAGGTCAAGGTACTGGGGGCATTTCCATTACCACTGGAAGTCATACCTCTTGCGCGCAGCCTGGTAGCACGCAAAATGGTGGCCCTGGGTGGTCAACCCCAATGGCGTGAGAACTTTACCACTGACAATGGCAACTGGATTCTTGATATCCATAACCTGGACCTGATCGATCCGGTGAAAATGGAGAAAACCATCAATAATCTTGCCGGTGTGGTAACTTGCGGACTGTTTGCATTAAGACCCGCTGACCTGGTTCTGATGGCCACTGAAGACGGGATCAGGCTACTCTGAAAAACCTTTAATATCATTAATGTGGCAGCGACACTTAATTTAGGATACACTAATCGACCTGAGTAAAGTTTTGGCCAGGATGGCCGAAAGTGGGGACAACGTTTACCTCTATGATAAACGTATGTTTTTCAACAAGTTGAACAAGGATGTACTGACATGAAGTCGACCATTCTACTAACCATTGCCCTTTTCCTGGCGATCGCACCATCACCCGACTCAAAAACATTATCTGAGATTTCAGGCGGTTTTCTGGTGATCGCAGGCAATTACGGATTGTTGGCCGCTGAGCCTTCGCTGATCCCGACAACCGCTAGGTAGCCTGTCTGCTCAACCTGCTGTCAACCCGGCAGAAGAGTTAAATCAGCCGGACGTACCAGCACCACAGGTACAACATAGCTACACCGGTGCAATCGCTGGCAAGTTAACTTGTCAGCCATCAGTATTACCACGCTCCATAGTTTATGTGGATCAACTCCGTGCATGAACAAAAAACCCCGCTTTCTTCGATTCTTCCTGATACTAACCAGGACCTGCGGTATTAGTTACTAACGTCATAAATTCCGGTAGAATCTGTCAGTATCAACTCACCTTCTTTTTTTTCAAATAACCTTTGGAGGACTTAAATGAAATCTTTCTTTTTTGCACTTTTAACTGCACTGATCTTTGCATCAACATCTGCCTTGGCCGGAGATGCTGCAGCAGGAAAAGCAAAATCAGCCTTGTGCGCCAGCTGTCACGGCCCAACGGGTATCAGCACGAGTCCCGTGTGGCCAAACCTGGCAGGACAAAAAGAGCAATACCTCATCAAACAGATTAAAGCATTTCGCGATGGTATTCGTCAGGATCCGATGATGGCACCGATGGTTGCTGCGCTCAGCGATACTGACATTGAAAACCTGGCTGCCTATTTCTCATCTCAAAAGTAATTTTTGCCCGTATAAGGAAGCCGGAATCCAATTCCGGCTTTTTTTCTGCATAAATTCCGTAAACTTTCCGCATGCAGAGCGTGACAGGATCAATCGCAACGCTATAATGTGATCCTAAGATTGGGGGGGACTCAATTTTGGAGTGAAAAAAACGCCATGCGCCTTACACGATTCACAGACTATTCCCTTCGCGTTCTGATTTACCTGGGACAAAATAACCAGGACAGAGTCACCATATACGAGATATCTGAAGCATACGACATATCGAAAAACCATTTGATGAAGGTGGTTAGCAACCTAACCCGTATAAAGTTTGTCAGTGCCCAGCGTGGCCCCGGGGGTGGTATCAGGTTAAACCGTAAGCCTGAAGAAATCAGCCTGTATGATGTGATCCGTCATACGGAAAAACATCTTGATGAGAAAGGCGAAGCATGCCCTTACCACGAACATGGACTGACAGCAGACAAGCGCCTCAAGCGCTATCTTCAGAACGCCTTGCAGGCCTACCTGGATGCACTGGGTCGTTTTACACTGGCTGATGTTCTCGATCCGCGAACTGAAACAGCCCAACTGCTGGAAATGAGCGAAAAAGCGGCCTGATAACATTGCCTCCTATCGACCTGTAATATCAGGCCGGTGTATGCTTGCTCCAAAAGATAAACCCTTTCTGGAGCAAGCAGACATGAACTTACCGCAAAACTCAAATAGCAGTACCGCCCAAGCCATCGAGATTGCCATCCGGTTAGGGCTTATTTTCCTGATCCTGGCCTGGTGTCTGCAAATACTCGCGCCATTCATTTCAATCGTTGCGTGGGGTGCCATTATTGCTGTCGCAATCTACAACCCATATCTCAAACTTGCTGAAAAACTGGGTGGCAGAAAAAAGCTGGCAGTAACCCTGATTGTAGTTATCGGCATTGCAATCATCCTGGTTCCTGTTATTTCCCTGTCTTCTTCCATGGTTGATGGTGCGACCGAGTTGGGTGACCAGATATCCGAAGGTACAATACACGTACCCGCTCCACCTGCTTACGTCGAGGAGTGGCCAATTATCGGTAAGAAGACCTATAAATTGTGGCTTCAGGCATCAGACAACCTGAGGGCAGTGCTGGCACAATATCCTGATCAACTAACAGCCATCGGTAAGAAAATGCTTGGTGCTGCTGCCGGGGTAGGCGGTGGTTTGCTGCAGTTTATTGTTTCCTTCCTGATAGCGACGGTGTTCCTGGTGAGCGCCGATGGTGTCAATGCAGGATTGCGAAGAATGGCTAACCGTCTGACACCGAACCAGGGTGACGATTTACTGGATATGTCAACTTCCACGATACGCTCCGTTGCAGTCGGCGTCATAGGTATTGCGTTTATCCAGGCAATGCTTGGTGGTCTCGGCATGATGTTTGCCGGCGTGCCGGCAGCCGGATTATTAGCCATTTTTATACTGGTCCTGGCCATAGCCCAGTTGCCTCCCCTGCTGATACTCGGACCGGTAGCGTTTTATGTTTTTTCTGCAGAAAGCACCACGGTTTCGGTCATTTTTCTAATCTGGAGCATCATAGTCAGTTTTAGTGACGCGGTACTGAAACCACTATTTTTGGGACGCGGTGTTGACGTACCGATGCTGGTCATTCTCCTCGGTGCGATCGGCGGCATGATCACATCCGGTATTGTCGGTTTATTCGTCGGCGCCATTATATTGGCACTGGGTTACAAATTAGTCGGTGAATGGCTTAGATGGGAAGAGCTTGCTACGGAAAACCCCGAACAGGAAGCATGATCGTGATTCGCGCAACACTTGAGTTCATATAGACTGATTCAGCTCGAATAAAGAGTTGCAGGATTTTCGTATTTCCTGCGGATAAAAAGAAAGGCAGAGAGCACACCATGCTCTCTGCCTGCCTTTACAACTTACATTATCTGACCTTATGGCTCCTGGTATTGCAAAAAAAGTGATCTGCAAACCAGGCCTGATCAGCCTTTAAGCCTGGTGGAACGCTTACTGCTTCCTTGAATAGCGTAGCGCACCGCCGAGTATCAGGAACAGGGAACCAAACAGTGCCAGCCATGGCAATGGACCCGCTGTTGTCGGCAACTCTGCTTCCATGATCTCTTCTACAATTGCTTCTTCAACGATCTCTTCTACAATTGCTTCTTCAACCATCTCTTCTACAATTGCTTCTTCAACCATCTCTTCGACGATCTCTTCTTCGATGATCGCTGCTGCATCCACCCAGTATGCGTCACTAACATAGATATTGATGGACTGACGAACGTCCAGATTTCTCATTTCAACCGGCTTTCCACTGATCATTGATTGGAAATCTTCCGGAGCAGTGGACAGATGGCTTGGAGCAAGTTCTCCGCTTGCTAGTCTGTAGCGCAAGTGCGTACCGCTGGCTGTTTGTGCAACGACCCTGGCTGTCAGCTTGGCATACGTTTTTCCATCGTCGCGCGTAACCATTTCCAGGCAAGCCTGGTCAATAAGCGCATATGCGGCGAAAGCTTCAGGGCTAAATACGATATCATCACAACCCAGCTGTGCGTTTGCATTTGCGGTAATGCCCAAGCCTGCGATGGCGATAAGACCGTATTTCAAGTTTGATATTTTCATTTGAAACCTCTTCTATGATTAATTACAGATTAGAAAGTAATTCGCCTTTAACGATATACCGTTTAGGCGCGTGACCGACGAAATAAAACGGATAACATGTAACAAGGGTAATTGTAGTGTCCTCGGTAGGTGCGAGCACACTAACATCTGTGGGGTCTACAATAGTGATAGACGACACCACAAATTCTGTTTTGCCTTGATGAGTCAGCATTTCTATGCTGTCCCCTAACTCGATGTCCTTCAATACCCTGAAGAACCCGTCGCGGTGGGCGGCAATACCCAGGTTGCCCGTTGAACCAATCTTTGCAGTACCCTTGATTCGCCCGGCACCACGGTTGAGATTAATTTCATCTGTGCCGTTGTAAACAGGCACTTTCAAATCGAGCTTGCTGATGCTGAGAACCGCCAGCGGCGCATCATTACGTTGTATATTGCTCGCATGGTAATCATCGATGCGTTTGCTCGACCAAAGCGTATAGTCGGGCTCAATTGATTGCTCGCTCTCACTACCCTGCACTACTTTTGCTGCGGCAGCATTAATGACAACTGCTTGCTCGAAAGCACGAATATCGGATTTGCTCTGATAATCACCCAAGCCACGGGCGAGGACAAATGTGGTGAGCAGGATCAGACCCGCTATCAGGAAACCTGACTCGAGGAGTCGCAGTGTTTTTTTGCGCCTAATTTTGCTCAATGATCGCTTTCCTGCCAGTGACAATAGCTTACTACTGATTAAAAACCGCTACTCAATTGACCATTTTGTACAGTTTTTTTGAGTTTGGCAACTTTAAACTTGATTTCCCGCCCAACCGCTCAGCACCTGCCACGCATCAATACATCCAATGGTGGATGACATTTCTTCACAGCACTGAGTGATGGTTCGATCAAATACGGTTTGCCCACTACCGTCCGTGCACTGCTAATATCCTTGAGACCACTGCCTGAAACAATGCATACCACCAATTCCTCACGGGCGACCCGTTGATTTTGGATCAAGTGCTTCAGACCTGCCCATGGCGCAGCTGCTGCAGGTTCTGCGAAAACACCTGTGACACGTGCCATTTCGGGAATGGCTGCCAGGATTTCCCTATCGGAAACTGTCACTGATTCTCCTCCGGATTGAATGACAGCCTTAACAGCAGCCAGACCATCACGTGGCTTATCAACAGAAATGGAATCCGCAATGGTCGATGCGTTTACCTGTCTTACTACCAGTGAGGACCAATCCACACCTGCCTCGTCAAGACTGCGAACCTGTTGAATCGTCTCGTTGATCGCAGCACTGGCTTCCGACTGGACACAGTCAATCTTAGGCAGACTATCGATCAAACCCACGGCTTTCAGATCACACCAGCCTTTCCAGATGGCGCTGAGCGTATTACCGTCTCCCGTAGAAACCATAACGCGATCCGGCACCCGGCGGCCAAGATCCTGCCATATCTCGTAAGCACAGGTTTTTTTACCCTCACGTGTAAACGCGTTATAACCGGTACTGCGGTTGAACCAACCGAATTCAGTGGACGCCACCGTGCAAAGATCATAGGCATCATCATAGTTACCATTGACGGCCAGTACGCGGGCGCCGAATACAAGCATCTGGGTGAGTTTTGCCTCGGGCGCACTGGCGGGTACGAATATTACCGGCACGAGTCCGGTGGCGGCGGACAGGCAGGCAAGCGAGGAACCGGCATTACCTGTGCTGGCTACTGACACGACACCCGCACCCACATCCAGCGCCCGACCGACGGTTACAGCACTTGCACGGTCTTTGAGTGAAGCGCTCGGGTTCAGGGTCTCGTCCTTGAGATACAAATTGCACATCCCGTTCATTTCATCAAGCGGACGTACCGGGTACAGCGGTGTGCTGCCTACCCGCAGCGGAAAAGGCGGACGTGGCCACTTCAAAGGTAGCAACGCTGCAAACCGGAATAGGTCGGACGAGCGATCTCCAAAGCTCTCATCTATTTTTTTTGCCGCCTCGTCATAGTCGTAAGTGACATCAAGATTGCCGCCACAGGCAGGACACAGAAACCCTGCATATCTCCGAGGTTGCGTCCCGCAGCAGGCAACACACTGATAACCGTTCATGCTCATTTTCTATATCTCTTCATGGCACAATGTGGGTACCGTATATACCGTGCAGTGCTTCTTCAAGGTGATGGGGTTGAGTGATAATGACCCTTTCACCCCCCTGTTCCAGAAAGGCCAGCGCGGCCTCGATCTTGGGTTGCATACTACCGGGGGCAAAATGCCCCTGGTCCAGGTAACGGCGGCATTCCGCAGCCGTCATGTGATCCACATCCTGCTGTTGTGGTGTACCAAAGTTCAATGCAACCTTGTCAACGCTGGTGGACTTGATCAATACCGAGGCACCGAGTTCACTTGCCAACAGGCTGGAAGCAGCATCTTTATCAATCACAGCATCTCGCCCGGTGAGGCTTCCGTCAGCTAAACGCACCACTGGAATCCCGCCACCGCCCACAGCAACAACCAGCGTTCCGTTATCAAGCAATGCGCGTATTGAGTTGAGCTCAACAATCTCCAGGGGGGCAGGAGCAGCGACCAGACGCCGCCAACCGCGACCAGCGTCCTCACCAACGGTCCAGCCATCCTCACTGGCATGCCTTGCCGCATCAACCGGAGTCATGAAGGGTCCAATGGGTTTATCGGGGCTTTCGAAGCCCGCATCATCGGCATCTACAACGACCTGGGTAACCACCGCAACCACATCCTTGTCGATACCATTGCGGTAAAGTTCATTCTGCAGGGTCTGCGCTACCTGGTAACCGATGGCACCCTGTGTATCCGCCACGCAACTGGCCAGCGGCACCTGGTGCAGTACGTCACGGGCCAGGTCAGACCGCAGAAGAATGAATCCCACCTGCGGTCCGTTGCCATGAGTGACGACAACGCGATAACCTTCAGATACGATCGGTACGATATGGCGAGCCGTCTCACCAACGGCGTTGTACTGATCCAGCACGGTCCGGTGCGCCTCGTCCTTGATCAGAGAGTTACCGCCGATGGCAATCACCACAAGCGGTGTTTTAGCAGACTCACCGGCGTCGATGTGCTTGTTCATCCGGGCTATCTCCTGCTACATTGTCAAGGCCATCAGGGCCTTGGCCGTGTGCATGCGGTTTTCCGCCTCCGGATAAACACGCGACTGCGGTCCATCAATCACCGCATCGGTCACCTCAAAGCCACGATCCGCAGGTAGACAATGCATGTAAATTGCCTGCTGCTTCGCATGCGCCATCATCGCCTCATCACAAATCCAGTGACGGTATCCGGCAGCCACTTTCATTGCCTCTTCGGGATTGGCGAACAGTGCCTCTGGACCCCAACTTTTTGGATACACAATATCCGCATCCGCGAAAGCTTCTTCCATCGTGTTGACCACCTTAAACTTGCCACCGGAGCGCGCCGTGTTCTCATGTGCAATTCGCATGGGTTCGGCCATCAGCTCGTATTCCGGCGGATGGGCCAGTGTGACGTTCATCCCGTAACGCGTCATCAGCATAATCAAGCCCTGGGGAACCGACATCGGTTTGACATAACTCGGTGCATAGGCCCAGGAAACAGCAATCTTGAGATCACGCAAGTCCTTGCCGAACTCCTCGCGAATGGTCATCAGGTCGGCCAGTGTCTGGCACGGGTGGTCCACATCACATTGCATGTTGATTACCGGCACACTGGCCCATTGAGCCACCTCGCGCATGTAGGTCTGTCCTTCGCCCGGTACGACGTCATGGCGGATAGCGATACCGTGTCCGTAGCTGGAAAGGATAATACCCATGTCCTTGGGGCTCTCACCGTGGGCAATCTGCGATGTTTCGGAATCGATAAAATGGCCATGGCCGCCTAACTGGGTAATGCCGGCTTCGAATGAATTACGGGTGCGGGTAGATTTATCAAAAAATATCAGAAAGATGGTTTTGTGCGGCAGGTGAATTGTCTGTACACCGGTTTTGAAATCGGTTTTTAGCTGGTTGGCTGTATCCAGAACAAGTTCTATTTCATCATCGGCCCAGTCCTGGGTCATTAGCCAATCACGGCCCCTCATACGGTCTGTCAGTGGCAGTGCCTCCTGATTCATTTTATTCTCCTTGTTGACGTGCCAGGGTCTCTACCAGGGCAGTGTAAAAAGCCGTGCAGCGCACCAGGTGTTCGATGTCTACCTGTTCATTGGGGGCGTGAGCGAAGTGCTCATGACCGGGGCCAAACCCGATGGATGGAATCCCGTGCATACCCGCTATCGCAACGCCATTGGTACTGAATGTCCAGAAGCCCGTTTCCGGTTCTTCCGCAAACACGGCCCGGTACGCGGTTTTTGCACTCAGCATGGCAGGATCATCCTCATCGGTGTCCCAGGTCGGGTAGTATTTCCGGGTCGGGTAGGTCAGGCCCGTGTGACTCGGTACCGCGTAATCCAAAACGGTTACCGTGGCATCCGCAGCCTTTACTGATGGTAATGCGTATATTTCCGCCACCGCGGTTGCTTCGGTTTCACCCACACTCAGACGACGATCAAGGTGGATGGTACAGCCGTCAGCGACGGCGCACAGGCTGGGCGAAGTGGAGCGTATTTCACTGATGGTCACCGTGCCTTTGCCGAGTGGTGGACGTGGCTCCAGTTGTTCATTAAGTTTCTCAATATCTGCAATGATGCCCGCCATTTTGTAGACCGCATTACTACCACGCTCCGGTGCCGATCCATGGCAGGAAACACCTGGTGTGTGGACTTCCATCTCCATTCGCCCGCGCTGTCCACGGTAAATACGCAGGCTGGTCGGTTCGGTTATCACGACCAGGTCCGGGCGTAACCCAAGCTCGTTGACGATATATTGCCAACACAAGCCATCGCAGTCTTCTTCCTGCACAGTGGCGGTCACATACAATGTGACCTCATCCGGTATCCCGGCTTTTTTCAGTAGTGCGCCCGCATAAACGGCAGAGGCAATTCCACCTTTTTGATCACTGGCGCCACGGCCATATAGAACACCGTCCTCTATGTCACCGGAGTGCGGGTCACGATCCCACAACGACAGGTCACCTGTATCAACGGTATCCGCATGTCCGTCCAGCGCAATCACAAAAGGGCCCGAACCGATACGGCCGATCAGGTTACCCATCGGATCTACGATGACCTCGTCAAAACCGACCCGTAGCATTTCTTCACTCATTCGTTCAATGACTGCGCCTTCCCTGGAGCTCAGTGAAGGAATTCGAATGATAGCCTGCATAAAAGCGGCGAGATCGGACTCGATGTTCTTTGCATCGGTGTAATAATGGCTGTTGATCTGCATGTTCTTATCCCTCATCACCGGTGACCTAATCCGGTCGCCCGGTTAAAGGTGTTTATAAGTTGGTCCCATTCATCGACAACTTCCTGTGAGAATACTTCGGACCAGAAATCCTCATCCCACAGTTCCCGGAGCTCTTCTGAGGTACGGCCCTGCTGTTCCACCCAGGTGAAATATTTGAAGTTATGCAGTGCCTTGCGATCGGCATAACCCAACTCCCGCAGGTGATCCGGGCCTGTACCCATCAGGTAGCGCCCATAGTGCTGGTCAGCCAGGCGCGTCGTGTAGGGTCCATGGTTTTCCCGCATTTCCTCCATTCGCGATGAGTACAGTTCCATCGAGTCGGTTAACGGGGTAAAAATCACATCGCGGCCATCCATGTCGTAATAGCGCGCCGTTTTAATACTCGCCACGAGGTTGCAAAGACCGGAGATACCGATCTGACCCAGTGCTCCGATGGTCGCCTCATCAACACCCTCACGGCGCAGACAGGCATGGCCCTCTTCTTCGTTGAACAAGCGCATCAGTTGCATTGCCTGTTCATCATCCACGGCCACCACCATGTCGGTATTACGCACGTTGTGAATCCACGGTATGTGCTTGTCGCCAATGCCTTCAATACGGTGCTCACCAAAGCCGAAACTTAACAGCGTAGGGCACTGCAGGGCCTCGGTTGCCACCACGCGGATACCGGGGTGATGTCTGCGCAAAAAGTCACCGGCGGCCAACGTACCCGCAGAACCGGTGGCGCTGACATAAGCAGACAGGCGCCCTGCTTCTCCATTCGGGCCCAGGGCGTAATGATTATTGAAGACCTCCCCGATCAGCGAACCGGTGGTGTGATAATGCCAAATAGCGTTACCAAACTCCTCGAACTGGTTAAAAATGACGACACTGTCACCGCGTTCACGCCGCAACTCCCAGCACTTGTCGTAGATTTCCTTTACGTTGGATTCGGTTCCGGGTGTGGCGATGATCTCGTCGGTGCCAATTTCCTGCAACCAGTCAAATCGTTCATGACTCATCCCCTCCGGCAGGATAGCAACCGCGGGACAGGCAAGCAGGGCGCAATCATAGGCGCCGCCACGGCAATAGTTGCCGGTCGATGGCCAGACTGCCTTTTGCGTATCAGGGTCGAAGGCGCCGGTGACCAGACGCGGCACGAGGCAGCCATACGCTGCACCAACCTTGTGGGCGCCGGTTGGAAACCACTTGCCACTGATACCAACGATTCTCGCATCCACACCTGTGATGGAGGAAGGAAATTCGATCCAATTACCCTCGCCATAGCCACCACCCTGCGCCACCGGTTCGTTTTTCCAGGTGATCCGGAACAGGTTGGCCGGATCCATATCCCACAGTCCAACTTGCCTGAGACGCGATTTAATCGTCGCCGGAATCAGATCGGGATTCTTCATCTGGGCAAAAGTCGGTAGGGTAATGTTGCGCTCACGGGCCCGCTTAATACTCTTTTTGAGTACAGCTTCATTAATATCCGGTATCAGTTTCACTTCTCACCTCCAAGGGTGACCACGGGTATGGGCGCAAGGTCTCCCCAACCCATTTCAACTTCTTTTTCTCCGGCGCGCATGGCCCGCAGTAATCCGTCCTGATCAACGGGTAAACTGCGTACTCGTACGCCGGTGGCACGATAAATTGCATTGGTGATGGCTGCGCTGGTGGGGATACTTGGCAACTCCCCGACACCCTTGGCCCCGTATGGCCCGCTGGAGGTCGGGTGCTCCACGATGTGCGAGATAATCCTGGGTGTGTGTCCGACGCCAGGCATCTTGTAACGTGCCATGACACTGGTCCAGGGCAGCCCCTGTTCCTGTATGTAGTGTTCGGTAAGCGCATAACCGATACACATGACGATGCCACCTTCGATCTGCCCTTCGAGGGTCAACGGATTGATTGCACGACCGACATCATGTGCAGCAACCACCTTGCGCACATGAACTTCGCCGGTGTCCCCGTTAACTTCACACAACACTGCCTGGGCAGAGAAACCAAAGGCAAAATGCATATCGCCGCCTGTGCCTAATGGCTGGGTCTTCGGGGCCCAGTACTCGTATTCGGCCATGGTCGGGATACCGGAATCTGCGGCCAATCTGACCACCTCTGCAAGGCTTACGGAATTGCCGGCAACACGGAAACAACCACCACTGAAATCAAGCTGGCCGGGATCACAAGCCAACAACCCACCGGCAGTTGCTGAGAGTTGCTCGATCAGGCTTCTTGCGGCGTGGCGGGCCGCATTGCCCGTAACAAAAGTTTGCCGGCTGGCAGTGGTGGGGCCGCCGTCCGGACAATAATCGGTATCCCCCAACAGCACATTCACACAGTTGGCCGGAATACCCAGCTCTTCGGCCGCGCAGGCAGCCAGTACCGCCGGTAAACCCTGACCCAACTCTGCTGCGGTAGTCCGCACCTCGGCACGTACGTCCTGACCCGAGCCGGCCCATAACTCGACCTGGGCACTGGACTTATCCGGAGCACCGCCACCAAGACCGGTATTCTTGTAAGCGATGGCAAAGCCCCAGGCAAAATGGCTTTGGCCCTCCTGCCAGCTCCATCTAAAATCATCATGCCGCATATCCTGGTTTACACGCTCAATACACTCGTTCAAACCAACGCTTTCACGCATCTTTTGACCGGTGGCAGTGACCAAGCCCACATCCAGTGTATTCATGCGGCGGAATTCAACCGCATCGAGACCCAGTTCCTCGGCGAGGATATCCATGTTGCTTTCCACCGCAAAGCAACTTTGTGAGACACCGAACCCGCGAAAGGCACCACACGGTGCATTATTTGTATAGGCGGCAAAGCAGTCCACTTTTACATGTGGTACATCGTAAGGACCGGAAGCGTGCGTGGTGGCACGGGTGAGGACCTTCTCACTCAGACTGGCGTAAGCACCGCCATCCCCATACAACGTTGCCGCTACCGCCGTCAGCCGGCCCTCACGGGTGGCACCCGTGCGAATACGGATGACTGTTGCGTGGCGTTTGGGATGGAAAAGCAGGCTCTCCTGGCGCGAATAAAGCATTTTAACAGGACGATCTGTCACCTCGCTGAGCAAGGCCACGTGTATCTGTCCGGCGATGTCTTCCTTACCGCCAAACCCGCCACCCATCAGGGTTGCAATAACACGCAGCTGGTCAGGTTTGTGCCCCAGTGCCGCCGCCGCCTGGTCCCGGTCCAGGTAGGGGATCTGGCTGCCGACGTATATTGATAGCTTGTCATGAATCGCAGTGGTACCCCGCACTGCATCCGCATCGAGAGTTCCGCCAAAGTCGGCGGGGTTGTAACCGGCAGGAACGCCGATAGCGCACTCAGGCTCCAGGAACATATGCTCGGTGGTCGGTGTACGGTAGGTGCGGTCAACAATGATATCAGCCTCATCAAACCCGGTGGTGACATCACCTTTTTTAACCTTGATATGTTTCAGCAAATTGCCATCCGTGCGGCCCTCATGCACAACGGCGACACCCGGCCTGAGTGCCGATACCGCATCAGTCACCGCGGCCAAGCCCTCGTAATCCACCTGGATCAGCTCCAGCGCCTGTGTTGCGATACTCTCACTATCCGCGGCAACAATCGCCACGGCATCACCGCTGTAACGCACCTTGTCACCACACAGTACCGGCCAGTCAAGATCGACTATTCCGTGAAGGTTGCGGCCGGGTACGTCCTCATGGGTCAAAACGGCACGTACACCGGCCAGTGCTCGAGCCGCGCTTGTATCTATCGAACGTATACGCGCATGCGGAATACCGGCACGCAAGGTGCGTGCGTAGAGCATTCCGGGGAAATGGTAATCATCGGTAAATTTTGCCTGGCCGCGAATCTTGGCCAGCGCATCCGGGTTGGGTCTCGCCCTGCCCACTTCAAAACCGGCGGAAGATGTTTTCGGGATGTAGGGTGGAATATCCTGCCCGGATGCCTGTTTCACGGCATTGATAACACTCTGATAACCGGTGCAGCGGCAATAGGTGTCTTTTAGAGCGGCCTTGATATCATTTTCATCAGGCACTTCACCCGCTGCCTGCTTTTCATCCAGCAGGGCTTTGGACGTCATGATCAGACCGGGCGTACATATGCCGCACTGTACTGCACCATGGTCAAGGAACGCCTGTTGTAGCGGATGCAGGCTGTCATCGGTGGACAGACCTTCAATGGTCTCGACACGGGCGCCGGATGCCTTGAAAGCGGGGTAAGTACAACTCACGATGGGCGTGCCATTGACCAGCACCGTACAGATACCGCATTCGGCTTCGTTACAACCGATCTTGGTACCGGTCAGACCAAGATCCTCACGTAGAACCTCCGAAAGGAATCGCGATTCAGGAACATCAAGCTCCACAGGCCTGTCATTGACAACCATCTGTAAGCGACTCATAAGCCAAGCCCCTGTGGTACCACCTGACCCCCACGTGCGCGCTCGGCGGCACGGGTCAGGATCATTGGCAAATGTGTACGGATCATTTCTTCACGATATTCCCGCGTTGCACGATGCTTGCTGCTACGCAATGGTATGGAGGCAAGAACGGTATCTGCCGCCTTGTTGAACTCTTGTACTACCGCTGGCCTGCCTTTGAGCAGATTCATTGCCGGTACGGCCAGGTGAGGTACCGGCCCGGCAGGGCCAAGACTGATGCGGACAGCGGTAATGATTTTATTATCATCCAGTTGCAAACGTGCCGCCATCGAGATCATGGGCAATGCCACACCCTGGGGTCGCATGATTCGTGTAAAAGCTGAACCCTCGCCTGCTGCTGTGGGCCGGAATCGTAATCGTGTCAACAAGGCCCGGCGGGGATCAATTACACTTTTTCCGGGGCCCAGGAAGGCATCTCGCAAGGACATCCACCGGCAGCCATTGGCATCGGCAACTTCAATCTCACCATCAAGTGCCAACAAGCCGATACTACCATCGCCCGCCGGCATGGCATGTGCAACGTTGCCGGCCAGCGTGGCCACATTACGTACTTGCGGACCACCGATAACACCGCAACTTTCCACCAGGCAGGTGCCGGATTGCCTGATGGAATCCTCGCGGACAATTTGTGTATGTGTGACTGCACAACCAATAACAATGTGATCGTGTTCAATGCTGATACGGTCCAACCCGGCAATTCGGGATGTGTCCACCATCGCCTCTTCCACCGGACTCCGGCCTTGCTGGATATCCAGCAGAAGATCGGTTCCGCCACCGAGTATCCGGGCAGCGCCATCATAATGCTCCAGCCACCGAACCGCTTCCTCAACGGAGTGCGGTGTGTGATAGTTTTTCCAGCAAATTCTGATTTCGTTATTCCTTTTGTTAAAAAACCTATTCCACTGCTAGTGAATCCGGCTCCAGAGCCCTGCTGCCCTTTGGGTACAACGGGCACGGATGGCCTCTTCATCCAGGTGTGGTATCTGACCTTCGTTCATGACCACCCGACCACGTGCAATGGTGGTGCGCACAGGTGCGAAACTCAGCCCGAAAAGCAGATGCCCATAAAAGGTATCGGCGTTCAGCGGTGTGAACGGCAGGTAGTCGGGGATCATGATGTCGGCCAACTGCCCCGGTGCCAATGCACCGCGTGGTTCATTGAACACCCGGTTCGCTATAATTCGGTTGCTCTCCAGTAATATCCTGCAGGCCTCTGCAAATGCGACCCCCGGGTCCCGTTGCTGTGTACGTTGGTGGAGATACATGGCGCGGGCCTGGGAAATCAGGTGTCCGGACATCCCATCCGTACCGATGCCAACGGTGACGCCATGTTTCAGGAAGTCCAGCACCGGTGAGACCTTGAGACCGTTGTTCATATTGGATTCGGGATTATTCACCAAAATTGAACCGCTGGAATTGAGCAGTTC
>JASJFX010000036.1:0-24908 GCA_033791845.1 Lysobacterales bacterium | reverse complement strand
GGACAAACGTACCGGAGAAACCAGTTCATCAAGGATGATGCCTTCTTCAAGCGCCTGTTCGATCTCCTCAAATATAGCCGGCATTTCACTGCGGGTACGGCGGTAGACAACGCGTACTTCTCTTGCCCCGATACGCAGGGCCGAACGGGCTGCATCCATGGCGGTATTACCACCACCGATTACGACAACACGCTGGCCATCGAGCCGTTGATTGCCATTTCGAACCTCTTCCAGGAAATGCAAACCCTGAACTGGTGCAACCGAACTTGCTTCACCCAAATCCAGGTCACTGACATTTTGAAGACCAGTAGCAACAAAAACCGCCTGGTATTCACGGCTCAGACGTAACATATCTTCGCGTTCCAACTCACAATCGGTATGGGCGCTGATATCATGGCGAAGGATGTAGTCAATTTCTTCGTCCAGTACGTTTCGCGGCAATCGGTAGGCCGGAATACCCGTGCGCAATACACCGCCCAGCTCATCACCGGCTTCATACAATGATACCGGGTAACCCAGTCGCGCCAGGTGATAGGCGGTACTGAGTCCGGCCGGTCCCGAACCGACCACGGCGACTTTTTCTTCACGTGATGCGCTTACTGGCTCCGGACGACTGCCGTTTTCAGCGGCAGCGCGTTCGATCTCTCTTACATTAACCGACTGATCGAATTCCAATCGGTTGCAGCTGTCCATGCAGGGCGCGGGACAGACACGACCGCACACTGCCGGTAACGGAGAGGTTTCAAGCAACACGGACAAGGCCAGGTCATAGTCCTCCTGTCCCACCGCTTCAACAAAACCACGTACATCATTACCGGCCGGACAGACATGGTTGCAGGGTGGTGTGAGGTGGCGCCGTTCCGGTTTTTCGGTTGCCCAGCTGCCGGTCTTGATCTTTGGCATACCACCCACATCTTCATCAAACAGATCGGCAACCCGGGGCGTTCCGATAGCTTCCGGTGCCTTCTGGATTTCACCCGACAGCTTACTGGTGCTTACTTGCTTGAATGCTTCACGGGCACAGGTTTTATTCGCCCCGATAAAATTCAGATGCTCCAGTGCCGCCAGTATTTCAGTCAGGGTCAAACCAAGTACCCTGGCAATCGAGCCCGCCATGGTGGTGTTGACAATCGGTACTGTGCGGGTACCCAGTCCATGGGCTACCGCGATACTGGTAGCATCCACGACAGCCACTTCACGACCGGAGAAATGCTCTTTGTAGTCGGTCTTGTCCGGCGGGGTATTGATGATGATAAAACCACCGGGCTTGAGAGTGGCATCCATACCTGGCGCAATAAGGGTACGATCCAGCACCACTAAATGGTCAGGATGTTGAACCTGGTTATGGTTGGTGATTTCTTCGTTGTCTACACGAACAAAAGCCTGTATCGGTGCGCCAGAGCGTTCCGCGGCATACACGCCAAATGCCTGTACATACTTGCCCTTAAGAAAGTAAGCCGAGGCAATAATCTTGGCCAGCGTAACACCGCCCTGCCCTCCGCGACCGCAAATTGTAATTTCCATCATCGCGGTAATTCCTGTCCTCATCATGGTGTCCGGTTGAACACCAAACAGCCTCGCGATGGGTGACCGGCCAGACCCGGAACCAACAGTCAAATCGTTGCTTGAAAGGACCTGGCGAGTGAACTCACCGCACCCGCTATTTTAACCTGAAAGGTACTTTCCCGGCACCTGAAGCAGCACCGGAACGTGATCTGGATCATTTCCCGGCGATAAAATCAGATGACCAGACCGCCATCGACACTGAGGACCGTTCCACTGACAAAAGCTGCCAGATCCGAGGACAGAAATATGTAGGCATTCGCGATATCTTCGGGTTTGCCCAGCCGTGCGAGCGGTGTCTGAGCGACCATTTTCTCAATGACCTTATCGGGTACGGTATCAACCATCTCTGTGGCGATAAAGCCCGGTGCCACCGCATTGACCCGGATGCCCTTACGCCCGAGTTCACGTGCCCACACTTTTGTCATTCCAATTACACCAGACTTGGTCGCGACATAGTTGGTTTGCCCAAAGTTGCCATATAAGCCGACCACCGAGGAGGTGTTGATAATGCAACCGGATTTTTGTTCAACCATAATGGGAACAACGGCCTGGGTGCAGTGAAATACACCACCGAGGTTAACGTCTAAAACCTGCTGCCATTGCTCTTCGGTCATCTTCAGCAAACTGGCATCCCGCGTGATGCCGGCATTGTTGACCAGTACATCGATTCTTCCGGTTTCTTCAACGAGTGTCTGAACCGCCGCTTTAACAGAAGCCATATCGGTGACATTGACCTGCTGGAATCGTACGTCATGTCCTTTTGCCTTGAGCAGCGACTCACTCTCAGCACCTTTCTCCGAATTAAAATCCCAGAAGGCCACAATTGCACCTTCCTCGGCAAAGCGTTCCACCGCAGACAACCCTATGCCCTGTGCGCCTCCGGTCACGACAACCACTTTTTGTTCCAGCATTCCCATTACTACTCTCCAGATCTGCCAGGAAGATCAATCTTCCCAGTCATTTTCAAGCCAGCGCGACGCCAGCAAAAACAGCGCCGCCGCAACAATATAGAAACCCGTACCGGCCAGGATTGAATAACGCAGGGATTCGTCACCAAACTGCGCTGTCAACATATCGGAAAGGGCACCGATGGCATAAGTACCCAGACCAATTCCGATCAGGTTATTGATAAACAGAAAAATCGCCGATGCCGTAGCCCGCATATCCGGTCTGACCAGGTGCTGGATAGCCGAAATAACCGGACCCAGCCAGGCAAGGCCCAGTGCTGTTGGCACCAGTAAAACAAAGAAGGCCAGGGTCAGTGTCGGCGACAGGATAGCCGCTATGTAAAAAGGCACCGTACACAAAAAAGCGATGGCGGGTATCCTCGCATATTGTGAGCGCTGATCCTGACCAAAACGATCCCCCAGCCAGCCGCCCGCCCAGATCCCTGCCAATCCGCCTATCAGCAAAACGGCACCGTAAAATAGCGAAGCATTGAGCAGGGTCAAACCATAACTACGCACGAAAAACGAGGGTAGCCAGAAGAACACACCGTAACCCATCATTGAAGAGAACGAAGCACCCAATGACAGCAACCAGAAACTGGGTTTTGTCATCAAGGTACGTACAATCAACTTCAGACTTGGCGCTTTGACGGCCTCGCGCTGGCGGTCAAATTGACCACGTGGTGGTTCCTTGATGGTCATCCTGAATATCGGGGCAATGATAACCCCCGCGATACCGACAATAAAAAACGCCCATCGCCAGTTAATCATACTGGCGATAATGCCGCCAAAAACGATACCTATCGCGCTGCCGATCGGAATACCAAATGAATAGACACTCATGGCCCTTGCACGATGGTTGGGCGGGAAGAAATCGGATATCAATGAGTAAGCCGGTGCGACACCACCCGCTTCGCCCACACCTACACCGAGACGCGCCGCAAACAACTGCCAGAAATTGGTTGCCAGACCCGATGCAGCGGTCATACCGCTCCAGATAACCAGTGCCGCAGTCATGATCCACGTACGGCTAAAACGATCCGCGAGCATGGCCACCGGGATACCAAGCCCGGTATAAAACAGCGCGAAGGCCAACCCGCCCATTAAACCCAGTTGACTGTCGGTGAGACCGAGATCAGCCTTGATCGGCACCGCCAGGATACCGACGATCTGGCGATCGATAAAATTGAAGGTATAGACTACGACCAGGATAAACAGTACGTAGGCGCGGTTGGTGACCTGTTGGTCATTGTCCAATGAGTTGTTATTTTGCATTTGAGCAGTATAAAGAAAACGGCGCAACCGAAGTCGCGCCGTCCTTTAATCAGCCGGTCTTAACCATCAAAACCAGTTGTACTGCACGGTGGCCCATATCTGTCTTGGGTTGCCGTAAAAAGCGGTGATATTGTTTTCCAGACCCAGGTCCGGGAAGAAGTATCCGGCCACCTTGTATTCCTTGTCGCCAAGGTTCTTGGCGTGAATTCCGGCACTCCAGTTACCACTGTCCTGTGACCAGATCAGACTCAGATCCCAAAGGGTGTAGGCAGGCTGATCAAGGAAGGGGTTCGGTGCTTCGAACTGGCTGGTGTCGTCACGATACGCGATCGCTGTGATTATTGAAAACAGGCCCGGAGTGTTGAACAGGTTAACCGGCATTTCGTAGGTGAATGTACCGGTTGCAGTCCATTTCGGTGTGTTCTGGAATACAGCCTCATCCGCTATATCGTTGCCCAGGGCATCAATATACTCCTTGTAATCGGCATCGATGTAACCTATCGCCCAACCAAAACGGAACTGGCTGCCGGACCGACCCCAGTCATCAGCCAGGATCGCCTGACCTTCCCACTCAACACCATTGATATCTGCCTTACCGGCATTGGAGGTAATACCCACGAAGGTGTCCTTGATGCCATCACCGGTGGTGTCAAGACCAATTGAACCCGGAACCTGCACATCGGTGTACTTGGAGAAAAACACCGCCAACTTGGATGTCATACGCCCTTGCAGGGCGGTGGCTTTCCAGCCAAACTCCCAGGTTTTGACCGTTTCCGGATCAAACTTCATGAACTCGAAAACCTCTTCTTCACTGACCACACCATCCCCATCAAGATCCGGGGCAAGTGACGTCTGGCCACGCGGGTCAAACCCCCCGCCCTTGAATCCCTCGGCGTAGGAACCGTAAACCAGGTTATCCCCATTCGGTGTCCAGTCGACGGCAATCCGCGGCGTGAACTTGGTAAACTTTTCCGAACCGTGGAAATCAGATGTGGTCGCGATTGGAATCGCATCACCGCCGAACATGGGGGAGGTTCCGCCAATCTTGGTCTGTCTCAGGATATCTGAAGTACGCTTATCGGAGGTATACCGCCCACCCAGAGACAAGGCCCACTGGTCTGAAAAGTCATAGGTGAAGTCAGCAAATAACGACCAGGTCTTGGTATTGACATCACCCGAAGTGAAGGCATTAAGCCCCGGCAGACCAATGAGTGTACCGGTTTGGCCAAGGATCACGTCAAAAGCGGTGGATGCATCCGCATCAAGATAATAGAAACCAGCGAGACCTTTCCAGTTATCTCCGGTGAACAGAAACTGGAGTTCTTCAGAAAACTGGTTGTTCTCATAATTAGCCGGTACATCGAGGTCGGCAACCGGCCGAGAGTCGAAGTCAATCGGCGTCCAACTCTTATCATCACGGTAAGCGAGAATGTTTTTCACTGTTACCAGATTACTGGCGTTCCACTGAGCCATCAGGGAGTAACCCGTCGCTTTCACGGATTGTTCCGGGTTATTGAGCCCGGCTTCGGTATCAAACACATTACCCAGTACCGGGTTTCCGGATACCTGCGCATCTATCAGGCGATGCCCCTGTCTTGGGTCCGAGTCATCATCGACATAATCAAATGCGAATTTCATGAAAAAGCTTTCGTTCGGCTCCCATTCGGCACTGGCACGGACACCCAGTACATTCTTGTTATAGTTTTCAAGGTTGGTCAGATAGAGATTGTCACCGAAACCATCGCGATTGAAGCTGGCAATCGAACCACCCACTCTGAAAGTATCGGACACGGGCGCTGAACCGGTCGCGACCAGTTCCAGCATATTATCGGTACCGTAGGAAAACTTCACTTTTCCTTCAACCGTATCCGGGTCGAGACGCTTGGTAACGTACTTGATGGCGCCACCAATGGTATTACGGCCATACAAGGTGCCCTGCGGTCCACGCAGCACTTCGATACGCTCAACGTCATAGATGTCCATGACACCGGCCTGCGGGCGATTGAGATAAACATCATCGAGATAAATTCCAACACCTGACTCGAAACCTGCAACCGGGTCCTGTTGACCCACGCCACGGATAAACGCAGTCAACGTCGTGTTGGTACCACGCGACACCTTGAGCGTCGTATTGGGTGACATCTGTGCAATATAGGTAAGATCCAGAACACCAAAGTCAGCAAGATCATCACCTGATATCGCGGTGACCGCGATCGGCACCTCCATCAGGCTCTCTTCCCGGCGTGTCGCCGTGACGATGACTTCTTCAAGCGTGCTATTAACGTCCTCTGCAGATTCTTCCTGTGCGAGTGCTGTTGCCGGTATCAGTACTACCGTGCCCAACGCTACCGCTACCCCCAGAAATAACCGTTTCAATACGGCCCGGCCGCCCTGATTCTTTTGTCCGGTTTGCATTATTTCTTCCTCCACTAAGTGTGTTTCATAGCCGGTCTTCGTCGGCCTGTTGACTTGTGTGCCCATGTCTATGGTCAGGCTGTTGCCGTTTTCCGCGAACATCATAAGCGGGGCAAACTTTGCCATTGGCTCAGAGTATGCAACACGATGAAACATGAATCAAGTTTCAAGTTTATATAAAATATAGCTGTTTCATTGTGCGACTTGCGGTATCTATCTTCTTGACATAGCATGATACCTGAATCAGGTTTCATATTGTGTGGTATATTCTGGTAAAGCAGTCGCCTGCGATAACGAAATCAAAAGCCAAAGGATTTCATATGACAAGCATGGGTATTGTCTCCACCGGTACGTATTTCCCCGATACCTACATCACCGCGGAAGAGATCGCAGTGCAGAGCGGAATGCCCGAATGGGTTGTCAGGGAGAAGCTTGGTATCGAGCGTAAGTTTGTTGCGGACCCAAACGTACATCCCAACGAAATGGCTGTACGTGCAGCAAAAAAAGCCATTACCAAAGCCGATATCGATCCCATGGAGATCGATGTTGTGCTGGGTACCACTGAAGAGTGGCGTGAATACCTGCTGTGGACATCTGCCATAGATCTCGCCCATGAGATCGGTGCAAACAACGCGTGGGGTATTGATGTACATACCCGCTGTGCCACCACCATTGCCGCCATGCAACTCGCCCGTGGCCTGATGGCGGATGACCCTTCGATCAACACGGTTCTGATCGCCGGCGGCTATGCAACATCACACTTTATCGATCTCACCGATATCAATACGTCTTTTCTTTTCAACATCGGGGCCGGGGCCGGTGCGATGATATTGAAACGCGACTGGCCCGAGAACGAGGTGCTGGGCATGCACCTGATTGCCGATGGCACAATGAGCCGCCACGTGATCGTACCCGCCAGCGGCACCGTTCAACACCCGACAGACGACGCCGTAAGAGAAGGCGGTTTCAAATTCAGGCTGGTTGAGCCCGAGGCGATGAAGACACGTCTCGGCGAGGTCTCGATCAAGAACTGGCTGACATGTACCGATGTCGCCCTGGAGAAATCCGGGTTGAAGAGTGACGGAACACCTTATACGCGTGGTGACATCGATTTCTTCAACATGTCGCTGGTTAAACCTTCCGGTCATCGCGAAATGCTTGAAAACCTGGGACTGACTGAAGAACAAAGTGTTTACATGTCCCGCGTAGGTCACATTGGCGAACAGGACGCAATTATCAACATCGAAGCAGGTATCGAGCAGGGCCGTCTCAACCCGGGTGACACGATGGCCATCATTGCTGCAGGTATCGGCTATGTTTGGGCCGGAGCAATAGTGCAATGGGGCGCCGCAAAATAATTTCACAATCTCATTACGTTACCGATTGGCTCGACAAACGGGCAAAGCTGACACCTGAGCGCATTGCGCTTATCGATTACTCCGACAAATCAGAAATCACCTATGCGGGGTGGAACGAGCGCGTTAACCGGACGGCGAATTTCCTCAAAAGCCTTGGTGTCAAAAAAGGTGAGCGTGTCGCTGTCTATGCATCGAACCGGGCTGAGTACCTCGATTTATTCTGGGCCGCACCGAAGATTGGCGCGATGCTGCAAAACCTGAACTGGCGTCTGACCGTGTTTGAGTTAAAAGGCATCATAGAAAGCGGTGCACCCACGGTGCTGATCTACAGTGAAGACTGGCGAGAACAGGTAGAACAACTCAAACCCTCATTTACAACCGTTGAACATGTCGTCGCCATGACCCATCCGGGCCCGGGTGAAGTCGACTTCGCTGAACGCGACAGCATGTCTGATGAGCTTCGTGATATTCCGGAACTAACCCTGGATGACCCATGGGGAATTTACTACACCGGCGGCACAACCGGCCTCCCCAAGGGTGCGGTTCTGACTCACGGCAACGTCACCTGGAACAGTATCAACACCATTTCATCCTGGGGTATCAACGGCCAGCATAAAGCCGCGCTGCAACTGCCGTTTTTCCATATTGGAGGCCCGAATATTTTCATGGCGCCGCTGGTCCACGCGGGTGGTACGACGATATTGTGTACCGGCTTTGACGTGGATGAGACGTTTGACCTCGTTGAGAATGCGGGTATTACACATTACGTTGCCGTGCCAACCATGTTCCAGATGCTGCAGGAGCATCCCAGGTGGAAAGAGGCTGATTTTTCACAACTGGAACTTGTCATCAGCGGCGGTGCGCCCTGCCCACTTCCTGTCATGCAAAAATTTTGGGAACGGGGCATCGACTTCAAGATGGGCTACGGACTCACCGAGGCATCAGGCAACAATTTCTGGCTACCGCCTGAACTGGTTCAGAAAAAGACCGGTTCTGTCGGTTATCCGATCTTCCACGTCGACATGAAAATCATCCATGATGACGGCAGCCGTTGCAGTGCCGGGGAACCGGGTGAACTCCTGATCCGGGGCCCGCATATCATCGCCGGCTACTGGAAAAACCCCGATGCAACGGCCGAGACGATCCGTGACGGCTGGCTCCATACGGGTGATGTTGCGGTATGTGATGAAGATGGTTGTTACTCAATTCTTGGCCGCTCAAAAGAGATGTACATTTCCGGCGGTGAGAATGTGTATCCCGCTGAGATTGAATCTGTGTTGCTGGCACACCCCCTGGTGACGGAAGCGGCTGTTGTCGGTGTCCCCGATAAGATCTGGGGTGAGGTCGGCCGGGCATACCTGGTTGTCGAGGATGGTTTCATTGAGGAGGACCTGAAAATCTTTCTCGCAGAACGGCTTGCCAGGTACAAACTCCCGCGTTCAATCACTGTTCTTGACGCCCTGCCTTTGACAGCCATTGGCAAACTCGACAAGAAACTACTTTCAATTAATGAGGCACCGGAATGAACGTTCACATACTTCCCGGCATTACCACACAGACCATCACCACCGATCGATTGACCACACGGGTCCTTTTTGCGGGTCCACAAGACGGAATACCGGTGCTATTCATTCACGGTAATTTTTCCTCCGCCACCTGGTGGGAAGAGACGATGGTCAAACTGCCGCCCCGGTACCGTGCAATCGCACCCGACCAGCGAGGCTTTGGCGGCGCCGATCCTGACGTAAAAGTCGACGCAACCCGGGGTATGAGTGATTTTGTCGATGATGCGATCGCACTGATGGATACCCTTGGATACGATAAATTTCACCTCGCAGGTAATTCGCTCGGTGGACTGGTCGCATGGTGGATGATGGCCGACGCGCCCGAGCGCCTGCTCTCCGTGACACTGCCTGGCGCCGGTTCCCCGTACGGCTTTGGCGGAACCAGGGACGCAAATGGCACACCCACCAATGAGGATTTCGCCGGTTCGGGTGGCGGATTGCTCAATCCCGTCCTGATCCAGGGACTGCTTGACGGTGACCATACCGCCGACAACCCGTTTAGCCCCCGAACCGTGCTGCGCTTACTCGTTTGGGGTCCACCCTGCATCCCCGATCGTGAAGACGATCTATTGGAGGCCATGTTCCAGGTACATATCAGCGACAGGGATTTGCCCGGTGACAAAGAGCCATCCCCCAACTGGCCCTACGTCAAACCGGGAAAATGGGGCGCAACAAACGCCATGTCGCCAAAATACGCGGGCAACCTGGTTGACCGCATCCTCGCTTCAGAAAAAAAAGTAAAAGTCCTGTGGATTTACGGCGCTGAAGACGTGGCGGTATCCAACAGCGCCGCATCAGACCCCGGCACCTGGGGCCCGACAGGAAGACTCGATGGTTTCCCGGGAGCAGATGTGTATCCTCCACAACCCATGATGGAGCAGATCAGGACGCTGCTGGATGCCTATGCCAGCAATGGTGGAAGCTACGAAGAAATCGCGGTCGAAGGCTCCGGTCATGTTCCCTTCATCACACATCAGGTAGAATTTAACGATGTGTTCCACGCGTTTTTGGAACGGCTTGATTAATCAAAAGTAAGAAAGTCCGACGTTTACTTAAGCGGAGTAAGGTTAATGTCATATCGGCGTAGCGTAGCAACATGGCTTCTCATAATCAGCACCTGGTTTATTGCTGTTAGTTGTTGGGCCGAACCCCAACTTGATGAAGACAAGCTGAAAAATTTTCTGGAGGGGAATGATTACTGGAATGTAAGACTGTCTCCGGACGGCAGGCACATCAGCGCCCTGACACACAGGGATGAGCGCAACACGCTTATCGTACTCGACCTGGAAACCCTGGAACCAACGGCCTCGGTTAAATACGAAGAGAACAAAAAGATCGAGATTACTCATGCCGAGTGGATTAATCCCGAACTCCTTTATTACACGATAAGCAGGGATTTGGCCAGGCTGGAACAAGACACCATGTCTCCGGATTTGTTTGTTTTGTCGGCGAATGGAAAACGTAACTACCGGCTGTGGAGTTTTCGGGGAAACTACGAAAACAACTCCAATCGAAGGGGTGACCTGATCCGGGGCTGGCCCTCCGTTGTGAGTCTGCTCCCGGACCAGAAGCATAAAATTTTGCTTTTCGTTGCTTCTTTCGAACGCAGGGATGGAGCAGGCAGAAGCTTGCTGGTTGAACTCGATCAAAGAAGTGGTGATTTTAAGATCCTTGAAAGATTACCCGAATACACACAGACAGTGGTGGCCAGCAAGGATGGGCGCACCCTGCTCGCTCACACGTTGAGCCCCGAGTACGAGGAAAAAAATCTCGTATCGAAGAATGGCGGGGATTGGGAGCCATTCAGTCTTGATCTCGATGGATTCACAGAGGAATTTGAACCACTGGAAGTCGTTGGAGACTTTGTCTATGTCCGAGCCCAGCGGATGGGCGCAATTGATTCAGATACTCACATACTGCGTTATCAAATCAGTGACAAAAGCTGGGATGATGTTTTTAACATTGGGTTTTCTGCGTTGAGGGATCTGGATGTTAACGAGCAAGGTGAATTGGTGTGGCTGCAATGGGTTAACGACTTGCCGCGTATGAGAACCTTTGACGAAAAGGACCCTATCTCACGCGTTCTGCTTGCCTTTGCAAAATCCTATCCGGGTTTTGCAATCAGCCCTGTAAGCCTGACCGATGACAAGAAAAAGCTGCTTGTCCACATCTCTTCCGGCGCCTACGGTGGTGAGTACTTTCTATACGACAAAGAAACCCGCAAAGCACGATTCCTGGTTTCCATGAACGAGGATATCAATGGCGCCGAGCTTGCGGAGTTGAAGTCTGCTGGTTTCACTGCTTCGGATGGTGTCAAAATACCAGGCTGGTTCCAGGCACCGGCGGGTGTGGAAAAACCACCATTGGTGGTTTACATTCACGGAGGCCCCCATGGGCCATTTAACCCCTATCGATTCGACACCAACTGGCACCTGCTTAACGCAATGGGATACGCAGTATATGCGCCCAACTTCCGTGGAAGCGGTGGATTTGGGCCGCGGTTTGAAGGAGCAGGTTTTGGTAAATGGGGCACCCGCATGATTGATGACATAGCCGAAGGGGCCAAATATCTTGTAAGCCAGGGCCTGGTTGATGGAAGTCGGATATGCGCATATGGCGCCAGCTATGGCGGTTATGCCACCGCGCAAAGCCTGGTGAGGCATAACGATCTGTACCGCTGCGGGGTGATCATTGCCGGCGTTTTTGACATGACCACGCAAATAACCAGGACGGATACCCAAAACTGGTATGCTGGTGACGACTATCTGGCAAAAGCCATTGGTAGTGACAAGAATGCCCTCCGACAAATATCACCCATCTATCATCTTGATAAAATTACAGCACCAATGTTAATACTGCATGGAAAGGAGGACGAACGTACTCCATTCAAGGGGGCGGAGGATTTTGTAGACGCACTCAAAAAAGACGGCAAAACTTTCGAATACCACTGGTACCCCAAAGAGGGGCATGGCAATGCGAAGCTGGAAAACCGGATTGATGAGTGGCGTAGAATCGAGAACTTTCTGACCAGGGAGAGCCGGGCTGAATAAGCGAGTCTCGCGACGATTCTTTTAAACGCCGTGCAAAACTGACACAATCGCATCGCACATCCATAGACGCCTCCATGACAGGTTCTACCTGTGGGAGGCGCGCCCTCGCGGCGATGCTCTTGTTAGGAGCAGCCACAAATCCTAAGATGTCAGTTGCTCCAGGAATGTATCGATTGCAGCTTTGGATTCGGGTTCGTAAAGCAACGGTGCGTGTCCCCTGTTAGGAATAACCGCCATTTTCAAATCCGGATTGACCGCCGACATACGCTCAACAATCTCCGCAGATAGAATATCGGAGAGTTCTCCACGCAATACCAAACAGGGCATGGTGACCGCCTCGAACGCAGTCCAGGGGTCAACCTGGATACCGGCAATCCGGCTCAGATCCCCCTTGCGGATGGCCTCGCCGATTTTGGGGTCGAAATCCAGTTCCGGTTGACCACCCTCTCCTTCCCTGTGGTTTCTACGAACGTACTCACTCCAGAACTCCACCGGCATATCCGGTAGTGCCGCCTCGTAGGTTTGCTTGCACTCGCTGATCGCTTCCTGCCAGTCCCTCACCCCGGTTTTCTGATCGAAAGATGCCAGTATCCTTGTATAGCCTGCAGGGTCGGCTTCCGGTCCTGCATCATTCAATATCACTGCCCTGACCCGCTGCGGTTGTTGCGATGTCATGATCATGGCCAACAAACCACCCAGCGAAGTACCGATCATGATGAAGTTGGCAATTCCCAGTTGGTCCAACAGGCTCCAGGTGTCGCTGATATAAGTGGCTGGATGGTAATTACGCCAATCAGCATCCCATTCAGATTGCCCCCTGCCCCGTAAATCCAGGCTTAAAACACGGTACCGTGTTGACAGGTGAGTGGCAATTTCGTGGAAGTCCTTGCTGTTGCGGGTCAAACCCGGAAGACAGACCACGACATCCTCGCCGGCACCATAACACCGGTAGTACAGGGACAATCCATCGTCTGTCGGGTAATTGTGTTCCGTAAAGCCCATGGCTGATCCCGCTGTGGTGTAATACCGCTTTGTAATCCGGTCGTGAATGAAGAAAGTGACATGCAAAACTTGCCAAGTGATTCAAAGTATGCAACATTATGAAACATGAATCAACTTTCAGGTAACGACAAAACACCCAAGACCGCACGGGGTAAAAAAACCCGTGACAAGTTGCTGCGGGCAGCTGAAATTGAGTTTGGGGACAAGGGTTTCCACTCCGCAGCGATCAGCGGGATCACCTACCGTGCAGGTGTTGCACTTGGCACCTTTTATACCTATTACGAAAGCAAGGAAGAGATTTTTCACGACCTTGTCACGTTCATGAGCCACCGCACCCGTCGCTGGATTGCTGAACGGGTAGCAGGTGCTCCGGACCGCATGGCGGCGGAGCGCCTGGGTATTGAGGCCTACATTGAATTTGCCCGCCAGCACAAAGGCATTTATCGTATCATTACCGAAGCCGAGTTTGTCGCCAATGACGCCTATCGCGAACACTACGAGAGTTTTGCCAGTGCCTATCGGGAAAACCTGAGACAGGCAGGTGAACGCGGCGACATACGCGAGGGTGATTACGAAACCTGGACCTGGGCCATCATGGGTATCGCCGTTTTTCTCGGTATGAAATATACCGAGTGGGATGACAATGTACCCGCAGCCCGTGTTGCCGAGATCGTGACCGACCTGATTGCCAACGGAATCAGACCGAGGTAAGACCCATGAGCTTTCCCGTTTTCGATATCCTGGCCAGTCGTGCCGACCTGGTTCCGGAGTTTGTGGCCTTTGAAGACATGGTAAGCGGGGAACGGGTCAGTTATTGCGAACTGAACCACCGTACCGGCCGGACCACGGCCCTGCTCTCCTCCTGCGGGATAACACACGGCGACTGCGTTGCACTACTTTGCCGGAACCGCATCGAATTTTTTGAGCTGCTGTTTGCCTGTGCCCGACTGGGCGCCATCCTGGTTCCGCTAAACTGGCGGATGCCTGGCCCGGAACTGCTTCCATTGCTGGATGATTGCGGTGCCGGTTGGCTTTTTCATGGCGCCGAAGACAGGGATATTGCGGTCAGTATTGCAGGTGAAAACCGGCTGCTTTTTGATCTGGATGACGACGGTGATGACGGTTTTCGTAACCGGCGTGATGCCCTTCAAGCGCTGCAGGGCCGGGCCAACTGGCCTGCGGATGAAACCTGGTATCTGCTATACACGTCCGGCACCACCGGCAAGCCCAAGGCGGTTATCCAGACCTACGGTATGGCACTGGCCAATTACATCAACATCGCGCAGGCAATGGGTTTGCGCTCCGATGATACCAGCCTGAATTACCTGCCGTTATTTCATACCGGCGGTATTAACCTGACGACCTTACCTGCGCTGATCATGGGCGCCCAAACCCTGATCATGCCCGGGTTTGACCTGGAGCGAACCGTCAAGCTGCTGGAGACAGGCAGGCTCGACACGTTTTTTGGTGTTCCCGCCATTTACCAGGCGATCAGCCTGCACCCCCGCTTCAATGAACTGGATTTATCGCACGTACGCTGCTGGGGTTGCGGCGGCGCACCCATGCCCGACAAACTGCTCCAGCAATTTGCGGTACGCGGCGCCACGGTACTCAATGGTATGGGGATGACTGAAACCGGACCGACGGTTTTCCTGATGGATACAGCCAATGCCATGAACAAGATTGGATCGGTGGGCAAGCCCCAACTGCTGGCCTCGGTGAGACTGGTCGGGGCGGACGGCAAAGACGTTGTACAGGGGGAGACCGGTGAATTGTGGTTTTCCGGACTGGGCATCACACCCGGTTACTACAACCGCCCGGAAGCAACTGCCGATGCATACTCCGAAGATGGCTGGTTGCGAAGCGGGGATCTCGGGCGTCAGGATGAGGACGGTTATTACTATATCGTCGGCCGTCTCAAGGATATGTACATTTCAGGTGGAGAGAATGTCTATGCTGCCGAAGTCGAAGCTCACCTCGCCGAACATCCGGGTGTGCTTGAGGCAGCGGTTATTGGCGTGCCTGATGAAAAGTGGGGCGAGGCTGGATGCGCCTACCTGCTGCAACAACCCGGACAGCCGTCTCCCTCAGATAGCGAACTGGTCAGCTTTTGCAAACTGCGTATGGCCTCCTACAAGGTACCCAAATATTTCTTACGGATAGACGATTTTGCACGTACAGCCGCAGGCAAGGTTCAGAAACACCTGCTGCCCCCGCTAACAGCAGGTGGAAAATGACCCGGGTTCAGCAGGCCAAGCTAGTAAAGGTTTTCAGCCAGGCGGATTTCGATAATTTTGCCCGCCTCAGCGGCGATAACAACCCGATCCACACGGATCCGGACTTCAGTGCCAATACCCGTTTCGGACGGCCCGTGGCCCATGGATTGCTTTTATGCAGCGTGCTGCGCGGACTGATTGACCGCTTGAAACCCGGTCGCCGACTAAGTGAAGCGTCGTTGATGTTTCCAGCTCCCACTTTTGCTGACGAGCCAATGCAGTTCGCTGTTACAGTGACCGGTGGCAGTGATGACGATCTCGAATTTGAACTGAATGTGAAGCGCATAAACGATGGTATCGTCACCTGCCAGGGTCATGCCAGGCTCATACCAGGAGGATGACATGAAGCTTGGCGACAGCGTAAAAGTCACACGGACATTCAGCGCACAGCACCTTCGGGATTACACTGCATTGAGTGGTCACGAAGTCTCAGGCGGGCAGATACCCGAGCCACTGATCGGCTCCTTATTCTCCTATCTCCTGGGTGTAGAACTGCCAGGGCTTGGCACCAATTATCTCAAACAGGAGACCCGTTTCCAGTCCGGCGCGGTGATTGGCGAAGTACTGACCGCACGGGTCGAAATCACGCGCCTCAGACCGGACAAACAGCTTGTGGATCTTGCCACCACCTGCCATCGCGGTGATGGTGAGGTCGTTGCCAGCGGCCGCGCACTTGTCTATGTCGGTTCCCTGATGCGGAAAACAGCTTTTGAAAGCTGACCAACTGGTGGCATTAAAGCATCATGGCAGGGTAGAGATCGTGAGCCCGAACCGCCCTGCCCTGCGCCAGCGTCTGGAGGCTAAGCGCGAAGGTTTTGTTCGCCAGGGACAAACCCAACAAGCCCTTGACAGTATCGAATTATTTCTGCGGAGACAAGAAAATGCATAAGCTCTTTTTAATTATCCTGTTGTTATCCACTCCGGCGCTATCATCCGAGTCTGCCCAATCGTTAAACATAGACACAGACCGTGTCACGGTATCGGGTATATCTGCCGGTGGACAGATGGCTCACCAGTTGCATATTTCGTATTCGGACCTGTTTTCAGGCGCTGGCATCATCGCTTCCGGACCTTTTGGCTGTGCGGATGGTTCACTGGCAACCGCCATGGCGCGCTGTATGGGCAAGACAGATGGCCCCATGCCGGTGGCGGAACTGATTGATGGAATCAACAATGCACAAGAACAGAACCTTGTCGCCGATACAAAAAACCTGGCCGATGATCCGGTCTGGATATTCCACGGCACGCTGGACACCACCGTTGCTGCCGAAGTGAATGATGCAACCGCGGCACTGTATGAAGGGTTCATACCTGAGGCACAAATAGTTTATGTGAATGATTTCCCCGCCATACATAACTTCCCTGCCCGCGGTCATGGCAGCGCCTGCACCGACATGCAACCGCCATTTGTGGGCAATTGTGATTACGATGCAGCCGGTGAAATCCTGCAACACCTGTACACCGATCTGGAAAAATCGGTATCCGAACCTGAAACGGCCCTTCAGACGGTATCCCTACCCGGTGCAGTTGAGGCCGGGCTCAGCGAAACCGCCTATTTGTTCGTTCCCCCGGCCTGCGCCGAAGGCGAACAGGCTTGTGCTTTACACCTGGTATTGCACGGCTGTGCCCAGTCCGCTGTGCAGGTCGGTACTGATTTCATTCAGCAAAGCGGCTACCTTTCCTGGGCGGAGACCAATGATATCGTCCTGGCCTTCCCGCAAGTTGTTCCCGGAATGCTGAACCCTTATGCCTGTTGGGACTGGTGGGGATATACCGGACCCGATTACCGTTGGAGAAACGGCAAGCAGATGCTCGTAGCAACTGATTGGATCAGGCAACTTTCATCCGAGCAGGAATAGTTGAGGGAGGGCGCTGGGGCCGAGTCGCGCCCGAGCCCACAAGGACGTGCTCGTGGCGAGTCCTGAAGTAAGGTACTGCGCGACCTCGACGTCCACACAAATAGTGCTTTGAAAGTTAAACATTCGTCAGCACACATTAATACAGTGAAGAACCTTAACTTGAGGGTAGGGTTTAAAAATTTGGTGGGACAGTAGTATCCCAACTCCATTTTTTCTCATGAATGTTGCAATTACTTGACTGACTGTTTTTCACTCCAGGTAATGCTGGTGCGCCATTATTTGCCCGACCATTGGCTGAAAAATAATCAGGACCTCTGCTACCTTTCGTGTCTGGTTCTGATAAACGTGCGGTTGTGTCGCGAGGAATAGCAAGCTGTCTCCCTCTTCAAGAGGGTATTCCTCCTCATTGATCCGGCATATCAAGGCACCGCTCAGTACATACACCAATTCTTCTCCAGAATGAGTGATCTGACCACTGGTGCTACTGCCGCCTGGTTGGATAGTCATCAAAAATGGTTCAATCTGTTGATTTGGCAGACCGCTTCCGAGGTTCTCCATCCTGACCCCGGCGGTTTCTGAAGTTGGCCGTCGGTTTTTCTTTAAATGGATAACCTGGCCAACAATCTGCTGCTTAAAAAAAGCTGTGATCGGCACTGCCAGTGCCGTCGCCAGGTTGTGCAACGACGAAACCGTTGGCGAGTTATCCCCGCGCTCTATAAGGCTGATCGCATTGGTCGAAAGACCGCTTAACTCAGCCAATGCCCGCAGTGACAATCCCTTTTGGGTTCTCAGTTCCCGGATACATCGTCCTACCAGTTGTTTATCACTCATGATTGATTCCCTGGTGTTAATTATTGATCAAAAAAATTATTCATCATTTGTCAAATTTGTACCAATATAATTGACACTCATACTATATAGTTGTACATTAATGGTGAAGAAATTTTCTTGAGGCCAGAGGTTCACCAGGCATGAAAATCGCGATCGTTTCCGATGACGAACAAACCATCAGCCAGCATTTTGGTCGTGCTGAAAAGTACATTGTAGTTTCGTATGAGCAAGAGAAGATTATAGAACGAAAATCGCTTCCCAAGCTTGATTTTTGCCATTCTTCTCACCGGCACCACGGCAGGCACGAACACCGGTCAGATTCCAGGGACCGTGGTTTTGGTCAAAATTCCAAGGCCTCACACGAAAAGATGTTTGAAGACATCAAGGACTGCGACATCCTGGTCAGCCGGGGTATGGGGCGCGGTGCCTTTCTCGATCTCCAGCGATTGGGTATCAGACCAATCATAACCGACATTGCAGATATTGATATGGCCATTCAAGCGGTAGTGGATGACTCGATCATCAACCATATTGAGAAGTTGCACTAGATTATTGGCGAAGGAGAGCATTATGAAATTTTCAATAATGGTAATGCCCCTTCTCTTACTTCCCCTGCTGCTGACTGCATATAGCGGTCATACCACGGCAGCGGACACAGGCTTCATAACCGGTAATGTGTATTGTGATCACGACAAAAACGGTATCTGTGATTGTGAAGAAAAAGGCCTGAAACAAATCCAGGTTCAGATTTTCACCGAACATTGCGGCGGCACACCCCTGCAAACCGTTGCTACCGACGAGAAAGGCAATTTCGCCTTCGAAAGGTTTGAACCAGGCACTTACTTTATCGCAGTTGACCTGGATTACGTTTGCGGGGGGCGCATCCCGACGACCAGCAACTGTCAACGCGTGAAACTGGTGAATGGAGAGAACATTAATCTTCCAGCTTTTGGATACTCAGAATTCGGTCAGTAGCTCCTTCGCATGACTGATTTATGAGTTCCAAAAATCGGGGCCAGGGCAAAATTCCAGAAAATTCTTGCCCTGGCCCCATTCATCGGCAAACTGCCCGAATACCTTTCTTCTTTCTTAATCCCCGGGCTTGATACTGAATGATAGGTGATATATGCCGCCCTCCAGGGTGCTTTCAATCGAAGTGGGAGCACACTTGTGGAAAATGTGCAGCATCCTGGCATTGTCATGCAACACGTCTGCGGTAAACCTCACGATACCGCGTTTCCGCGCAACTTCGAGCAGTTGATTGAACATGGAGATTCCCACACCCTGCCCCTGCCAGTCATCCCTGACGATAAAAGCCACCTCTGCCGCATTGCTGGCCTTGTCGACAAAATAACGGCCAACCGCGACAATCATCTCGTGCTCATCCTCATGTGTAACACTGGCCAGCGCCATGGTATTCACATAGTCGATATTGACAAACTTTTTCAGTTTACGATGCGGCATGGCCCGCATTTTTATGAAAAAACGGTGATATAAAGTCTCTTCCGAACAGGCATAAAAGAGATCGCGCATCATATCTTCGTCTGTCGGAAGAACCGGGCGCATATGAATGCCTTTGCCGTTAGTGCTTGTAAACCTGCGTTCAAAAGAACGACGATTCAGATCGCCATGACCATAAACGGCCACCTGGTCGCTATAAACAAGCTTTCGGCTACGCGCCTCTTCCATCAATTGTTCACGGTGGTCAGGATGTGCAATGTGAATCAGTGCCATGGCCCGTTCACGTATGGTTTTACCATGCAGATCGGCAATACCATATTCGGTAACCACGTAATGCACATCGCCCCGGCTTGTAACAACACCCGCGCCAGGGGTCAGCGTGGGTACGATACGTGAAACCTTCCCGCCACTGGCGGTGGACGGAAGCGCGATAATCGGCCGGCCCTGGTGGGAGCGCGAAGCACCGCGAATAAAGTCAACCTGGCCACCGATACCACTGTAAAAATAGGTGCCCAGTGAATCGGCACAAACCTGGCCGGTCAGATCAACCTGCAAGGCCGAATTGATCGCAACCACGCGGTCGTTCTGTGCAATGCGAAACGGGTCATTGGTGAACTCAGAGGGATGGAATTCACACATTGGATTGTTATCCACGAAATCGTAGAGCCGTCGTGTACCTAAAACAAAGCTGACAACGATCTTACCGGTATGGATATTCTTACGTTTACCGTTGATAACGCCTTTCTCAACAAGATCGATAACACCATCGGAAAGCATTTCTGAGTGGATACCAAGATCCTTCTTGTCACCCAGGCATGACAGAACCGCGTCGGGAATCGTGCCAATACCCAGTTGAAGGGTTGAACCATCCTGGATGAGATCGGCAATGTGCTGCCCGATGTGTTTCGCCACCTTGTCAATCTTTCCTGCCGGCACCTCGATAATGGGCACATCACTTGGAACCAGCATATCGATGTTGTCTATGTGAATAAAACAATCACCGAGCGTGCGCGGCATATTGGGGTTTATCTCTGCAATGACATAGTGGGCGCTCTCGGCCCCCGCTTTAGTAACATCAATGCTGACCCCGTAGCTGCAATAACCATGCTCATCAGGTGGTGTCACCTGGATCAGCGCCACGTCGATCGGCATCTTCCCACGTCGAAAAAGCCTCGGAACCTCGGAGAGAAAAACCGGAGTGAAGTCAGCCCGTCCTTCTGCGACTGCCTCGCGAACATTCGGACCGATGAACAGGGCGTTATGACGAAAACCATCTTCCAGCTTCGGATCGGCATAGGGCGCGACCCCTAGGGTAAGAATGTGGGTAATCTGCGTGTCTGCCAGTTCCTGACCCCGTTCTGCGAGTGCCTCGACGAGCAGTTGCGGCTCCGCCGCTCCCGAACCAATGAAAACTCTCTGGCCACTCCTGACCTTGGCAACTGCCTCATGTGCTGTGCTAACTTTGGAACTGTATTTTTCTTGCCAGTTATTCATTTGAAACATCCTTGAAACTGTAAACCATCGAAGTCAAAGCAAATAGTCGTGTTCTACCCGTTGCCGACTGCTTTTGTCGCAAGCGTCTTGCGTAAATGTTCGTGAAAAGCCAATAAGTCCGAATCTTGCGTCAACAAGTTCTGATACACCGGGTTCGCTTTAAGTTTGACATACGTGATCGAAGGTAAATATAAATCACGCAGAAAGTGAATTAATTTCAACGTGCGGAAAGCATCAAACCAGGTATGCATCTGGCGTATAAACTGGTCAAGGCTCCTGCTTTGCCTGAAGGCATGCTCAAGCGCCTGTTCCGTTTTGATTTCCTTAAGACTCCTCAGAAGGGCTTGCAGTTCATGTTCCTGCCCATCATATGGCTGTTCCTGAAAAACACGGATGGCCAATACAGCAGACCCTGAATGCCAGATCGCGGGCAGACTCATCAGCCAGGTCTTTAACAAGCTAAATACTGCCGGATCGTAAAATCGAAACTCGCTGACCGGATCGGCAAGACAGGTAATTTTATTGACCGCTGCACCGGTACCAAACGGAACCCGGTCAGAGCGGCGGGATTCAATCTCGATTACCTCGTTGTCCGCGCCCGCATCAAGCTCCAGCACCGAACCTACCTTGGCCAGCTTATTGAGTAAATAGAAATCTTCACCTGCCTCACGCTTGGGAAAGCCCCGTACCTTTGCATAGTTAATCGCGCTGACCGCCATGGTGCTGCCAATGGTGTGAAAAGCATACGGTGAGTCGGCGAATTTCATACCGGCCACATAGTACCGCAGCGATAACTCATATAACTGGGTCGCCATGATGACTTCCCTGTTTTCGGACCTGTCCCGGTCATCACAGTGACTGAAAGGATAAATCAGGGCCGAGTATTTCGAAGCGGGATCCTCAATGGCGTTGCTGCGTGTGAAGTAGGTCTCGGGCAATCGCACATCGGCATCGGTGCAGTGTATCCAGCCAGAGTCGATACGCTTCCGGTTGATTAAGCTGAGCGCGAGATCGGCACCAATTTTGCGGGCCAAACCAACCCCTCCCTTTTCGGGTAGTCGCTGCCCATCACTGAAACGGTCCACCACCAGCAGGTCGCGCTCGGCAAGCGTATCCCGCCAAAGGCTCAATCCCGGGCCCGCAGCGGACTGCCACTCAGGCGTGAAGCGCTCCTGCACTGCTGCGGCCAAAGCCCGGTTGCTTGATGAAATATTTTGCGCGGCATTTTCCGCTTCATTGATCACCAGGATCATCAGGCTGCGACCACCACACGGAGGCGGTGACCGGAGCAACCCGGCGGTCTCGTTACAGGCGGGAATGACCACGACGTTTTGCCACGCCGCCTGGTCTGGCAGGCCGTCGAGCGCCGCGACTTCAGGTTCTGCATAGTTTTGCAGGTATTTTTTCACTACGTCTTGCCCGCCCGGTCAGCTTCAGTGGAGTGCGAGCCGGATAGGCAGATCTCTGACGATAGCAGCCTCGGCTGTGAGCAACGCATCAAGACGCTGCTGCACCTCGCCTGAATCAAAATAACGCCGGGCAAACTGCAGGAACAATTCTTCGTGCCCCTGCTCGGAACGTGTAATCGCATCATAAAACCGCTTCAATTCACCTACCGGCAAGGCTGCCGCGATCAACCCAAAGCGTTCGGCACCCCGTGATTCGACGATGCCGGCGATGAGTAAACGATCCATTAAATAAAGATCACTCCCCTGCCGGGCCTCAAAGCGCAAGGCATTAACATAGGGATCCTTCTCATCAGGCAGCAAGACCAGGCCGCGATCCTGCATAATTTTAACCACTGACCGAAAATGACTGAGTTCCTCCAGGGCAAGATCAATCATGGCGGTCACAAGTTCCGGTCTGTCCGGGTAATGCGACACCATGGTCATTGCCATACTGGAAGCCTTCTTCTCAGCCGCAGCATGATCCGGCAAAAACACATCCATGGCATTAACGATCCCCTCGGCCCAGGCGGCAGGCGTTTTGAATTTCAGCTCGATCATGGTTGTGATTTCCGTACCTGCAAAGTACGCTAATTTTACCCTGAATTTGGGCCGCGGAAACGCTTGGTGCATACTAGCGTAGTGCATCGCACTTAATGGGCAAATAATTGAATCAGTCGTAACCACTCCCTCTCTCTGTTGCAACCGCGCCTTGCAGCAAGCATGGTAAAATTTAATCTCTGCACATGAATTCCAGTTCTGAATATTTTGTAATTGTTACTGGCACTTGCGGTCAGAAAACGCTAAGTTGGCCATCCCGGTGACGGGATAAGTCACCTTAAGAACTGGCAAAAGGATATGTCTGGGTCAAAAACAGTCAATCGAAGGAATTTATTAAGGGCCGGAGCCGGCTCATTGGGTGCTGCCGGATTGGCGGGTCTTGGACTCGGCGCCGTGACGCCTCGCCAAGCGCATGCGGCTGCAAATCAAACTGGTCTGAAACCCTTATATTCAAAGAATGCTCAAAAGGCTTCACTACAGTCGCCGACATTTGAACCCCTGTCTGCTGTTTCAGCGTTGCCACCGAACAATATACGCGCCTTACGCAGATTGACTTACGGTTATCGGCCACAGGATTTGGTTGACTTCGAGGCTCTGGGAAGCGACTTTGACGAGCGCTTGCAAAACTACGTGGATGCTCAACTCGCGGGGTATCAACCCGGTTATCCGCCAATCAACGACCCACCGCTAACCGCAGTACTGAATCAAGCCGGAACCAATTTCGGCACACTGGACGACAGCCTGCAAACCCTGTGGCAGGAACGTGTGGTAGCTGCGCCCGACTGGCCCGACTACCTGTATCCCGTGGTAGATACCCGGTATCTGACCATGCTTAGAGCCGTACACAGCCAGTGGCAACTGGCAGAAGTGTTGGCTGATTTCTGGCACACCCATTTCAGTGTTGACGGTAATAAGTTCGAAGTTTCCCCGGTATTTGTCCATTACGACCGCGATGTCATCCGCCCCAATATGCTTGGTAACTTTCGGCAAATGCTGGAGGCAGTCACAAAAAGCACCGCAATGATGCGTTATCTGGATAACGCCTCCAATACCAAATATGGACCTAATGAGAATTTTGCCCGGGAAATTCAGGAGCTTCATACCCTGGGAGCTGTGCATTCGTTTGGTTTTATGGCCGAGCAGGATATACCCGCTGCTTCCCCCATGGCTGGTTCTGCCACCACCTTGCCTGCCGGTCTTAAAGCGGGCTACTCAGAAACCGACGTACGTCAGCTTACGCTGTGTCTGACTGGCTGGACCATCAGTAACGAATGGTCTGATGGCCTGAACACGGGTGAATTCATTTACCTGGCAGACTGGCACGAAACCTCAACGAAAAAGGTCCTGGGTATTGATATCGTCAACAATGGTCAGGCAGAAACCACCCAGGTACTGGACTTATTGGCCATTCACCCAAATACAGCACGCTATGTGTGTGAAAAATTATGTAAACGCTTGATCAGCGACAACCCGCCTGTTTCTATCATCGAAAAAGCAGCGGTTGTTTTCAATGATCAGTGGCAGGCAGCCGACCAGCTTAAGCAGGTTGTAAGAACCATTATCCTGTCATCAGAGTTCAAGGATGCCTCAAACTGGGGGCAGAAAACCAAGAAACCGTTTGAACTTGTTATCGGTAGTGCCCGAAGCTGTGGTGGTTTCACGTCACAGTTGGTAAGACCTGATATGAGCGACTGGCAAGCAAATATGCTGTTGGGCGAGCATTTTGCATTTAGCCAGGACATGTACTGGCAATTGGGTAACACCGGCAACCAGCCATTCAGCTGGGCCACACCGGATGGTTTC
>JASJFX010000035.1:0-8930 GCA_033791845.1 Lysobacterales bacterium | reverse complement strand
CCGGATGCGTCTTGGCGGTATTAGCAGCGAGGTAGATCTTGATCAATTGCATTGCACCCGCCTGACAGCACAATTCGCCGGACTCATTCGCAAGTATCGCGGGAAATTTGTCCTGACCCGGAAATGCCGGGATATGCTCGCTCAGAAAAATAATGGCGGTATCTACCTGGCGTTATTCAAGGCGTATACAACGCAATTCAACTGGAGCTACAGGGATAGGTATCCGGAAGCCCCGATCGTACAGCACTCCTTATCGTCCATTTGCTCGCCATGCCACTGTGGAACAGCCGTCCCAGGCGTGATATTCAACCCATTCTTATGATTACCAGAAGTGATCGCAAAAACATGGCCCAGGCCAGCCTCTCGACCGGGATACCCCGGTCTCACCTCCTTCCCGCGGGAACGCGTATCCGGCCCCCTAAATTCACTTAAACCCTGCTGCCTGGGCCTGCTTGATCAATCGGCCCTCAGGCCATCCAGCATGTTGGTCGTGATAGCGGTTGTGATAGGGCGTATGTCTACATTAATTGAAAGTATTTCAGGCAGATTACCGCCAATTAACAACAGGGTCAGCCCATGGATGCCAGACCATGCGGATAAGGCAAGAAGTTCTTCATCACCCTGTTTAAACACACCACGCACCTGACCTTCCCTGATGATGATTTTCAGGCCTTCAAAGGCAAGGTCGCCTGATGCCCTGAGTTCTGGATAGGTATCGTCACAGGGCAGGATTCCGCCAAACATCAATTGCGTGCATTGCGGATTTTTGAGTGCCACTTGCACATATCGGTGCCCGGCTTCCTGTAGCTGCGCTGCGGGATCACTCGGGTGAGTTGCAACCGCGAGCTTCATTTGTGATGTCAGTTCGTCGAATCCCAGCCCTGCGATACCTGCAAGCAGACTTTCCTTATCCTTGAAATGCCGATAGGGAGCGGTATGACTAACGCCCACTTTTTTCGCCACTGCCCGCAGGCTAAGCGAGCCAATGTTGTTTTCTTCAAGCAAAGCACTCGCGGCACAAAGTATCTGCTGATGCAGGTCGCCATGGTGATAGGGTTTTGATGTCATGCGCTAATCATACCGTAATATGTTGACACTGACAACATTGATGTATACAGTGTAAACATTGAACATCAATCAAGGTAGATCAAAGCATGAAAACCCGGACAGCAAACCGTACTCAAAAAGCAAACGTGTTTGTAATACTTACCCTGCTTGCTTGGCCAATGAGCCCACTTTTAGCCGATTCAAACGCAGCCGTGGCGGTCACTGTTTCGCAGGTAAAACATGAGCAACGTAGTCAGCCGATCAGGAACAGCGGAAGAATCAGTCAAAAAAATGAAATGCGTCTCGCGTTCAAAACCAGTGGTTTGGTCGAAAAAATCAATGTGGAAGAGGGTGATGAAGTAACGGCCGGACAAATCCTGGCAACATTGGATCCTGAAGAAATCAACGCCCAGCAGGAACGCGCCGCCTCCAATTTCAAGAACACTGCGGCTGATCTTGAGCGCTTCAATAATCTCTACGCCAAAGCCCTGGTCTCCCTGCAAATCAAGCAGACCGCTCAAGCGGCAAATGACAGTGCCGCCGCCGAACTCCAGATTGCCAATTTTAACAAGAGGCTTTCGGTGATACGTGCGCCTGCCGATGGACGGATTCTAAAACGTTTCGTTGAATCCAATGAACTGATCCAGGCAGGTCAACCTGTACTCATGCTCGCCGCCCGCAAGCAGGGCTCGGTCGTCAGACTCGGCTTGATCGATCAGGATATCGTCAAGGTTGGTGTGGGTGATCCTGCCAAAATTATCCTGGATGCCTACCCTGGCCGGAAGTTTACCGGTACGGTCTCCGAAGTCGCGCTCAGCACAGATTCAAAAGCTGGAACCTTTGAAGTGGAAATACTGATTGATGATCAGGGTTTTACCTTACGTTCCGGTCTGATCGCGCGGGTGGAAATCACGCCTGTCTCAAGTGATTTGCAGTACTTCATTCCCATCGAGTCCGTATCCAGGGCTGATAATGGTCTTGCAAGTGTGTTTGTTCTTGATGAGCGTAAAAAAGTGGTAAACGAAGTAAGCGTTGAAATTGTTGAATTTTTGCAGGATGAAGTGATCGTACGCGGCAGCCTCAAGGCATCCGACAAGGTTATCCGGCTTGGTGCGCCTTACCTGAGTGACGGCAATATTGTTGCTGTGGTCGACGGCAGATAGGGTTGACACTTCACTAGGGGTCGAATCATGAAATTACCGCTTAATGCCATCCGTAACCATCAGTTCACGCTGATTATTGTTGCACTGCTGACTGTTCTGGGTGTGCTGTCCTTCGTGACTATGCCGCGTTCTGAAGACCCGCAGTTTGATTTCCCTCTCGTCATCGTCACCGTTACCTACCCGGGAACCAGCCCGCTGGACATGGAGAAACTGGTGACCGACCCGGTAGAGGAAGAGATTAACCAACTGGAAGACATCAAAGATATCGAAACCATCATCATGGATGGCGTCACTATTGTAAGGGTTGAATTCAACTATGGCGTAGACCCCGATGAAAAGTACGACGATGTCATCCAGGCCATGTCCAAGGTTCGCGCTGATCTGCCGGCGCAAATTCATAGCGTCGATATAAAACAGGCCTCCCCGACAGATGTGAATGTTCTACAAGTCGCTTTGCTGTCTGATACCGCCAGCTACGGTGAAATGCGTTACCGGGCTGAGCGTCTTGAGAAAACATTTACCCGCGTTGCCGGGGTCAAACGGGCCACTGCGATGGCCTTTCCTGATCAGCAGGTGCAAATCACCTCCGACCTGGCCGTCATGCGTGAGCTTGGTGTTGGGCTAACGGTGCTGCAAAACAGTTTGCTGGGTGCCGCAGCCAATGTACCAGGCGGCTTTATCGATGCCGGGACAAAACGGTTTTCAGTCAAAACCAGCGGTGATTTTCAATCTCTGGATGAGATCAGGCGCACGGTGCTGAACGTGCCGGATGGAACCGTTGTTTATGTCGAGGATATTGCAAACGTCGAGCTGGTCGATGCGGAACCATCTTACCTTGGCATGTACAACGGCAAGCGGGCCGTGTTTGTGGCAGTAGAGCAACGCGCGGGTACCAACATTTTTGGTGTGCTTGATGGCCTCAAGGCCGAGCTCGAAAAATTCAAGCTGGAGCTACCGGTTGATATGCAGACGGAGATTATTTTTGACCAATCCGTCAGCGTCGAAAAACAGGTGAATGGGTTTTTTGCAAACCTATTACAGGGGCTTGTTCTGGTTGGCGTTATTGTTCTGTTTTCATTGGGTTTTCGTTCTGCGGGCATCATCCTCGTAGCGATACCGGTTTCGATGTTAATTGGTATTGCCGGTCTGGATTATTTCGGTTTTGGGTTGCAGCAAATGTCGATTGTCGGGCTGGTCATCGCATTGGGTTTGCTGGTCGACAATGCCATCGTTGTAACCGAGTCGATCGGTCAGAAACTGAAGCTTGGCATGCCTCCACTGGAAGCGGCAGCTGAAGGGACCGGCCAGGTGGGATGGGCCATAGCCAGCGGCACGGTAACGACGATACTGGCGTTTTTACCCATGCTGATGATGCAGAGTAATACCGGCAGCTTTATGCGTTCAATGCCGGTAACCGTGGTGCTGGTACTGGCAGCTTCGTTTTTTATTGCTGTAACACTTGCGCCATTGATGGCCAGTCGTATGTTCAAACAACGCCGCGCCGGCAGTACCGGTAGCGGACGCAATATTTTTCAACGTCAACTGGAACGATTTTCCTGCGACCACTATCGAGCCACGCTTGGGGCCGCACTAAAACGCCCGGGCTGGGTTATTGCGGCCTCCCTGATCCTGTTCGCGGGTAGCCTGGCGCTGATTCCAAAAGTGGGCGTCAGCGTGTTCCCAACGGCTGAAAAACCCCAGTTACTGCTGAATATTGAGTTGCCGGAAAGCAGCAGCTTTTACGCCACACAGGAGTTTGCCACCCGTATCGATAAACAGGTTCGCACCCACGAAGAGGTCAAGGCGGTTGCAACCAACGTCGGCAGGGAGAATCCCAGCATTTACTACAACGAGTTTCCAGGTGGAAAGGCCGCCAATAAGGCACAGCTGTTCATCATACTGAACGAATTGAGCCGCGCAGAGCTTCAGCAACTGATTGAGGATTTGCGACGGGACTTTGCCGTAACAGCCGGTGCCAAGGTGACGGTAAAAGAGTTTCAACAGGGGCCGCCGGTCGCCGCGCCCATCGCCATCAGGGTGTTGGGTGATGACCTGCAGTTGTTGCAACAGGCCGCTGCTGATATCGAAACATTGATCCTGTCGACAGCCGGCACTGTGAATGTGGATAACGCAATGGGCAGGCCAAAACTGGATCTCAATATCAATATCCACCGCGACAAGGCTGCATTGCTGAACGTGGCTATCAGCAACATTGACAATGTGGTCCGCACCAGCCTGATGGGCAGCGGTGTCGGTACCTTCCGCGACCAGAATGGTGATGACTATGACATCATGATCCGTCTCGACAGTGCTGCCACACCGGATATCAATAACATCAACAGTCTATTGGTGATGTCGAACGATGGCGCGTTTGTTCCACTCAAGCAATTGATCAGCACAGACCTGCAGACGGTTCCTTCACAGTTGCAGCACTATTATCTTGAACGGAGTGCAACCGTTACCGCTGATACCAGCACCGGATTTTTAACCGCGGATGTCACCTCTGAGGTGATGAAGAAATTGCAGAAAATGGAATTTCCACAAGGTATCAGCTACAGAATTGATGGCGAACAGGCTTCCAGAAATGATTCTTTCTCGGGATTACTGCAGGCACTGCTTATTTCATTGCTGGGAATTTTTGCGGTGCTGGTGCTGCAATTCCGTTCATTTGTGCAACCCGCTATCGTGTTTTCGTCCATACCTTTTGCGTTCTCAGGGGCGATCCTGGCCCTGCTGGTATTCGACTATTCATTTTCCGTAATGGCGTTTGTTGGTCTTACCAGCTTGATGGGTATCGTGGTGAATAACTCCATTATCCTGGTGGATACTGCCAATCAACTGGTGCAAAAAGGCGAGGGTATACGTGACGCGATTCTCAGCGCGGCGCAAACACGGCTGACACCCATTGTTTTAACCACGTTGACGACCATTGGCGGGCTGTTGCCTCTAACGATGAAAAACAGCAGCTTATGGACTCCGCTGGGCCTTGTTATTATTGGCGGGATGTTGATTTCAACCGTGGTAACCCTGTTTATTGTTCCGGTTCTTTATGTATTGATTACACCTAAAGAAAAGGGGTGATCAAAAAGAAAGAAAGGCAAAAAGTGGCCGGATCCGGCCCCTTTAACGCTATTTTTGATCAGTAGTTTGAGCAAAATCCTGCCCCGAAAAAAAGCGGGGTGCATCAGACTCCATACGTTGCTCTACCAATTCGCGTATTTCGCGCACAAGTTCAGCCCTGCTTTGCCGTAGCGCTTCAACTTCACTACCCAGGCGGGTCAACCTGAGCAAAAACATCATCGATACAAACAGCCCTACTTCCGCCTCGATGATGCGAACAGAGGACAAAAAGCTAAGGGGCAGCACGATGACCGCCGCCAGGGCCCACCAGAAGCCAAAATACAGCCCAATCAATGTGGCCGTGAACAAGTAAAGAACGGGTAATAGTAAAATCGTCGCGAATACCTTCAATGTTGCAATGTCATCCTGCTCATAACTGAAATGCTCACCGACGGTGGCCGCTACCCAGCCTACAGGCAGGTGCAAAACGGCCCCTGGAATTGCCAGTGGTAATAAAACAAGCAATTTCAGACTCCGCGATAGTAATTTACGTAATGCCCGACCTGTATTAAGCGGCTGTCTGAGCTGATAATCCTTGAGCCCAAGCAGGTCAAGCCGGGACTGGTAGTTTTCAATCGCGTTACGAAGCTTCATGAGTTCGGGGTCATTGTCTGCAAGAAGGTAACCATCAATAAACCGACGGCTCAGCTCAATATACTGACCCGGACTCAGTTCGGCCGTTGCCGGCTTGTACAGACGGCGCGCGGTCTGGATGAAACGCAACGTGCGCCAATCAGGCGCATTCAAGGTCACGCCGGTCAGAGACCGCGCAAGTTGGTCAGTCAATCTCCTGACCGTTTCCTGTTCGTCCCGCTGATAATCTTTCACCCACGCATCGGTGATAACAATAGGCTCACCAAATTCGATCAGCACCTGGCTCCTGAATCGGTGGCGGTGAATATAATTCAAACCGCAAGGGATGATCTTGACGACAGTTTTACCGCGAGCGGTTACCGATAGGGCAATACGTGCTGTTCCGGTTTTCAGTAGGGTCAACTGCGATTCGACATGGCTGATCCCTTCAGGAAATATCCCCATACAGTTGCCGCTTTCAAGGACTGCGTATAAACGGTCAAAAGCGTCCCGGTTGTCGACCTTACCCGCATGATCGTCGCGACGACTGACCGGCACCGTACCGGTTGCATCCAGTATCTTTCCCAGCAGTTTATATTTCCACAGTTTGTCACTCGCCATGAAATGTAATGGCCAGCGACCGCATTTGGCGTTCAACAAGAAACCGTCCATCAAAGCATTGGGATGATTGCCAGCAAATATCAGCGGTCCTTCCAATGGTACATTTTCAATCCCAACCACATCAATCCGGCGAAAAAATGTGTTCGCAATCATTTGCGCCAATGCGATGAAAATGCGATGAATCATCCTTATCTTCTCTCCACGTTTCTCTGATTTTGCCAGGTCAATGTTAAGTAAGAGCACGGACAGCCGCGAATACTGGCATAAATAAGGTGGGTGTCCTGACCCTCTCTTACATGGCTGTGCTTTCCATGGCTATGCTCTATTTCGATAATCTTGATTTTTAAATTATATCCACATCAGCTTCGCCAAACTCACTTGAGTTTCATCATATTTACATACTCAAACAGTGATAGCAAAGGGTCGGACCAGTGTATCCTATTGATATTCATAGGAATCAATTGTAGAAAATAGATCTTTTTCACCTTAAAAGATCAATTTCAATCCAGAAAACGCAGTTTTACGAGACTGCTATCCTGAATCAGGAACGTGCTTTCAGAATGTTCTGCAATAGACCGATGATAGGCTTTTACACCCATCAGAGACTTCACTCGTTCAACGTAGGCCTCAGAGCCGATAGCAACGGACTCTGTCCAAACGCCCTCTCGATCAGACAGCCTTTCATGCGTACGACTATCCACCCAACTCTTGTGCGCAAATCGAAGTATTTGCTCGATTGAAATATTGGTCAGGCTGCGAAGGGCATGTCGATCGATTATCTGGTAGCGCATTGGTGGCGATATAGTTCAACACCAATAAGCCATAGCGTTTTATGGCCTGAAACAAGTAGTGCTTCCAGCGCTGACGGTCGCGTTCGAATTTGAGAAGAAATTTACGGTCATGACATCGCTGGGTGATGTGCCAGACGACACCGGGCAGGTGAAAGCGATTGGCTCTGGGCATATTTGGCGTTCCGGATTTAGATAGTGCAAAGATGAGCCAAAATGAGCTGTTTAACTATCGGAAAACTCCTTGAATGACCGTAGGATTCTTACTTTTCAACGAGTTGTACAGGTCCGACCCCTGAACGCAGGTGACCTGAACGCAGGTGATTAGCCAGGTCCGTCTGCATGTGCTTGCCAGGTTTTATAGACATTTTCAAAGTTGATACACGTTTTCACAGTACCTCCGAACAATCTCGCGACTTTCCCATGCTTATCACGACAATCCCCAATCTTTGTTCAGTTTCAACTCTATGATGGGCTTCGGCAGCCTGTTCAGGCGAATAGATTTTATCGACAATTGATTTTATTTTTCCCGTCTCACTCATGTCCTTAAGCGCGAGTAATTCTTCTTCTTTTTCGCCGGCAAAGGCAAAAATGGCCGTCTTATTCGTGAACGTGGAAGTAACAACGGATCTTAGCATGTCGGATATGCGAGGATTCCCTATCAGATATCGCCCTTTGGGACTGAGCGAGTTAACACATTCGGAATAGGAGCTTCGGGCAACCATATTAAAAATCACGTCGTAAGTTTGACCACTTTTTGTGAAGTCCTCCTTGGTATAGTCGAAGAAATGATCAGCCCCGATCCGGCGTAGCATTTCCTCCTTGATGGTACTGTCAACTGCAGTCACCTCAGCCCCCATTACCTTGGCAATCTGTACCCCAAACGTGCCGATGCTACCGCCTGCACCGTTAATCAAAACCTTTTCCCCGTTTCGGATATTCGCTTTTCTCAGAAAATGAAGCGCATTCAACCCACCCATCGGTGTTGCCGCCGCCTCCTCAAAACTCATATTACGAGGCTTTGGCGCAATCGTGGAACTGCTCGGTAAGCACAGGTATTCGCCGTATGCGCCAAACTGAAACCCGGTAGTCCCGAAAACCTGATCTCCCTTCTTGAACTTCGATACGTCTTCGCCAATGGCTTCCACTTCACCGGCAAAATACCCTCCCAATACTTGCTTCCTTGGCCTTGTAACCCCCATCGCAACTCGCAAGGGTAGCCAAAACCACTTTACTGCGAAATTGAAACTCCGAAGTTCACAGTCAGCCTTGGTCGCTTCAACTGCCTGAATTTTTATCAGGATCGCGTCATCCCCGGGTATGGGCTTTTCAATTTCTTTAACTTGAAGAACGTTGGGTGTTCCGTATTTTGTGTACACAATTGCTATCATGAGAATCAGCTGATTTCCTTAATTGGAGGCAATACTAATTCAATCATCAAAAACTTATCGAAAAAAGGGGTCGAAAAAAGGGGTCAGCTTAGATTCAATTTGCAAGTGCAACACTATGAGGCAATATGGATCTTATGACTCAGTATAATCATCTTAGCCCGGAGGAACGGGCCTTCATCATGCTGGAACGGGATCGCGGCATTAGTCTTCGGCAGATTGCCTTCAGA
>JASJFX010000034.1:0-55265 GCA_033791845.1 Lysobacterales bacterium | reverse complement strand
GTCATTGACCGCTGTTGTGCAATGGGCGACACCAATCCGATTGTATCCATCCACGATGTCGGCGCTGGTGGACTGTCCAATGCATTACCCGAATTGTTGAATGACAGCGCCCGTGGTGGCAACCTGGAATTACGCGAAATTCCCAGTGCAGACGGTGCAATGTCACCCATGGAGATCTGGTGTAACGAGTCACAGGAACGTTATGTACTGGGTGTAGAACATGACCGTCTGGAAGAGTTTGAGTTTCTATGTCAGCGTGAACGCTGTCCTTATGCAGTACTGGGAACCGTTACAGAAGAACGTCATTTACGCCTGAACGACGCCCTGTTGCATAAACCACCAGTCGATCTGCCCCTGGAGGTACTGCTCGGAAATACACCTAAACTACACCGAAATGCCACCTCCGGAGAGGTTAACCCGCTAACAAGCTTACCCGGACAAACCCCATTGGAGGATGACCTGCTCAGCGTCTTGCGTTTTCCGGCTGTTGGTAGCAAATCCTTCCTGATCACGATTGGCGATCGCTCGGTAGGCGGTCTGGTCGCGAGAGACCAGATGGTGGGTCCCTGGCAGGTACCGGTCGCCGATTCGGCGGTAAGTCTGCACGGTTTCCATGGTTATGAGGGCGAGGCCATGGCGATCGGTGAACGTACACCCCTGGCAGTGGTTAATAGCCCGGCAGCAGCCAGGATGGCAGTGACCGAAGCGATTACCAATATTGCGTCTGCACCGATTGCCCGTCTTTCAGATGTCCGGCTGTCTGCCAACTGGATGGCAGCGGCGGGCGAAGATGGTCAGGATGCAGCGTTGTACGCTGCGGTAAGAGCAGTCGGGATGGAGTTATGCCCCGCACTGGGTATCGCTATCCCGGTAGGTAAGGACTCCCTGTCACTCAAAACTGACTGGACAGACAAGCACCAGTCAAGACACATGCTCGCACCTGTTTCGTTGGTGGTATCTGCATTTGCGCCGGCCACCGATGTCCGGTTGGCGCTCACCCCGCAATTGGATATCAGCGACGAAGCGAATTGCCTGTTGTTGATTGACCTCGGTCATGGTCAGGACCGTCTGGGCGGGTCCTGCCTCGAGCAGGTCCATGGAGTATTCAGTGAGCGGGTGCCTGACCTCGACAACGCCCGGGACCTGTCAGGCTTTTTTTCTGCCATCCAGGAACTCATCTCGGACGGGCAAATACTTGCCTACCATGATCGATCTGATGGTGGCGTGATTACCACCCTCTGTGAAATGGCATTCTCGGCGCGTTGCGGGCTTGAGTTGTCATTCGAAGGAATCCCTGCGCATGACGCAGAAAGACTGCGCGCACGTTTGTTTGCCGAAGAACCGGGTGCGGTTATCCAGGTTGCCGAATCACAGAAACAATCTGTGCTGATGTGCCTTAAAAAGCACGGCCTGGCAGATCTTGTCTCGGAAATTGGCAGGGCGATCAGTGGCCAGACTCTCAACATAAAAGCCGCGGGAAGTGTTTGCCTTAAAAGCGACCTGGCTAAACTTCACCAGGCCTGGAGTGAAACCAGCTTTGAAATTCAGAAGCTGCGTGACCATCCGGATTGCGCAGAGGAGGAATTCGCACAAACCCTGTTGTGGGACCAGCCTTTCCTGAAACCCAGCTTGAATTTTGACCCTTTACAAAATCCGGTCACCCCGGCTATCTCGAGGCAGACAAAACCCGCCATTGCCATGTTGCGTGAGCAGGGTGTTAATGGACAGGTTGAAATGGCTGCCGCCTTTGACATGGCAGGATTCAGGACAGTTGACGTACACATGTCAGATTTACTTGAGAAGCGAACGAGCCTGTCAGAATTTCAAGGCCTGGTGGCTTGTGGCGGCTTTTCATATGGAGATGTTCTTGGCGCAGGTCGGGGCTGGGCGGCTTCCATACTATTTCAGGCCGAACTCAGAGACCAGTTTGCAGCATTCTTTGAACGCAGTGACCGGTTTGCGCTCGGGGTCTGTAATGGTTGCCAGATGCTTTCTTCGCTAAAGGAAATTATTCCAGGTACTGAAAGTTGGCCAGGGTTTGAGGCCAACCGTTCGGGCCAGTTTGAAGCCCGCCTTAGCCTTGTAAAAGTGACTGAGTCTGCATCTTTGTTTTTCAGTGGCATGGCCGGCAGCCTGCTGCCAGTCGCAACTGCACACGGTGAAGGCCGGGCACACTTCCACGGTCAGTTGCTACCACAGAACCAGATAGCACTGCAGTACGTGAACGCGTCCGGAAACGCTATAATGCAATATCCACAAAACCCGAACGGGTCCCCCGCCGGCCTTACCGGTCTGTGCAATACCGATGGCAGGATAACAATCATGATGCCTCACCCGGAAAGAACTTTGCGCACAGTCAATTTCTCCTGGGCTCCGGAACACTGGCCGGAAGTTTCTCCCTGGCAGCGTATCTTTCTCAATGCACGCCAATGGGTAAAATGATGAAAGAACCGGCAGGTAGTCAGGATTTGCGTCTGGGCGAATTGCTGATCCTGGCAGTTTTATGGATGGTGTTCGGTTTTATGCTCTGGTATTACCTGAGTGCTTTTCACGGTGCCCCGGTGCGCATTTTGTCCAGTGAAATTTTATCGGCTTTGCTGGGGAGTGACTTTCAGAGCATCATACCCAACCCGGACCGGCATTATCTTTTCCAGGTACAAACCAATATACCTTTCCAGTTCCCGGACGGCAGTCGTGAGGCTTTGGGGTTTATCGTTAATCCGCTGATCTTCGGTTATGGTTTGCCGTTACTTTTTGGCCTGGTGATGGCCTCGGGTGTTTCCATGTTGAGGAAGCTCGGCGTTTTATTGGGTGGATATGTGGGTGTCATGCTGATACAGGTATGGGGTGTTGTCTGGCAGTCCCTGAAGATGCTGTCGTTTAATTTCGGAGGCGCAGCGAGCCAGGTGATTACTGACGCTGGAATTCCTGCTGACTTGATCGCCTTATGTTATCAACTGGGTGTTCTGATATTTCCACCGCTGGTGCCGATTATAATTTGGGTATTGGCGAACTGGGCATTGATCGAACAGTTCACAGGATGGCAAAAGGATACTGATTCATGAATACCGGGAACTGTCAGGGCGGGATGGTGGTCTTTGTGTTTGGTACCTGTCACTTACAGTTACATGGTATGCGAACTGACAGATAAGGCTATAATTTCCACAAGGTATAAAACTCCCAAGGGATTTTACGTGCAAGCAACTGAAGAACTACAAGCTAATAACGACAGGCCGTCCGGTAATTTCGATGACGAGGTGTGCGACTACCTTATTGAAAGCGGTCGACTGAAAAAGTCTGACTTTAAGCGTGCCGAGACTTTTCGTGATCAAAATGGCGGCGACCTGGTGACATTACTGGTCCGGCTCGGACTGGTTTCAGAGCGTGATGTCGCTGAAGCCGAGTCCAGTCTGCTGGATCTGCCATTGATATCAACCACCGATTTGCCGGATGAAGCGCCGGATATTGGTAAGCTGTCATTGCGCTATTTGAAACAGAACCTGTTATTACCGGTGAGCGTCACTGATACTGACATGGTAGTCGTAATGGCTAATCCCAGGGATGAATATGCACTCAAGGCACTGGCCATGGCCAGTGGTAAGACCATCTGCCCGCAGGTGGGTGTGGCCTCTGAAATCGAGAATGGTATTGAAAAGCTTTACGGCGTTGGCCGCAGTGCCATGGGTCAGATTGTCGATACCCTTGGCGATGAAGACGATGACCTGGAAGACGTAGAACATCTGCGTGACCTTGCCTCGGAGGCTCCGGTAATCCGCCTGGTTAACCTGATTATGCAGCGGGCAGTTGAGGCACGGGCATCGGATATTCACATTGAACCGTTCGAAAACCGGCTTAAAGTTCGTTACAGGATAGATGGCGTATTGCAGGAGGTAGAGGCTCCGCCGGCAAGCTCTACCGCAGCCGTCATCTCACGTGTCAAGATCATGGCCCGGTTAAATATTGCTGAGCGCCGGCTTCCTCAGGATGGCCGTATCATGCACCGTGTACAGGGTAAGGAACTCGATCTGCGTGTTTCTACCATACCCACCTCGCATGGTGAGAGCGTGGTGATGCGTATTCTCGATCGTGAAAGTATTGTTCTGGATTTTGATTCACTGGGTTTTGATGAAGGATTGAAAGAAGGCTTTGTCAAGGAGCTGGAGATGCCGCATGGCATTATCCTCGTCACCGGCCCAACGGGTTCGGGTAAAACGACAACCCTTTATACCGCACTCAGCCAGATCAACACCCCGGCAAGAAAAATTATCACCGTCGAGGATCCGGTGGAATATCAACTAGAGGGTATCAACCAGATCCAGGCACAGTCGTCCATCGGCCTGGATTTTGCCCATGCCTTGAGGGCCATTGTCCGTCAGGATCCGGATGTCATCATGATCGGCGAAATGCGGGACCTGGAAACAGCCCGAATAGCAATCCAGTCTGCACTGACCGGTCACCTCGTGTTGTCTACCATTCATACCAATGATGCAGCAGGTGGTATCACCCGTATGCTGGATATGGGTGTGGAAGATTACCTGTTGACCTCTACAGTTAATGCCATTCTGGCACAGCGCCTGGTGAGAACACTTGGTGAAGGGGCCAGGGAGGCCGTGAAACTGTTGCCGGAAGTTGCCGCAGAGATGGGGTTCGCGACATTTTTGGATCAGGATAGCTATACCGTGTACCGCCCTGTTGCCACGGAGGAGAATCCGACGGGTTATTTTGGCCGGACAAGTATTCTGGAGTTGTTGAAGATGACAGATTCGATCCGTCGACTGATCATGCAGCAGGCGACATCGGGTGAAATTCATGAGATGGCGGTCCAGCAGGGTATGCGAACCATGTATCAGGATGGATTATTGAAATGTTTGAAAGGTACTACCACGCTTGAGGAAGTGCTCAGAGTGACACAGGAATCCTGATGCCGTTATTTGAATACAAGGCAGTTTCCCCCTCAGGTGAAACCGTGCGTGGGACAATGGAGGCTGCTTCAAAGGAGTGGATGATTGCCAAGCTCCAGGAGAGTGGCAATATTCCCCTGTCGGCCAACGAGGCGGGTAAGGGCGGCTTCAACCTGGATTTCCTTAGTCTGAAAAGACGGGGTATGAATAGCCGTGAAGTTGGTCAGTTCACACAACAGTTGGCAACTTTGCTTGGTGCCGGTTTGCCGCTTGACCGCTCACTCCAGGTTTTGCTTGAGTTATCTGAAAACGACCGTATCAAGCAAACTGTAAGCTCAATACGGGATCAGGTCAGAGAGGGCGGAAGTCTTTCGGACGCACTGGATGCGCAACACGGTTCGTTCAGCAGGTTGTTTATTAACATGGTAAGGGCCGGTGAAATCGGCGGATCCCTGGACACGACACTGGATCGCCTCGCAGATTACCTGGAGCGCTCAAAGGATCTGAAGGACAGTGTGGTTTCAGCCATGGTTTATCCCATCATGTTAATGATACTGGCGGGTGGTTCCCTGATTATTCTGTTGGTGTATGTCATCCCGCAGTTCACACCGATTTTTGAAGAACTGGGTGGTGATCTTCCGCTGGTTACCAAGATGGTATTGGCGGTTGGCGGGGTTCTGCAGAATTTCTGGTGGGGTCTTATTGGCCTGGCCTTTCTGGGTATGTACATGTTTCGCCGCATGTTGGCCGACCCGGAAAAACGACTGGTTTGGGATACACGGGTTCTGGGTATGCGCTGGGTGGGGGACCTGGTTGCAAAAATGGAAATTGCACGCCTTACGCGTACGCTCGGTACTCTATTAACCAATGGTGTGCCTTTGTTGTCGGGTCTTTCCATTGCCCGCAATGTCATGAACAACAGCCTGCTGCGGCAGAGTCTTGAGGCAACCACACTGAAAGTCAAAACAGGTGGTGGGCTGGCTCACAACCTGGCAGAGACCGGGCAGTTTCCCCGGCTTGCCTTGCAAATGGTGAGCGTAGGTGAAGAAACGGGTCAGCTGGATGTCATGCTGATGAAAGTTGCAGACACCTATGACAAAGAAGTGCGTATTACCATCGACCGCCTGCTGGCAATTTTTACACCGGCTATAACGCTGTTGATGGCAGTAATGATCGGTACAATCGTCATGTCAGTATTAATGGCGATTATGGGTATTAATGAACTGGTCGGTTAAACACATGGTCACAGATCGTGCAAACCTTAGAAAAGGAACCGCTAAGTGCAAACAAAAATGGCTGGTTTGAATAGCCAGAGATCCTGGCAGGAGACTTCGGGAATGAATTTCGAAAAACGTTACAACATGTACAACAAGAGACAGAGTGGTTTTACACTGGTCGAATTATTGCTGGTGCTTGTAATTCTGGCGTTAATTGCCGGCCTGGTGTTGCCTGGTATTATCGGTAAGGCCGAGAGCGCCAAGGCCAAGGCGGCTTCATCGCAAATCAGCCGTATAGAGATGTCAGTTGAAACCTTTTACCTTGATACGGGTTATCCACCATCGTCACTCGAGCAACTGGTTAATGAGCCCTCAGGCGTTAAAGGCTGGAATGGCCCTTATATCAAGAATTCCCTGTTAAAAGACCCCTGGGGTCAACCCTACAAATATAGTGTACCGGGACAGCATGGTGATTTTGATATCGTGTCATACGGTGCTGACCGTCAGCAGGGTGGCGAGAAAAATAATGCGGACATCAACAACTGGGAATAACAGGTGGATTCCCGCTTTCAGTTGACATCGCATAAGCCTGGAAAATTGCGGGGCTTCACCCTGGTTGAGGTGATGGTCGTCATGGTTATTATCGCACTGGTAATGGGTCTGGTTGCGACCTCCATGTCACGCAGTATTTCAGGTGCAGAGGCACGCGCTGCTTCACGAAAGCTGGTAGCGTCATTGCGCTACACCAGGGCCATGGCAATTATCAAGAAAAGTGAACAGGTTTTTCAGGTTGATACCGAAAATCGCAGTTACCAGGCACCGGGCCGCGATCAGATTGACCTGCCTGAAGGTGTGGATATGACCATTACAACCGCGCGTTCAGAGGTCACATCCGAAGCCGTATCGGGTATACGGTTTTTTCCTGACGGCGGGTCAACCGGCGGCCATATTGAGTTGACTGTCAATGATCGGGAGTACCGGGTAAATGTTGCCTGGTTAACCGGTGAAACAAGCCTTGAGAGGCAAGAGGGATGAAGCCTCTGAATGGCGTTTTGCCTGGCAAAAGCCTGCGGAGGTCACGGGGTTTTACCCTGCTGGAGGTCATGCTGGCTTTTGTGGTTTTCGCATTGAGTTTTGCAATCGTACTGGAAATCATGGCTGGTTCAATGCGTAGTGTCATGCGGGCGGGCGAGGACACGAAGGTTGCCCTGTTTGCGCAGTCGCTCATGGAGTTGGTTGGTACCGAAATTCCGGTAGAAGAAGGTCAGTACAGCGGTACAGGTATGGATCGTTATCAGTGGGAAATGAGTATTACTTTTTATGACGCTGGCGGTGAAGCCGATGATGCCGGTGGCGGAGGATTGATTACCCAGGAACTGGCTGACATGTCGGGTATTGAGTTGTACCGGGTTGACCTGAATCTAGATTGGGAAACCGGTCGAAGACAGCGGGATTTACACTTCAGCACCATTCACAGTGTATTGGCAAACCGGAAATGAGAAGAACGCCTGGTAACTCATCACTGCAACGCTCTGCGGGTTTTACCCTGGTTGAGTTATTGCTGGCGATTACATTGATGAGTATTTTGCTGGCATTGACCTATAGCGGTCTGCGTGCGGCCACGCGATCTTCACAACGGGGGGAACTTTTGCTGGCTGCAGGTGGTGAATTGCGTGCCTCTCATCAGTTTATTCGTCGCCAGCTAAACCAGATGTTACCTCTGCCGTACGCCGTGACAGAAGATACTGAGGAGCTTCGTGTTGTCTTTGAAGGTGATGCAAGACGCATCCAGTACGTTGCTCCGATGCCCGGCTATCTTGGTGCAGGTGGACCACAGGTACAGCGAATAGAAATTGTTAATGCTGATGACGGTGAGTTGCTAATCCAGTTTAGTCATGCGTTGCTGCAAGGTTTCGAAGAAAGCCGCCTGTATGACAGGGATCCGGTGGTTTTGCTTGAGGGCGTGAGTTCAGCCGGCTTTGAGTTCCTCACGGAGGATGAAGAGGGTGAGTTGATTGGTTGGACTGAGAGCTGGGATCAGGGGAACACCCTGCCTATTGCAGTTCGTCTGGATCTTGAGTTTTCCGAAGACTTGAACATGCAATGGCCGGACCTGGCAGCCAGTGTGCGAGTGGATGAACAGGCACTCAGGGCGGGTGGCGGAGTCTCCGGGGCGTCAAGTTATCAACAAAGTATTAGAAACCTGATCAAAAATAAAAGCCAGGATGAGTCATGAAGAGCAACTGCCGGATAAACTCTCAGAATGGCATTGCACTGGTACTGGTTTTGTGGGCATTGCTGTTGCTTACAATCGTTACGGGCTCATTTGCCCTGATGGCGCGAATGGACCGTCTGGAGGCCCATTCCCTGCTGTCGGGAACACAGGCGCGCTTGAGTGCACAGGCTGCGATCAACCTGGCGGTACTGGCGCTTCGTGATCCGGATGATGCCACCCGAATGCTTGCTGATGGCCGCGTATATCAAACGGAACTCGATGGCGTTCTCGTGGAAGTCAGTGCCATTGATGAACGCGGTAAACTGGATATTAATGCCACGGACGAGTTGACCCTTGCGAACTTGTTCACCGGGCACGGGCTTGAGCTTGACGCGGCCGAGCTATTGGCTGCTGCTGTCCTGGATTGGCGTGATGAGGATGAGCTTGAGCGTGTCAATGGAGCTGAAGAAGATGCATACCTTGCGGCGGGCCTGGAGGTAGGTCCGGCGAACAGGTCTTTCATGATGACAGAGGAGTTATTACAGGTTATTGGCATGGATTACGAACTTTACCGTAGGCTGGAACCCGCCATTACGGTATTCTCACGTACGGCCGAACCCGACCCGGCGTTCGCACCGGTTGAGGCGTTGCTGGCACTGCCGGACATTACTTACGAAGAAGCAGTGAACTTTGTGCAGGAAAGAAACTCTCAACTACCCGGTGAGTCACTGGGCACGGAATTGCCAAATGGTGTTGTGGTTATGGAACAAGGCAGAGGGGTCACGTATAGTATTCAGGCCAGGGCGACAATGCCCAATGGCGTTTGGGAACAGTTGCAGGCCACAATCCGGCTTGGGGGAAACCGTAGCGGTAGCCCCTACCGTGTTTTGCGTTGGCGCGAAGGATTTCAATACTAGGAACTTTTGACACCGATGGCGATCGCACTTAACAATACCATTCAGATTATTCGTTACCGGATTGCGAATGGCTCTGTAGGCCGATTTTTCAGTTGGTGGACGGAAGAGCTTCGCAATGCAATGCCGTCAGAGTTACGTACACGCATGCAATATGCGCGTCGTAAGCTGTTGATGCAGGTCAGTGACGGTGAACTGGTTTTCAGTATAGATAACGCCAAGTCAGTCCAGTCTCTGGATTCGGTGCCCATCGATCAGGACTCCCAGTTACAAACACAGCAAATACGGGATCTGATACAGCGGCATGAGCTTGCCGAAGTCAGCCGTGACCTGCTTCTTTCAGAGGAGGTTGTGCTACATACAAACGTAGTAATGCCGCTTGCTGCTGAGGCCAATTTACGACAAGCGCTTGCCTATGAAATGGACCGGCACACGCCATTCAGTGCTGATGATGTGTTTTTTACCTGGCGCAACCTGAACCGGGACCGTGAAGCCGGTCAGCTGCATTTCGATCTCTATGTGACGCCTCGCGAACCAGTAGAGTCACAGATTGAGCAGCTTAAACGACTGGGTTTGTCCCCCACCGGAGTTGATGTTGCTACATCCGAAGGCACAATGGGGATTAACCTGCTGCCTGAAGCACTGCGCTACCATATTGTTAACAAGCAGGTTCGCTTGAACTGGGCCATTGCTGCGGTTGCAGTTTTTCTGATGATATTTGTTATGGCCCAGTCATTGTGGCTGCGTGAGCACCAGTTAGCAGTCATAGGTAAGGCCATTGAGAATGTGCGTGCGGAGGCGATGGCTGTTCAGCAAGTTCGTCAGCAGATCGATGATGCCACTGAAGCCGCCGGCTTTTTGCAGAATCGCAAGGTTGAGAATGGGTACAAGGTGGAGATGCTTGCAGAATTAACCCGCATCCTGCCTGATAACACCTTTCTGGATCGTTTATCGATGAATGAGGGTACCACCCAGATGCAGGGCAAATCCGGAAATGCCCAAAGCCTGATTGAGCTGATCAACAATTCCCCTCAGTTTGAAAATGCTTCTTTTCGGGGGCCCACGCGTTTGGATAATCGAAGCGGCAAAGAAATTTTTGATTTGAGCGCAGATAATTCGACGAAGGACGCTGACTGATGCAAATTATATCGGATCAGCGCAACTCAAAAGCAACGGCCTTGATGTTATTGGTGATTGCAATATTGCTCGTGTACGTATTGTTCTTTCATTGGTTTGTAATACGTCATGTGGAATACGCTGGGGAAGTGAGTGATTTGAGGTCACAATTGAACCGTTTCCAGAGTGTGGCTGCGCAAAATGAATCACTACAGCTACAGTTAAAAACAATAAGCAGTTCGCAAAATGATGAAGGGCTCTTTCTCAAATACCCCTCGTTCGACGAAGCCGCGGCTGCCCTGTCCGGCAGTATTGGAGACATGGTCCGTACACAGGCGGATGATTCCTGCCAGATAGTCAGTCGGCAGCCGGTGCGGCCGAGGGTTCAGGAGCGCTTCCACAGAGTCACTGTGAACGTACGCATGCGTTGCGATGCCGAGGACTTCCTGCAAATTCTGTACGGTATGGAAACCAGCATGCCCCTGATGCTGGTCGATAACCTGAATGTTATCCGGCCCAGGACCGCAAGGCGTCAACGCGGCCAGCAGACAAAGTCTCAAGGTGCACTGGATATACGTTTTAATGTTTCAGGGTACTTGAAATGAAGTGGTTGCAGGATAACCCGCTTGGTATGGTGCTTGCCGGCATTAGCGGGCTGTTTGTTTTGTTTGCCCTGGGTATGGCCATAGTCTGGAACCTGCCAGTTTCAACAGAAACTGCCGGAACAGAGACAGAATTCGTATCCGACAATCAGGTGAGCCTGGTTAGCCGCCAGGTGGGGACGCTGGGTGAGTACAAGGTCATCAATGAAAAGCCGGTATTTAATGAGTCACGTCTTCCGGTGATTCTGGAGCTCGATGATGGGCCACAGGAAGAAGATGCCACGATAGAGGTGAAAGGTGCACCGGACGTCAGGTTGACCGGTGTCGTTATCACGCCGGCTATGAAGATTGCGTCGCTGACCCCGGCCGATACAAATATCGAAACTGTCATGGCACACGAAGGTGATTCCTTGACGGGTGAGTTTGTGGGCTGGCAGGTAACGGCAGTCAATCCGCGTGCCGTGGTATTGAAGTCGAGTGATGGCCAGTCTCTGGAACTTGACCTGCAAGTTCATGATGTCAAAATTGCGGAACCGCCCTCACCTGCAGTAAAAACACCGGCGTCGACAGCTCAGGCTGCAGCCGGCCAAGATACGGATGAGACGGGCGAGGATGATGAACCTTTAAGCAGGGCGGAGCAGATTCGCCAGCGGATCGCCGAGAGACGTGAGGAGTTGCGTCTTGAGCAGGAAGCACAACCTCAAAACAAGGCGGCAGCAGGTGCTGCAGAAAAGCGGGCGCCCTACCAGAACGCCATTCGCGCATTGATGAACAAGAATACGAAGGACCAAGGCAGTAATGATAAAAATGATGGATAAAGCGCAAATTACCGGGAGTGCTATCAGATGAAATCACTGATTTATGCTGTGGCCATTCTGCTACTGGTCAACAGTTGTGCAACAACGGATTCGGAAATTCCCTTAAGGCCTGAGCCTCACCACCAACGCCTGACAAAGGCTGAGTTGAAAGCAGATGAATCTCCGATATTCACTTCCACGGCAAATGCCTCGGAGGCGGGTGGTGTTGAAGAGGTTGAGTTGAGAGTTGGTGAATCTCCATTTATCAACGAGGACGCGGCGAAACGTAAGCTAAGCGCGGTTTCGGAAGACGGCGAGATTGTATTGAATTTTGAAGGCGAGTCCCTTCAGTCGGTTGTCCATACGATTCTCGGTGAGGTATTGCAGGAGACATTTGTCATTGGCCCTGGTGTCAGCGGGCAGGTGACATTTTCCACGTCCAAGCCGGTTTCCCGTGATCAGTTGATGCCGATCCTTGAGTTGCTGTTGCGCTGGAATGGCGCGGTGATGGTTTTTACTGAAGGTCGTTATCACATCCTGCCAGTCGCCGAAGCGGTCCGTGGCAATCTTGTACCGATACTCAGTGAAAATAATCTGGCTATGGGCTATGAAGTCTGGGTCATGCCATTAAAGTATATCGGTGTCGCTGAAATGGCGGCAATACTCGAGCCTTATGTGCGTGAGGGTGCCATGGTGAGAGTCGACCCGCTCCGCAACATGATCTTTCTTGCAGGCACCCAGGAAGAGTTACGTAACTACCAGCAGACCATTGACATCTTTGATGTGGATTGGCTGGCTGGTATGTCGGTAGGTATCTATCCGCTGAATACCGTCGATGTGGAATCCATTACCACTGAGCTGACCAATATTTTCGCCTCGGAAGGGGAATCACCACTGGCCGGTATGTTCCGCTTTGTGCCGTTGGAGCGCCTGGCGTCGATCATGGTGATCACCCCACAGGAAGCCTACCTTGAGAAAGCCCGAAAATGGATTGAGACACTTGATCGCGGCGCTGCGGGTTCCGGTGTGCAGTTGTATGTTTATCGGGTGAAAAATCTCGAAGCCCAGATATTGGCGAATTACCTGACTCAACTGTTTGGCGGAACAACATCATCTCCCAGGCAAGATAGCAACCGTGGCACACTGGCACCAGGTCTCCAGGAAGCTCAATCGAGTTCAATCAATGACTTCAACTCAAATCGCGCGTCAGCAAATGACCGGGGTTTCCAAGATAACCGGGGTGGTGGCGGAGTGGTTTCAACAGAAGAAGGCGAAATTCGCATAACCTCTGTCATTGAGACCAACTCGCTTTTGATCCAGGCTACCCAGAATCAGTATTCATCTATCCAGGCGGCGATAGAACGTATTGACCAGGAACCATTGCAGGTCCTGATCGAGTCGCAAATCCTGGATGTAGTGCTGAAGGAAGATCTGGAGTTTGGTGTGAGCTGGTACCTGACCAACAATCCCGACGCTATTGGCGGTGAAAATCCCCTTGGTGACGGTTTTGACAGCTTGGCGATGGGTGGTGGTGAAAACAACTTTTTGGCGAATATCATCGCTCCTCTCGGGAAAGGCTTTATACAGGCCACCATCGCTGCATTGGATAGCGTTACGGATGTGCGTTCACTTGGAGCGCCTTCATTACTGGTCCGCAACAATGCGACCGCAACCATTACCGTCGGTACCCAGGTGCCGGTGCAGTCTTCCAGCATCTCTACCGGTGGAATTGGAAATGTTGTTAGTAGCGCCCAGTACGTGTCTACAGGTGTAACCCTGACCGTGACACCAAGAATCAACCCCGGTGGACTGGTTTACATGGATGTGACGCAGGAGGTTAGTCGCCCCGGTACGCGTGACCCTTCTATTTCAGCAAGCGGAAACCCGCCGATCGATAATAAATCAGTGACAAGCCAGGTCGCAGTGCAATCAGGGCAAACCATATTTTTGGGGGGGCTTATTTCTGAACAATCGAGCAAGGGCCGCACGGGTGTGCCTTACCTGAACCGGATCCCGATTTTTGGCAACCTGTTTGGGAGTACGAAAACCAATACCACCCGCAGCGAAACCGTTGTAATGATTACGCCGACCGTGATTGAAAATGTTAATGACCTGAAATCAGTTAGTGATGATATCCGTGTTGAATTCATGAAGATACCGCCAATTAAACATGCCACTTTGCATTTTGAGGAGTAATTAAAGATGAATTATTTTTCCGAAAACAGGCATGGACAATTGATGGCTTTGGCTTGCTGTTTGTTTTTTCTTGCATCCTGTGCAACAACTGTGAGCACAGAAAATCAGATCGAAGAACGGGTTACGGGACGCTGGGATGCATTGCTCAGCGGCGATCTGGTAACCGCATACAATTACCTGTCACCAGGCACTCGTTCCAGTATATCTTCATTGCAATATCAGCGATCAGTTTTGGCCCAGCGAGTGGCTTGGAAAGGTGCCCGATATGTTGGAAGTGAATGTCAGGAATCTACTTGTAAGGTACATGTTTCAATAGATTACGCTGTTTATGGAGCGCTTCCTGGTGTAAAATCCTTTGAGGGTACAAAGAGTGTCGAGGAATCATGGTTGTTGATCGATGGTACTTGGTATATGGTGCCTTAGCAGTTTGCATTTACAATGAAATTTGGTGATATTAAATCTATTGCCTTAGTGTGGGATTTGTCGTAGTATTGTCGCGCAAATGTGCGTTAACTTAACGATGCGTTATGGTCGCTATATTGGTGGCTGTGATGCGTTTTAAATAAATAAGATAGCCCTGTGAACACAATAGGAGTGTTGTAATGAACAGAAAGAATTTAACAGCAGCAGTACTTGCAGGACTGGCTGGAGTTGCCGGTATTGCTGGTACGGCTCAGGCAGTCAACATAAATCCGGACGGCCTCGGCCAAGTATTGCTCTATCCGTATTACACCACCAATGGTGGAAATGTGACTTTATTGTCAGTGGTCAATACCACTGATGAAGCGAAAGCAGTCAAGGTTCGTTTTCTTGAAGGAGAAAACAGCGTTGAGGTTTTGGATTTCAACTTATACATGTCTGCATACGATGTCTGGACGGCCTCTATTGAGCCTCAGCCGGTTGATAATATGGACGAAAGTTGTGACCCGGATCCGGGTGATGGTATCACCGTCCTTTGTGATGGTCCCGTCTTGGTTGTCAATGCAGACGAAAACACATGTATGGTTCCGAAATTCGGTAAAGTACAGTCTTTCCTGCCTTTCGCGTATAGGGCTTTTGGCGATTTTGAAGGTGATGGCGGTACGCAAGACGATGCCCGCATGAATGAAGGTCATTTTGAAATGATCGAAATGGGCGTGCTGGATCCAGAACCCACAACAGATTATAAAGGTGATGCTTTTGATCCCGCTGACTGGGCGACCCACCAGGGTACTCCTTGGTTACCGGGTGATTGTGACGCTTTAAATGCTGCTTGGGCTATCGCAGCTGATGGTACAGAATTGGTACCGGGTGCCTGGAAATTTGATAAAGGACTTAACATCCTTCCGCCCACAGGTGGTTTGTTTGGTGGTGCAGGTGTTGTCAACGTGCTTAAGGGCGCTTTGCATACCTATGAGGCAGACGCCATTAACGGTTGGAATCTAAGTGGTTTTATTGGACAAGGTGGTATTGAATCACTTCATACTGAGCCCGGTAGTTTAGTACCAAACTTAAATAGTGGTGATATCTTAGAGAGTGTGGTCTTCTCAGATAGAGGTCAACTCATTACTGATACGCTCGCAAGGTCTGTGGATGCAGTTTCTTACTTGTTCATGCATGATTCATTGATGAATGAATACACAACTGAAACAGCTCTTCTGGCTAGAACTGAGTGGGTATTGACATTCCCAACGAAGAGATTCTATGTTGAACAAGTGCCTGTTCTCGCTCCATTTACAACCCCATGGGCTGTTGTAGGAGAGGAAGATTACGCCACAGCTTGCGAAACTGTTGCTTTAACAGGTCTTTGGGATCGTGAAGAACGTGATGAAGGTGAGCCAGGTTGCGAAGATACCAACAGTTGCGAAACCGACCGTCCGCCGATCGTTTCACCACCACCACCAATCATTATTCCACCAGCACCTCCAGGTGTTGAACCATTCCAGTTGTGTTACGAAACTAACGTAATACGCTTTGGTGGTGACGTAATGATCGGTGATATTGATACCGGTGAACTGCCAATGGAATCGGAAATTCTTGGTACGCCTAGGGGTAAATACCTTAACTTTGATAACACTGATGTTTTCAAAGATCAGAACTTCCAATATGGTTGGGCCCGTGTGGAGCTTGATGACTATTTGATCGCTGTTGATGGTGATGCAGTAGTAGCATCGCGTGATCCACTTGGTCAGCTGAATGGATTGCCGGTAGCAGGTTTTGGGGTTAGTGCATTTAGCAATGCATTTCTGACAGATCTGCAAGGCAACCGGGTGCTTTCAGCCTATGGCGCGTTGTACAGTCATAAAGCTACTCGCAAACAGGGTAGCTGATGGTAACGTCAGTAATTTTGTAAAGTAAGTTGTTCTATAGCGAGGGTGGGGTCTGCATACGCAGGCCCCATTTTCGTATAGCTGGGATGATTTGTTAAATTGATGTTTGACAGATTTTTCAGCTCGAAAAAACCCAATAACATGTTCATTAAAAAAAGAACAGAATAACCGGGTGGGATATACTGGAGAGGAAGTTATGCGTAAGCCATCGAGATTGTTTGTCCGTGTTGAACCGGGCAAATCTCACACTAATTCAATTGACAGTGGTCACATTCAATCAACGACCGCTTTTAAGTCATCCGCAGTAGGTGCCAGGGAATTTGGTAAAGCTGTCCTGTTTTTAACCACGTTTATTATATGTGGACTGGTTCCGCTCTCGGCATCTGCAGTCGAGCCTGTTCCTCCTCAAGGGGTCAGTGCATCTGATGGATCGTACCTGGACATTATCCGCGTGACCTGGGCAGATGTTACAGATGAGACTTCCTACGAGGTATTTCGGTGTGACACAGCTATCGCTTCTTCGTGCGGGTCTGCGGCCATCCTGCCGGCAGATACCATCCAATTCGACGATATCAGTGATGAAATCATTGGTGGTAACTATTACTACCGTGTGAAGAGCTGTATTGTCGACACGTGCAGTGAATTCAGTGCAACCGATAGTGGTTACACCCAATTGGCGTTCGAGAGTAGTTTTGAAGTCGATTCAATAGCCATTACCGATTTCGATATTAACGGCCAATCGAGTGTCACTCTTCAGCCGGGTGATGCGGCAACTTTAGACTGGAGTACCAGCAACGCACAAGATTGTGTGGCATCAAGTTTACCGAATCTGGATGCTTGGAATCAGGCAGTTTCTATCAGTACGTATGGACCCAAAACGATATCGTTATCAGAAGAGACCGTGGCTGATACATATTTTTTGGACCTGAGCTGTATGTCGACACTTGACATGGAAGCGGGTAAATATGTGACTCTGTTCGTTACAACAGAACCAGATGCACCCTTTCTGGAGTCAGTTATCGGAGGTGACGGTAGCGCAGTGTTGTTATTTACTGCCACCAGTGATGGCGGTTCAGCCATAACTGCCTACACGGCAAATTGCGAAGAATTTTCTAGTACAGGGGAGAGTTCACCTATCGAAGTGAATAATCTGAGCAATGGCACCGAGTATTCCTGCTGGGTAATCGCCCGTAACGCGAATGGTGACAGTCCCCAATCTAACGTTGTAACTGTAACGCCGGTCGATCCAGTTGTAATCACAGATTTCCAGTTAACCACCAATAAAGGCACGCAACCGATAAGCTGCGGTGATGTAGTTGTCACATTGAACTGGGCAGCACTAAATGAAAGCACTTGTTATGGTTCCTGGAGGGAGAGCGAAGCAAACCCGGACGGAGACCTGACGAATTTTCCAAGTCCTGACACCGTCTTGGTTGAAGACCTGGCCCTGAACGAGGCCTTCACACTCAGGTGCGAGAACAGCCAGGGTTCTGTTGAAGCTGAACGTCCACTTAGTGTAAAAGCGCCCTGTTTGCCAACTCTAATCAAGCTTTGGAATGAGGTGTTCCCTTCGGAATGGCCGTTCCCGCCTTCATACCAGGTCATTAAGGCTATCCCCGAGCCAGCCGTTTATGCCATCATGTTCAATACCTCGGACATATCGACTGCGGGCGCGGTTGGTACAATTGAATACAGTAGTACACGGGGACTTAGATTGGTTGCTATCAGTACCAAACCTGGAGACTTCCAGGTTGCCGATGAGTGCAGACAGTACCAATTTATTGATGGAAATGTGATATGGGAGACGGAGGGATCAAACCAATTTCCAGATGCATGCAGACTTCAACCTGACACAGACTACTATTGGAACACTACGTTCAGCGATGGTATCAATTCGGATAGTGGAACTTGTACCGGTACGCCTTGTATAACTTACATGAAAACTGTGACTGTGTATCGATAACCCCGTTGATAGATCCTATGTCGAATAGCTGCAGAAGATAACCGATAAAAAAGTGTTTTCAAGACGGTCACCTGCTTTGGTGACCGTCTCACCATAGTGCGCATTTCTTTGGTTTACAGATGATGGAAAATTACTAATGCATAGTTGGAAAATTTTGTTTGTTTTTTTCTTTTTCCTGTACAGTTCTGTCTCGGGCGCTGATGAGGTTCAATCGATGCCCGAGGGCGTGATGGCGACCCGTGGACAAGGCGTTGTCACGCCAGCGGAGTTTGATGCAACAGTCTCAAAGATCCCAGCCGGACATCAGGCCGCTGCACTGCGTGATCCAGAGAGAGTAAGAACTATTTTGGCCAATATCCTGTTGACCTCTCAGCTTGCTGCAGATGCAAGAGACGAAGAGTTTGGCCAGGCAGATTCGCAAATTGAATTGCGAATGAAAATGGCAGCGGAGACAGAATTTGCAAATGCCTGGTTAGAACACAAGGTCAATTCAGCACCCGATGCGGATTATGTATCAATGGCGCGTGAGTATTACCTGCTGAATCCAAAAGATTTTGAGGTGGGGCCACGTGTAGATGTAACACATCTTTTGGTTTCTAACAAAGAGCGTACTACTGAAGAGGCAAAATTGCTTGCTGAATCCTATCTGGAGAAAATCAACGCAGACCCCTCTGATTTTGATGAGTTAGTAAAACTATATTCTGAAGATCCGAGCGTGTTGTCCAATGGAGGTCGTTTCACTGAAGTAAAAATCGGAACGATGGTGAAACCGTTTGAAACGGCAGCTTTTAGCCTGGAAAATACCGGAGATTTCTCTGAACTGGTCAAAACCCGATATGGATACCACATAATACGACTGGACAAAACTCATCCATCCTACATTTTGCCATACGAAGAAGTTGCTAAGCGAATTGAGCAGGCACAAGCCAAGGAGCACAGAGAGAGAGTTCGTATGGATTACCTAACCGCTTTGGCGTCTGAGCCAACAAATATATCAGATGAAGAAATCGTGGCGATGATTGGCCGTTATTTCGATCTAGGTGAATTACAGCCACAGTCACCTCCGCCTGATAAAGAGTAGAATAGATGGGCATGGATTCTTTGCGTTGACCATCTGTTTCACATGTCTAATACAGTCCGGGTAAAAACTGACTGGGTTTTTTTCAGAAACCTCGTCGTACGCCAGATCAGACAGGATTACCTGGAAAATATTACCGGTTTCGCCTGGTTAATTTTGCAACCGCTGATATTACTGGCCGTCTATGCCTTCGTTTTTTCAACGATATTTAAGGCACGTATCCCGGAGGCAGCTGATATTGGTTTTGTTCCCTATCTTGCCGTTGCATTTTGGCCATGGACAGCTTTTTCTGAAGCGGTACTGCGAGCCAATAGTTCAATTACCGCAAACGGCGCCTTAATTGGCAAAGTTGCGTTTGCCACTGAACAAATTCCGCTGGCCACTGTAACTGCAACCTTTATTATGCACCTGATTGGCTATTTGGCAGTGTTGATAGTTTTACAACTAATGGGCACCAGTATTCATTGGTTTTATCTGCTTCTGGTTTTGCCTGTCATGCTGTTGATGTGGGTCTTTGCATGTTCGATATCCCTGTTTACAAGCGCGATCCAGGTCTTTGTTCGTGATTTGGCCCAGATTTTGCCGCCATTGATAACATTCTGGTTTTTTACCACCCCGATTTTGTACAGTTCATCCCGCCTTCCGGAGTCCATTCAGACACTGACGCAATGGAACCCGATGGCGTGGTTCATTGCCAGGTTGCGGGAATTACTGTTATTCGGTGAAATCAACTTTGATTACAAAGCACTGTTGATGCTGTTGTTTGTGGTAGTTTTTGCGTGGTTATCCTTACGTTTTTTCCGGCGTTTCTCCGGCCACTTCGAGGACTTCCTCTGATGGACACTTTGATCAAGGTTGAAGATGTCTCGAAAATCTACCCCCGCGTTCATAAATCACGTGAACGATTACAAGCCTTTGTTTCCCTGTTGTTTGGACGAGAACCGGCACAGGGTGCCAAAGTGCTCAGTAATATCAACCTGGATGTAGTCCGGGGTCAGTCACTGGGAATTATCGGGGAAAATGGTGCAGGCAAGTCAACGCTGCTCAAAGTTCTAACAGGTGTAATTCAACCCACCAGTGGACGGGTAATGGTGCATGCAAAAATTGCAGCCATGCTGGAGCTTGGTGCCGGGTTTCAGCCCGATTTCAGCGGCATGGATAATGTGCGTATGAAAGCTTCCCTGATGGGTTTAAGCAATCGGGAACTTGATGAGCGCCTTGATGATATCCTCGCATTCGCAGATATCGGTGAATATATCCATGAGCCGGTTAAACACTATTCATCAGGTATGGTTGTCAGACTGGGCTTTGCCGTAATAACTGCCTGCCGTCCCGATCTTTTAATTACGGATGAAGTACTTGCGGTCGGTGATGAATCGTTTCAGAAAAAGTGTATACGCTGGATTCAGCAATTCCTGAAACAGGGTGGTACGCTGTTGCTGGTATCACATAGCATGTATGTCGTGCAGAAACTGTGCCAAAAAGCATTGTGGGTCAACGCTGGTGGTATTGAGCAATATGGGGATGTGTTTCCCGTTACACAGGCTTACCTCGCCTGGCATGAAAAACGCAATGCAAAAGAAAAGGAAATGCAGATTAAGACAACCGGAGACGGAGCCTACTATCGCATTGAACAATTTAAACTGGCTGGTGGCGGTGACGAAGACCCACCGAAGTTTGCGATGGGTGATAATCTCGATATAGAACTGCAGATATATTCGCCGGATGACCGCCCGCCGGTGGGAGTAGTTGGTGTCATCAGGGCTGATGGTACGCCGGTTTACGGCGTCGTGTCCGATAATGAAGGCGTCGCTCCAGTCAAGATGGCTGATCATTATTATCGTTTCCACTTACGTTTTACCGGCGTTGCCCTTTTACCCGGCAGTTACAATTTGAGCGCACACTCAATGGATCCCGAAGGCGTCAGGGTATTTGATAACCGCCAAATGGCGTTCGTGATTACCGGAGATACAAAAGAAGTCGGGTATATAAGATTGCCTCACGAGTGGATGGACCAGACATCAGAATGACCTCACCTTTGATCATCATTCCGGTTTTCAATGCATTTGAACTACTCCAGGCCTGTCTTGATTCCATTACGCGTACGATGTCTCCTGATACAAGGGTGTTGCTAATAGACGATGCATCAGTTGACCCTCGTATGCAGCCTTTGATGCATTCATGGGTCAATGAAGCAAAGCCACACAGACAATTGCTTGTTCATGCCGAAAACCAGGGTTTTGTGGCAACCGCAAACCATGGCATGCGGGTAGCTGAGACGGACGTCGTGCTGCTCAATTCAGATACCGAAGTGACCACGGGCTGGCTGCAGAGATTGACGGATTGTCTCGATTCTGATCCTTTGATTGCCACGGCAACGCCCTGGTCAAATAATGGTGAAATTGTTTCCATTCCAGAATTCTGCGCTTCCAATCCGGTTCCTGACGATCCGGAAGCCATCGCATCCCTGATCAAAACCTGCGGTCAACCAACATACCCGGATATGCCAACGGCGGTTGGCTTTTGCATGGCTATATCATTAAGGGCGATCAGGACGATCGGCTTGTTTGACGAGATGACCTTTGGCCTCGGTTACGGTGAGGAAAATGACTTTTGCCAGCGGGCTGAGCAAGCCGGGTTACGTAATGTTTTGTGCGACGATGCATATGTCGTTCATCATGGCGGGGCATCTTTCGGCCCACTCGGATTGAAGCCGGATGAGGCAAGCATGCAACGTCTGTTGGCGAAGCACCCCGGGTACCTGGAAAAGGTGATGGAATTTATCAAAATCGACCCTCTGGCGCTGCGCAGAAAGCAAATCCTCGATTGCCTTGAACTTAAGAGTGTTGGAATGCGGTAAAATTCAACCGTCTCCACCATCGGTAAAGAAAATTGTCTGATTCACTAGAGTTCACCGGCGAAAGATTTACGCCTGAGTGTGTACGTGAAATTTGGTACGAGCACTATCATCGTTATGCACTGGCTACACGATGGTGTGTGAATAGCCGTACGCTGGATGCTGCCTGTGGCGAGGGTTATGGGTCGGCAATGCTCGCTCAAAACGCCTCGTCGGTTGAAGGCGTGGATATTTCGCAACAAGCCATCGGGCACGCGCAGCAGCGTTACGGACATCTTCAGGGTGTCAATTTTCAGGTGGCCGATTGCACCAGCTTGCCATTTAGTGACAATGAATTTGATCGCGTTGTCTCGTTTGAGACCCTGGAACATCTTGCTGAACACGACAAGCTGTTATCTGAGTTCAGGCGTGTTCTGAAAGCGGATGGTTGTTTGATTCTTTCATCGCCTGACAAGGCGACCTACTCTGATGGTCAAAACAGCGTCAATGAGTTTCATGTCAAAGAGCTTTACCGTGATGAACTCGAGACGTTGATCAGGCGGCATTTTCCCGCCTGTCAGTTGCTTGGTCAGAAACTCATGTTTCATTCAGCGATCTGGTCCCTGGATGGTGTTGACCGGGTTGCCCTTGACCAGGTTTCCATGAATAACAAGAATTCACCCACAAGCATTACACAGCTACCGATGTACTTTATTGCATTGTGTGCTGCCGATGAAGCCAATCTTCCGGATGTGGACCATCGTCTATGGTTGTTTGATGACCGGGAGGAGTCCGTTTATCATCACTATCATGATGAGATCAAACGGCATATTGCAGCCGGTGGCATCATTGCCGGACTCGAAAAAGAGATCAGCGAATTACGAAGCAGTTCCGATCAGCCAATACAATCACGTGGTACCTGGTGGCAACGTTTGCTTGGTAAAAACATGAAACAGAGATGACCGTCGAGACTATTATTGTTAACTTTAACGCCGGTGAGACACTGCATCAGTGTGTGAGCGCCCTGCTCAAAAGCGGGATGCACACAGAGGTCACCGTGTTTGATAATGCATCAAGCGATGGAAGCGCACAAAGCCTGCACAATGTATACGGTAATCAAAAGAGAGTGGGGTTCCTGTTTAACCCCACCAATATCGGGTTTGCTCCTGCCATAAACATGGTTGCGCGCCGTTTAAGGTCAGACTGGGTGTTGATTCTGAACCCGGACTGTATTCTGGAGCCGGATACCCTGGGCCGTTTGGAGAATGCGTTAGAAAATGATGCCAATGCAGCACTGGCCGGTCCTGCTGTGCGCGACGAAAACGGTCAAATCCAGCGTGCGACCCTGCGGCGTTTTCCAGGCCCCTGGAAATCCCTGATGACGGCGAGTGGTCTTTGGCATCTGGGCAAGTGGTTTCCTGCTTTTCATGGTGTTGAGGTTGATGTCTCAGACTTGAATGAAGACTCAGAAATATGTGAAGCTGTCAGTGGTGCCTGTATGCTGGTCAGGCGCACTGCATTTGAGGCGGTGGGCTTTCTGGATGAAAAATATGCGATGCATTGCGAAGACCTTGACCTGATGTTCCGTCTCAGGAAACGTGGTTGGCATTGTCTCTATGTTCCGCAAGCCAGCTGCATTCACATGCAGGGTTTATCCAGTAGCAGTCGACCAACCTGGGTGCATTTTCAAAAACATCGTGGTATGGCCCGGTTTTTCAAAAAATTTCAGGCTAAATCGACGTTCTTTCCCATTCGTATGCTGGTATATACCGGTATCTGGCTCAGGTTTCTCATTTTATGGCCGTTGAAACTGATCAGGCGATAAAGCTCCCAGGAGTGCTGTTGACGGGTGCCAGCAGTCAGATTGGGTTTTTTGTCTTACCACGTTTGGTGCGTGCCGGGTTTCGAGTGTTGGCCGTTAGCCGTAAGGGTAAGCCGGAGGCGTTTCCCTGTTTTGAGCAGGTCGAATGGTTAAGTGAATCCGAAGCGCTTGAGGTTGCAGCGAGTTGTCAATACCTGCTATCCGCGGGCCCTTTGAGTTTGGCGGATAAATTTTTGGCGACCTGCAGGCAGTTTCAGATGGCCGTTGTATTCAGTAGCAGTAGCGTTGATACCAAGCAGAAATCGGGCAACCCCACCGAAAGACGTCAAGTTTTGAACATGTTGTCAATCGAGTCGAAAATCCGTTCCATTTCTGAAAACAGGGGTCTGAAACTGGTGATATTCAGACCGACGCTCATTTATGGGTGCGGACTGGATACCAATATCACCCGACTGGCAAGCTGGGTTGGTCGTTTTGGCTTTATGCCGGTCAATGGAAAGGCTGAAGGATTAAGGCAGCCGGTTCACGCAGAGGATCTGGCATCGGCTGCGGTGGCAGCGATGCTAAGTCAGGACGACTTGCCCCAAGTGTTAAATTTGTCAGGTGGTGAAACTTTGAGCTATTCGGATATGGCTAGTAGGATTTTTGTTGGGCTTGGCAAGCCAGTCAGGCTATTACGTTTGCCTCAATGGGTATTTTTATTGCTGGTTAAATTGCTAGGCGCTTTCAAACCAGCCAATGGAATCAATGGTGAGATGGTCAGAAGACAGCGGCTTGACCTTGTATTTGATGATCGTCAAGCCAGGCAATTACTTGATTACAAGCCACGTGTCTTTGCCCCGGTTGCCGAGGACTTTTTCTTACCGAAAACTGATTGATAACCAGTCCCGGGCGCTTTTGACGTTAAATCTTTTTGTATTTCACCCGCTTCGGGTTTAATGCATCATCCCCGATGCGGCGTTTCAGGTCCTGTTCGTATTCTGAATAGTTGCCTTCGAACCAGGTGACTTTGCTATCACCTTCAAACGCCAGCATATGGGTTGCAATTCGATCCAGGAACCAGCGGTCATGCGAGATAACAACCGCACAACCCGGGAACTCGAGTAGCGCTTCTTCCAGTGCCCGTAAGGTTCCAACATCCAGGTCGTTGGTGGGTTCATCCAGCAGTAAAACGTTCCCGCCGGAGCGGATCAGTTTTGCGAGGTGAACACGGTTTCTTTCTCCGCCGGACAGGTCCTTGACCTGTTTTTGCTGATCGGATCCACGGAAATTGAATCGACTGACATAAGCACGTGAGGGCATGGTGAACTGACCGACGTTAATGGTTTCAGCTCCATCAGAAATTTCCTCCCAAACGGTCTTGTCGCCATTTAGGCTATCGCGGCTCTGGTCGACGTAGGCAAGCTGAACCGACGATCCCATGTTGATTTGCCCGCTATCCGGTTGCTCGACGCCAGTCAGCATTTTGAATAAGGTCGATTTGCCGGCGCCGTTGCCACCTATCACACCTACGATGCCGCCTTTTGGCAGGTTAAAACTCAGGTCCGAGATAAGCAGTTTATCCCCAAAGCCTTTGCAAATATTTTCGACCTCGAGCACCTGGTCACCCAGGCGGGGGCCTGGTGGTATATAAATTTCACGGGTTTCATTCTGCTTCTGGTATTCACGGCTACTGAGTTCTTCAAATCGCTGCAGCCTCGCCTTGCTCTTTGCGCGCCGGCCTTTCGGGTTTGACCGTACCCATTCCAATTCGTCACGAATGGCCCGTTGATGCGCCTTTTCGCTGCGTTCCTCATGCTGCAGGCGCTGGTCTTTTTGATCCAGCCAGGACGAATAATTGCCCTTCCAGGGGATGCCGTATCCACGATCCAGTTCGAGAATCCATTCGGCGGCATTATCGAGAAAATAGCGGTCATGGGTTACCGCAACAACCGTACCGGGAAATTCAGTCAGAAACCGTTCCAGCCAGCCGACGGATTCTGCGTCCAGGTGATTGGTAGGTTCATCCAGTAACAGCATATCCGGATTGGCCAGCAATAAGCGGCAGAGGGCGACACGTCGCCTTTCGCCACCCGAGAGGTGTGCGACTTTGTCTTCCCAGGGTGGAAGACGCAGGGCATCTGCCGCAACTTCCAGCGTTCTTTCCAGCTCCCAGCCATTACCCGCTTCAATCGCTTCCTGCAGATCTGCCTGCTCCAGAAGCAGGGCATTCATTTGATCATCATCCATGGGTTCGCCAAATTTGAGGCTGATTTCGTCAAATTTCAGTAAAAGATCCCTGACTTCGGCCACCCCCTGTTCCACGGTTTCACGAACCGTCAATTCATCATCCAGTTCCGGTTCCTGGGGTAAAAACCCGATACGAATATCAGGCTGTGGCCGGGCCTCACCTTCATACTCCTTGTCCACGCCCGCCATGATACGCAGCACGGTTGATTTGCCTGCACCATTAAGTCCGAGTACACCAATTTTGGCCCCCGGGAAGAAAGACAAGGAAATGTCTTTAATGATGGTACGGTTTGGAGGGACGATTTTACTCACGCCTATCATGGTGTAGATAAACTGGGCCATAGCTCTTTCCAATTCAGATTGACCCGGAATTATCTACCAACACAAGTCTGTGAGCCAGTACCAACTTCAAATCATGTTCCCGTCAAAGCCTTAAACGAAGGCATAGTCATCCCCGCGAAAGCGGGGACCTCAGCATGCCTCCGAGAAGCTGGGAATGGAAACCTTTTAAGTTCAAGTTAATCTTCAGGAGGTCCCGGCCTGCGCCGGGATGACGGTGCTTTTGGTAAGTGGAATGCCGGCTCTATGAGGTCCGCGCTTTCGCGCAGATGGTTATGTGATAAACCAGATACAGTGGGGTCACTGGTTCACAAATAAATGTTAGAATTACAGGTTACTTCAACACTTCATTCAACACGGGATAGGGCATGTTTGACAACAGCTTTGGCATAAGAGAATTTGATGGTGAACTCGCGGCGGCGATCGCCAGTGAAGAGCAGCGGCAGGAAGATCATATTGAACTGATTGCGTCCGAAAACTATGTGAGTCCAAGGGTGCTGGAAGCGCAGGGATCAGTTTTAACCAACAAGTATGCTGAAGGGTATCCGGGCCGGCGTTATTACGGTGGTTGCGAGCATGTGGATATTGCCGAGAGACTCGCACAGGAAAGGGTCAAGCAGTTGTTTGGTGCCCATTATGCCAATGTACAACCGCACTCGGGCTCACAGGCTAACGCTGCGGCGTATATGGCCCTGATGGAGCCTGGAGACACCCTGCTTGGCATGAATCTTCAGCATGGTGGTCATTTGACACATGGTTCAAAAGTCAATTTCTCCGGCCGCCTGTTCAATGCGGTGCCCTATGGCATCGATCAGGAAACCGGCGCGATTGATTACGATGAAATGCAACGCATTGCCGAGGAGTGCAAACCACGATTACTGATTGGTGGGTTTTCAGCCTATTCACGTGTCGTTGACTGGGCCAGGATGCGTGAAATAGCCGATTCAGTCGGTGCCTACTTTCTTGTTGATATGGCACATGTTGCCGGTCTTGTCGCCGCAGGTGTCTATCCGAGCCCAATACCGCATGCGCATGTGGTGACGTCCACAACGCACAAAACCCTGCGGGGGCCGAGAGGCGGTATCATCCTTGCGCAGGAAAATGAGGCCATTGAGAAAAGGTTAAATTCACTGGTTTTTCCGGGAACCCAGGGCGGTCCCTTGATGCATGTTATCGCTGCCAAGGCGGTCGCTTTCAAAGAAGCGCTGGACCCCAGTTTTATCCAGTACCAGCAGCAGGTTGTGATCAATGCCAGGGCGATGGCCGGAATCATGATGGAACGCGGTTATCGTATCGTTTGCGGTGGCACCGATAACCACCTGTTCCTGGTGGACCTTATCGGTCGCGAATACACGGGCAAAGATGCAGAAGACGCACTGGGCCGTGCGTTTATCACGGTTAACAAAAACACCGTGCCGGGTGAGCCACGCTCACCCTTTGTAACCAGTGGATTACGTCTTGGGACACCTGCGGTGACCACTCGCGGGTTTGACGAGAATGACTGTGTTGCGCTGGCGGGCATCATTTGCGATGTTCTTGACCATGTTGGTGACACGGTTGTTGAAGACAAGGCCCGAGAAGCCGCCATGGCATTATGTCATCAACATCCCGTTTACAGGCTCTGATACCAGTAAATGTGGTGTCCATTTTGCAATCATGACGACACCCGGGTGGTGGATTCCCGGGTAACAGGTGATGGTATGCAGATTCGGCGACGGCGTGAATGTGCAAAGTGCGCTTCCCGTTTCAATACCTATGAAACCCCGGAACTCAAAGCGCCCCGGGTAATTAAAGGGGGTGGTGTTCGCGAAGCATTTTCAGAGGACAAGTTACGTAAGGGTATGCTCAGGGCCCTCGAAAAAAGACCGGTTAAAACCCGTGAGGTCGAGCGCTCCATCCGTAGTCTGTTGCGGGAAATCCGCAGTGTTGAAGAAGCGGAGATACCCAGCAGTCTGATCGGTGAGTGGGTGATGCGGGAGTTGAGCCAGTTGGATCAGGTGGCGTACGTCCGGTTTGCTTCCGTATACCGCAGGTTCGAAGATGTCCAGGCGTTCCGGGATGAGATCGAATTGCTGGAGAAAGAATACCCGGGTAGTCTGGATCAACGTCAAATCTCCTTGCTGAACGTTCGTTCCGGCAAGAAGCGACGTTAGTGTACGATGCAGTACACTAGTGCGCCGCCGATGAAATAAAGCGGACTCCAATGAGCTTCAACACGTTCGATTACAAGTGTATGGCCAGCGCCCTGCAACTGGCCCGTCGGGGTCTGGAAACGACTCACCCCAATCCTCGGGTCGGTTGTGTAATCGCACGTGACTCAGAGATCGTAGGACAGGGTTGGCACAGGAAAGCCGGTGAAGCTCATGCAGAAATTCATGCTTTGAATGATGCCGGTGACAAAGCGGTGGGTGGAACCGTTTATGTCACTCTCGAACCCTGCAGCCACAGTGGCCGGACGCCCCCCTGCGTGGATGCGTTGATTGACGCAAAAGTGACCCGGGTGGTTTTCGCCATTGAAGACCCCAACCCGGAGGTCAACGGCAATGGGTACCAGCGGTTGCAAAAGGCCGGGATTGAAGTGCAAAGCGGGTTGATGGCAACTGAAGCTGAAGACATTAATGCCGGGTTTTTGAAACGTATGCGTCAGGGTCGTCCCTGGGTCAGGATCAAGTTAGCACAAAGTATGGACGGTCATATTGCCCTGGCCAATGGCAGCAGCCAGTGGATCAGCGGTTCCGAATCACGCGCTGATGTGCAAAGCTGGCGTGCCAGGTCAGATGCCATATTGACCGGTATTGGTACCGTTCTGGCGGACAATCCATCGCTGAATGTACGAAACGGTAAAACAGTCAATCAGCCGGCGCGTGTCATCGTTGACAGCCACTGGCGGACGCCGGCAAATGCCAGGCTATTAAACCTGCCCGGCAACGTCTTGATTGCCGGTTTGAAGGAAAAGCCGGTACCCCAGGCGCTAAGAAAAACCGCTGCGGATTGTATGGAATTACCCTCATTTGAGGGGCGCGTGGATATGAATGCAGTTTTGGGCCAGTTGGCTGAGCGTGGTTTCAACGAAGTTCAGGTTGAAGCCGGGGCTACCTTGTGCGGAACATTAGTTCACCAGGGCCTGGTTGATGAACTGCTCATTTACCAGGCGCCGATCATCCTCGGTGGTGCAGCAATGAGTCCATTTGCTCTGCCGCGACTTGATAATATGGATGATCGCGTCCATCTGAACTGGGTGGACTCAAGACGCATCGGCAAAGACATGCGTTTTCGATTCAGACCTGTCAGGAGCTAATCAGTCATGTTTACAGGAATCGTTGCTGCAACTGGAAAATTGATTTCCCGGAAATCATACGATGGGGACTTACGAATCCGGTTCGAAGTACCGACGACGTTGATGTCAGGATGCAAAATTGGCGACAGCATCAGCATTTCGGGAGTTTGTTTAACCATGCTTGAGCCCGATGAAACTGGCTTCAGTGCGGATTTATCGGTTGAGACACTGGATAAAACCAGTCTGGGAAATCGTCAAGAGGGTGACAGTGTGAACCTGGAGTTGGCGATGCGTGCTTCAGACCGGTTGGGCGGGCATATGGTGTCCGGTCATGTGGATGGTCTTGCCAGGCTTGTTTCGCGAACTGAAGACGGACGTTCCGAACGATTTCTTTTTGAGACAGACCGTAAGCTGGCGCGGTACATTGCACCCAAAGGATCGGCCTGCCTCGATGGTGTCAGTCTGACGGTCAATGAAGTCGATGATAATCATTTTTCAATATGCATTATTCCGCATACCCTCGAAGTGACAACACTTGGCAGCCTGGTTGCCGGTGAGGACGTGAACCTCGAAGTCGATCTGATTGCCCGTTACCTGGATCGTCTGAATCAATATGGCCATTCAGAAAATACCGGTAGTCAGTCCGGTTAATAGGATAGCGACTAATATGAAACTCAATACCATTCCTGAACTAATTGAAGATATTCGTGCAGGTCGCATGATTGTCCTGATTGATGATGAGGACAGGGAAAATGAAGGCGACCTGATCATGGCCGCTTCGATGGTACGGCCGGAAGATATCAATTTCATGGCCCACAATGGTCGCGGCTTGATTTGTATGCCGATTACCCGTGAGCGATGTGAACAGTTGAACCTGTTGCTGATGGTCAATAGAAATGAAACGCGGTTTGCAACAAACTTTACGGTTTCAATTGAAGCCGCTGAAGGTATTTCAACCGGTATCTCAGCTTACGACAGGGCGCATACCATTCGTACCGCCGCCCGTCCGGATGTCGGGCCGGCCAATATTTCCCAACCGGGTCATGTATTTCCAATTATGGCCCAGCCTGGTGGGGTATTAACCCGCGCGGGCCACACCGAGGCCGGCGTTGATCTCGCGATGTTGTCCGGACTTGAGCCGGCCGCTGTGCTGGTTGAAATTCTTAACGAAGACGGAACCATGGCCAGGCGACCCCAGTTGGAAGCCTTCGCTCAGAAGCATGACCTCAAGATAGGCACCATAGCCGAATTGATACGCTACCGTTTAGAGACGGAACGGTCGGTGGAGTGCATATCAAGTAGTGAGGTCGAAACTGATTTTGGTCCGTTCCGGTTGTTGACCTATCGCGATGGCATCAATGACGAACTTCATCTCGCGCTTTTAATGGGTGAAGTGGACCCGGACGAGCCGATGCTGGTAAGAGTTCACGTACAAAACCCGCTCAGCGATGTCCTCAGCATTAAACGGGATGATTTCGGTTTGCCTTTGAGATTGGCCATGGCCGAGATTGCCAGGGAGGGTAATGGTCTGCTGCTGGTGCTGGGTGGACATGAAGATAGCGACAGTTTATTGCGGCGTATCCAGAAGCAACCCGAGCCGAGTGTGTCCAGTGATGGTGATAACAGGCAATCCAGCGAACTGAGGACCTATGGTATTGGCGCTCAGATAATCGTTGATATCGGAATAAGGAAAATGCGGGTTCTGAGTGCACCAAAACGCATGACCGGTCTTGCGGGTTTCGGTCTTGAAGTAGTTGAGTACGTTGAAAGTGAACACCAGCCTGGTGAACCCCCCGAGGAATAAGGCCATGAATGAATTTCCCCTAGAGATGCCGCAAAGAAAATGCAGTATTGCCCTGGTGGCCAGTGAGTTCAATCACTTCATCGTGCAGCAGCTGGTGGACGGTGCGTATGACGCCCTGGGCAGAAATGGTGTTGCGCAGCAAGATATTAGCCTGGTTTGGGTGCCAGGCGCGTTTGAGTTACCACTGGCAGTTGATGTTCTGGCCTCCACTGGAAACCATGATGCAGTGGTCGCCCTGGGAGCGGTTATCCGTGGCGGCACCCCCCATTTTGACTACGTTGCCGGCGAATGCAGCCGGGGTCTGGCCACCGTCGGCCTCAAATATAGTCTGCCGGTCATATTTGGCGTGTTAACGACCGATACCGTCGATCAGGCCCTGGAGCGTGCCGGTTCCGGTGCCGGTAACAAGGGCTTTGATACGGCAGTTGCTGCACTGCAGATGGTTGCCCTGATGGATCGTCTCCGTGCGGAATAAAACAGAGAACAGGTTTGAATCGCGCCGCCGGGCACGCCGTCGCGCGTTGCAGGCCTTATACCAGTGGCACCTGACTGGTCTGGAAGTTGATGAAATACTTGCCCAGTTTCGTGAAGAGCAGGATTTCAGCAATGTTGATACGGAATTGTTTGCCACCCTGGTCAGAAAGGTAAGTAGAGATCAGGCCACTCTCGATGAAAAAATCGAACCGTTTCTTGACCGGCCGCTCAACCAGCTTGATGTTATCGAGCATGTCATCCTTAGTATGGGTGCCTGGGAATTAATCAATAGCATTGAGGTACCCCACCAGGTTGTCATTGACGAGGCGATCAACCTGGCGAAACTGTTTGGCGCCGAGCAGGGGCACAGCTATATCAATGGTGTTCTTGATAAGGCAATGAAGCAATTGCGGGATCCTGCTACCTCATTGCCGTTTAACCGGGCCTGATCGAATGAAGGAGTTTGAGCTGATTCGACAGATTCAGCGGGAGACTTCAGCCTCTTATTCCACCGGGTTTGAGCATGGTGTCAAACTGGGAATTGGTGATGACGCCGCCGTACTTGAAGTGCCAGCCGGTCATTACCTTGTGGCAGCCACCGATACACTGAATGCCGGCACCCACTTTCCTGTTAACACTTCACCTTTTGATATTGGCTATAAATGCCTTGCCGTTAACCTGTCGGACCTGGCTGCGATGGGTGCGGTCCCTCGCTGGGCCCTGCTTTCATTGTCATTGCCCGAGGCTGCCCCGGAGTGGGTACACCTGTTCAGCGAAGGGTTTAACTCGCTGGCAAAGCCTCACAATGTGACACTGGTGGGCGGTGATACCACCAGTGGGCCTTTATCCATTAGCCTGACGGCTCTCGGCATTATCGAACCGGGTAGACAACTTACCCGCAGTGGTGCAAACCCGGGTGACCTGGTGGTCGTGTCGGGCACCATCGGTGGTGCTGCCCACGCACTGAAAATGTTGCAGGCAGGCAAACCGGTGACTGAACAGCATTTGCTTGACCGACCGCAACCACGGGTCAGCCTGGGACAGTGTCTGGCGGGGAAGGCAAGTGCTTGTATTGATATCTCTGATGGTCTGCTGGCAGATCTAGGCCATGTTCTCAGGGCATCAGCTTGCAGTGCGAGCATTGAAATTGAAAAGCTGCCACAAACTGACGTGCTTGCAGCGCTCGAGGATGAAACAAGGTGGAATTACCAGTTGTCAGGTGGTGATGACTACGAACTGCTGTTTACCTTGCCCTGCCAGCACAAGGGTTGGCTCGAAACCTGGCGTCAGCAACTGGATATCCGCCTGAGTGTCATTGGCGAAATTGAAAGCGGCGAGGGCGTCCGTTGTCTCGCAAAAGACGGTGGTCACTATCATCCACGCGGGACCGGTTTTGAGCATTTCCGGCGGCAACCATGAACTCGCCTGAACAGCATAAATCAGCTCCAGTACGTCCGTCTCTAAAAAAGGTCGCCCTCGGTTCACCAGCCGGTTTCCTGGCTTTTGGTTTTGGTTCGGGCCTGTCCCCCTTCGCGCCCGGCACCATGGGTACCTTGGTGGCGATTCCATTTATTTTTGTCTTGAAGGAAATGGGTAATCCGGGCTTCTGGGTGGTGTTGGTATTGCTGTTTTTGCTCGGCGTCAAGCTGTGTGGGGATGTCAGTCGTAAACTGGGTGTTCACGACCACGGCGGCATTGTCTGGGACGAAATGGTCGGTTATTGGCTATCGGCTGCCTTTGTGCCATTGCAGTGGCCCTGGCTGTTGGCGGCTTTTTTATTGTTTCGTTTTTTCGATATCGTCAAACCGTGGCCGATCCGTCAACTCGACAAAGAAGTAAGCGGTGGTTTTGGAATTATGATTGATGATGTGGTTGCCGCGTTGTTTACCGTCGCCATACTGGCTGTCTTGCAAAGCTTCTGGGGAGTCTGATGAAGCATGCGGGCTGATCCTGCTACCCCATGGTTGAATAAAAAGCACTCTTGATCCAGTTTATTTCCTGGTCTCTTCTTTTCGGGTCGATGGAGATAACATCAAATCGACAAAATTGCTCAGCCCTGTGAGTGTTCCTGGCGAGGTACCAGGCTGCTGTACGTGAGATTCTGTTCTGCTTGTGAAATGTAACCGCATCTGCGCCACTGCCATGGTGGTCGTTTTTGCGAAACTTTACTTCGACAAAAACAACGGTCTTTCCATCCTCCATGATCAAATCAATTTCACCAAAGCGACTTGAGAAATTCCGATGCAGTAGCTTTAGGCCCTGGCTGCACAAAAACGATTCCGCCGTTTTTTCCCAGTGGCTACCGGAATTCCGGCCTTTCAATTGTGATGGGTTTATTGAACGCTTGGCCATTCGTAGGGAATTGGCCGGCCACCGGAAAATTGTGCCCATGAAGGCTGTCTTTCAAGGTGACCGTCCGCCTGCATCCTCAGTGCGCCGATATTGCCGGAAAACCACAGGTCGGGATCTTTTTGCATCAGGGGTAGCCATGGCAACAGTTGCCAGGCATCCTGGCCAAGAGCGTACAAATTCCCATATGCCCCGCCACGAATGCTTTCCAGTTTCGGGATATCTTTTCCGGATACCTGCAATTGCCAGGCAGTAACTGGAAAGACGATGCCATTCAGGTCCTGATTGGAAGCCTGTTGCAATTTGCCGCCGAAAATACGTCCCATGGCATAGACAGGTACATCACCGACATCGTGAAACCGCAATAGAGGTTTGAGTTCACGGCCATCCTCTGGATTCGCCGCCAAGAAAATAAAATCGAAGTCTGCACGGCGGCTGGGTTCAAAATTCAGTGAGATGCCAAGGCGCGACTGCAAATCCGTCTTGCGCTGTTTACTCTCGTCTATCTTCATTAAGCGGGTCAGCATGTCATTGTGGTCTTCAAGGCTTGAATTGAAGCGTGTGATGTCCGATATCCGGCCTTCACCCTGCTCAAACCGGGTGGCAAATGCGGTCTCAATACGTCTGCCCCAGGCGCTGTCCTGGATGATCATGATCGCCTTGTTCTGACCATGTGAAAGCACGCTATCGGCAATGGCCATCGCCTCCTCTGTCTGTGACAAAGTAAGACTGTTGACGGCGGTTCTCCGTTCAGGGTCAAGCGATTCGTATTCTGTTGGCTCATTGAGCAGCAATATTGGTACACCCGGACTATCCAGGCTGGCCAGGGCACCGGCTGATGAGCTGCGTAATGGGCCGACAATTTGTGTGGCGCCATCCTCCCTGGCTTGCAGGTAGGCAGCCATGACTGATTCGCTGTCGGTCCCACTGGAATAAAACCGGAGAACAGAGTTACCCGGCTGTTCCAGGTAGGCGCCCAGGACACCATCACGTATTGCCCTGGCAGCAGAAGAAAGACCGCCTTCGGTGGGTAACAGCACGGCTACTTGTGCAGGCACAGGAAACAGGTTCCGATAGGTATATATCAGCTCGGAAAAATCATTTTGCGTGATCGCATGCCCCCAATGGTAATCAGCCCAGCTCTGAGCTGCGGCGGGCAGCGAGTCCCGATTGATCAACAGGCTACGGCTCTGTAATGCCAACTCGAGCCATTCTGTGAATTCAGGGTCGTATATTTGACTGTCAATCATGGCAGCCAGCTCACCGGAAGGTATAGACTCAAGTGAACGCAGGATCGCAAGCGCTACGTCGGGCTGGTAGCCGGTCATATGCCGTGACAACTCGATAACGTCCTCCAGGCTGCGCTCGAACGGCTCCCTATGCAACTGGTACTGGAGATCATAATCCTCGCTATCACCGGTTCCAGACTTGACCGGTCGCTCCTGTACAACGGCCGGTTTGGCGCCAGGAGCCTGGCCGGTTGTGCCGCATGCGTTGAGTAGCACCAGAAAAGCAGCAGACAAAAGAAATGATTGAATACGTAAAGTCATAGGTTTTTTACAAAGTTAGTTGCTTCAGAATGATAACCTATATCATTGGACAGCAATCGAAGTTGACCGGGTAAAGTGTACTGAAAACCACTGATCCTACCTTTTAGAGTGGACGCTACACTAGATTAACACTATTGGAAACACAGTTATGTCGCAAGCCGGCCTTTATGTTGTAGCAACACCCATCGGAAACCTGGAGGATATTTCCTTCCGGGCTGTAAGGATTCTGTCTGAAGTGGACCTTATAGCCGCTGAAGATACCCGTCACTCACGCGTGCTGTTATCGCATTACAACATTACGACGTCAATGCTGGCCCTGCACGAACATAACGAAGCACAGGTTTTAGGCCGGATTCTTGATCGTATCTCCGATGGTCAAGCCATCGCATTGATTTCCGATGCGGGTACACCGTTGATTTCCGATCCGGGATACCGCCTTGTAAAGGCCGCACGGGAAGCAGACCTGGCAGTCTTTTCTGTTCCCGGCCCCAGCGCGATTACCGCTGCGTTGTCTGTTGCAGGCTTACCGCCGGACCGTTTTGCGTTTGAAGGTTTTCTGTCATCTAAAGCCACAGCCAGGAAGAAGGAGCTAATGGCTCTTTGCCATGAAACCCGTACCCTGGTGTTTTTTGAGTCCAGTCACCGCATCGAGGCTACCATTGCGGATATGGCCGAGGCCTTTGGCGGGCAGCGCCTGGTAGCGGTATGCAGGGAGTTGACCAAAAAATTCGAAACCGTGATACGGGTTCCCCTTGCAGATATGAAATTAGAACTGGCGCAGGACACGAACCAGAGCCGTGGAGAATTTGTTGTCGTCGTTGATGGTTATGAAGGTAGTGAAGATAAGGCTTTGTCCAATGCACATAAAATGGCACAGGCTTTGTTGGAGTATTTACCCGCGTCCCAGGCCGCGCGGGTGGCTGCCCAGTTAAACAACGTGTCACGCAGAAAAGTCTACGATTTACTCAAATAACGCAATCCATTTATCGCAACTGTAGGGTGCGAAACTCGTTACGCACCATTTATTCCAACCAAAGGAAAACGCGTGGGTAACAAGTTACCCACCCTACGCCCCCTCATAAACACTATCAATGAGACTACGGGTAGAGGACAATAGTCTCGAGAGTCGGCCAGGCAATCGCGTTTCCGCCATGTGCGGAAGGGAGGAAAGTCCGGGCTCCATAGGGCAGGGTGCCAGGTAACGCCTGGGGGGTGCGAGCCTACGGAAAGTGCAACAGAAAATATACCGCCTGTTCACGCTACTTGTAGCGTTGGCAGGTAAGGGTGAAATGGTGCGGTAAGAGCGCACCGCGCAACTGGTAACAGCTTGTGGCATGGTAAACCCCACCTGGAGCAAGACCAAATAGGAAGACCATATCGCGGCCCGCGATGTCTTCGGGTAGGTCGCTTGAGGATGCTGGTGACAGTAATCCCAGATGAATGATTGTCCACGACAGAACCCGGCTTATCGGCCGGCTCTCACCTGAACTTGTAGATTGCACCGGTATCACACCGCTAACTTGTCCAGATTCGCCTGAACTTGAGCTTCCTTCAAGCCATAGCGCTGCTATGAGGTTCAGTCCAGCCCGGCGCCCAGACAAATCTGGCCTGCGCCGTAGGGTGGGTAACTTGTTACCCACGCGTTTTCCTTTGCTTGGAATAAATGGTGCATAACAAGTTACCCACGCGTTTTCCTTTGCCTGGAATAAATGGTGCGTAACAAGTTACACACCCTGCTGTGAGTAAACAGGTCTAGCGGGTGCTAAAAGTTTTTGCCCAACCTTGGCGGATACTAATCTCTAATCCCTGTGACGCTAAAACTAGTTGAGAGTACAATATGTTGGGTCATTTGCTGGCCCGTGGATGCCACATATTGGGTTTTGCCTTCTAGCGCTGCCACGAGATTGCCATATTTCTGCCCTTGGCCGCGCGTCCTTTCTTGTTCAAATCCCTTTGTCCTGCTTGACTTTATTGCTTTCAAACACTATCGTGCATAAATGTGGGGAATTGTGGGAAGTTGGTATAATTAGGTGGGAAAAAAGTGTTTTTCGGTGAAACGGCAATTAACTTGGACGCGAAAGGGCGTCTCGCCATACCGATAAGGTATAGAGAGACCCTTGCAGGGCAATGCGGAAACCGCATGGTGCTCACCTATAGCGCGTTTGATTCAGGCTCATTGTGGCTTCAGTCCGAGCAGGCCTGGGAACGTATACGTGACGATGTCATGGCACTTCCCAACTTTAATGCCAGCCACAGGAGTTTACAAAGACGCCTGGTGGGTAGCGCCACAGCCGTTGAACCGGACGGCAATGGCAGAATTTTGATACCGCCGAGCTTGAGACAAGTGGCGGGTTTGGAAAAGCGGGTAACCATGCTTGGTATGGGCAACCGTTTTGATATTTGGGATGAAGACACACTGAATGCCAAGCGTGACCAGGATTTATCCACGCTCGATGAGCAGGCTTCAGAAGAGATGGCCAGCCTTGTGTTTTAGGTGAAGGCCTGAATGCCCAAAAGAGGGCTAATGAATTTGGACAAGAGGGTTTGACCTGAGCGAATGAACAAATACCAGCATCAAGCGGTTTTGCTGGAAGAGGCAGTTTCATCACTCAGGGTTCGGGAAAACGGGGTTTATCTCGATGCAACTTTTGGCCGAGGTGGACACAGCCGGGCAATTTTGTCCCAGCTGACCGAGCAGGGACGCTTATTTACCCTGGATAAGGACCCGCAGGCGGTAGCCGCGGGGTTGGAAGAATGGGGGGATGACCCGAGGTTTTCCATAGTTCAGGGTAGCTTTGCGGAGATAGACCGCATGGCCCGGGAGTGGGAAATAGAAAGAAACCTGGATGGCATTTTATTGGATCTTGGAGTTTCTTCACCACAACTGGACGATCCGGAGCGTGGCTTTTCATTTAGAAAAGACGGGCCGCTGGATATGCGGATGGACCCAACAAAGGGTGTGTCTGCGGCCGTTTGGCTAGCAGAGACATCGGAGCGGGAAATGTCCCGCGTATTTTGGGAGTTTGGAGAGGAGCGCCATGCGCGCAGGATTGCCCGGAGTATCGTGAAAGCTAGGCAGCAGCAATGTTTGGAAACTACCACTCAGCTAGCGAAGCTTATCGAGACGACGATCGGTAACAGGGAAAAGAAGCACCCGGCAACACGATGCTTCCAGGCGATCCGAATAGCTGTCAATAACGAACTGGGTGATCTGGCCTCAGGGCTGGAAGCGTCAATCGGGCAATTGCGTCCGGGAGGAAGGCTGGTAGCGATCAGCTTTCACTCCCTGGAGGATCGCCTGGTCAAACGGACATTTAGAGAAGCCGTACGACCAGGCAAGGTCCGCCGCAATGTTCCTGAGCACCCGGATTGGTCTCCAACATTGAAGTTGGTTGGCAAAGCCATTCGAGCCTCCGAACAAGAGATCTCCGCAAATCCCAGGGCACGCAGTGCAACTATGAGGGTTGCGGAGAAAATAGGATCCGCTAACCCTTGTCAGACCACTGCGACGTGATTCCATTTTGCTTAATGCAAGGAACAACGAACGTAATGTACTACATGTACTTTAGTGAGGAGAGACGCCGCAGTGGGCAAAATGGGGCTCGTCCCTTCGGGTTGCCTGCCCAAATGGCGCCATGCAGCGCTACTCGTCACTCATTTGGAATAACCAAACGTCACTCCTCGTGCCTTGCCTGGCGCCATTTGGGCAGGCAACGCAGCGGGCTGACAAGGGTTAGCGGGTCCTAAATTGAATTCAAAAGTTCTAATTTTAATTCTGGTTCTGATCGCTGTTGTCAGCAGTGCACTGGGTGTTGTCTATACCCGGCACCAGAGCCGTCTGCTGGCCGTGGAGTTAGGTGCCCTCGAGGTTCTTCAGGATGAGGGTTTGGCTGAATGGAGCCGATTGCAAATTGAACAGGGCTGGTTGGCAGATGCAAGCCAGATTGAAAAAACCGCTCGTGGGGTTCTGAAAATGCAGCAACCCGAGCAGACACATATTTTGGTTGTACGTCCTTGAGTAAACAGGCTAAAAATATGATTCCCAGCAGCAGGCTTTACGCCATGCTACTGATTTTCATGTTGTGTTCTGTTGCACTAATTGCACGTGCTGTGAATTTACAGGTCATGGAGACTGACTTCCTGCAGGGACAGGGAAAGGCCCGTTTTTTGCGGGAAGTCACTATAGCATCAACACGGGGTGTTATTACCGACCGCAACGGTGAACCTTTGGCGGTGAGTACTCCGGTTGATTCTGTCTGGGTACACCCGGGCCAATTGCTTGAGTACCCGGAGAAAATCAAACCCCTGGCTGATTCATTAAATGCCAACACGGAAGAAATCGAGCGAAAGTTAACCCAACGTTCGGCTAAGGAGTTTGTCTGGCTGAGGAGACGTCTGAACCCTGCTTTGGCCGATCAAATCCGTGCACTGAATATACCGGGTGTGTATCTGCAAAAAGAATACCGCCGCTTTTATCCGGCCGGCGAAGTGACATCACACGTGATCGGCTTTACCAATATTGATGATATTGGCCAGGAGGGACTCGAGCTTGCCTACGACAGTTGGTTGGCAGGCAGTCCCGGCAGCAAGCGCGTCATCAAGGATCGTAAGGGACAGACCGTTGAAGAGGTCGAACTGATCAGAGAGTCCGATCCGGGTAACGATTTACACCTCACGATTGACAAGCGTCTGCAGTACCTGGCCTACCGTGAATTGAAAAGCACAGTGCTCCAGCACGGCGCGCGCTCAGGTAGCGTAGTGGTATTGGATGTTGACACGGGTGAAGTGCTGGCCATGGTCAACCAACCGTCCTATAACCCGAACCATCCAGGACATGACACCGACGGCATGCGTAACCGCGCGGTCACTGATGTGGTTGAGCCGGGCTCCGTCATGAAGCCCATAGCGATTGCCGCCGTATTGGAAAACGGCATAGCGGCTCCCGGAACACCGGTGGAAACCTCACCGGGTTATACGGTGATTTCCGGCCATACCATACGGGACCACAACAATTACGGCTTGCTGGATGTGACCGGTGTCCTGACGAAATCAAGCAATGTTGGCGTAACAAAACTGGCGCTTCAATTAGAGCCGGAGCAAATGTGGGACACCTACAGCCGTTTTGGTTTCGGCGAGGCAACCGGCACCGGCTTTCCGGGTGAATCTGCCGGGGTACTGAGAAACCACCGTCGCTGGAGACGTTTGGAACAGGCAACCATTGCATACGGTTACGGGATTTCTGCAACACCTTTGCAGGTGGCACAAGCCTATGCTGCCATCGCCAACGGCGGTAAATTACGTCAGCCAGCCTTTATTCAGGGCTCCAATAACCCTCCCATTTCTGCCATTGATCCTGAAGTTGCTAACGCGGTTGCGAAAATGTTGGAGACGGTGACAACCACCAAAGGTACCGGTAGTCGGGCACGGGTGGCAAATTATCGTATTGCCGGCAAGACTGGTACTTCACATAAAGCCAGTGCTTCAGGCTACGCCGCAGCCCGGTACGTTTCGAGTTTTGCGGGTTTTGGCCCGGCCAGTAACCCGCGTCTTGTCTGTGTCGTGGTGATCAATGACCCGACCGGTGATGAATATTACGGCGGATTGGTTGCCGCTCCCCTGTTCTCCGAGGTAATGACCGGTGCGATGCGTATATTGAATATTCCACCTGATGATTACCCGACGATGCTGGTAAATGCCGGCAACAGCAGCGCGGAGGGGCAATGATCATGGCCATGACTTTGTATGAGTTACTGGAAGGCTGGGTTGATGAAGCGCCTACGCTCAGGGTAAGCGGTATTGGCCTTGATAATCGCAGTATCAAACCCGGTAATGCCTTTGTAGCTGTGCAGGGTCAGTTGGCACATGGTCTGGATTATGCGCGGGCAGCGGTAGCTGCCGGTGCAGTGGCCGTGATTCATGATGGCTTAAAAGCGGTACCTGAACTGGGTGTACCATCCTGCGAGGTCGCCGGGCTTGGGAACAAGCTTGGAGAGCTGGCATCACGCTATTACGCGGCTCCATCGGAGCAAATGAAAATAGCGGGTATCACCGGTACCAATGGCAAAACTTCTGTTGCCCACTTTCTGGCCCAGTCCTGGCAACGTGTTTACGGTAACGCCGGTATGGTGGGCACGCTGGGTTATGGCGCGCTTGGAAACCTGCAAAGCGGTGCACGTACAACACCTGACCCGCTCAGCTTGCAGCAGGTGCTTGCAGACTGTGTGAAAGCCGATATTGAACGCCTGGCGATGGAAGTCTCATCGCACGCACTGCAACAACACCGTTGTCAAACGGTCCAGTTTGATGCCGCGGTTTTTACCAATCTTAGCCGTGATCACCTTGATTACCATTCTGATATGGCCGACTACGCAGCCGCAAAGCGGCTTTTGTTTACCGAATACGCACCGTCCTTTGCGATCATCAACCATGATGACGCCTACGGCAGAAAGTGGTTTGGTGAGCTCAATGGCGGTATGCAAATGCTCAGTTTTGGTCTTCAGGAAGGTGCGGAATTAAGCGCCGAAATTCGTTCCATTGATATCGATGGAATGAAGATCCGGGTGACCGGGCCATGGGGCTCGGAAGAAATTCACACCGGTCTGCTGGGTGCGTTTAACGCGTCGAATTTGCTCGCGACCGCCGGCACACTGGCCTTGCTTGGCATGCCCTGGAGCCATGTTCTGCACCAGCTTGAAGTTATGCAGCCGGTGCCCGGAAGAATGATGCGATTGGGTGGCCAACCGGGTCAGCCGGTCGTCGTGGTCGATTATGCACATACACCCGATGCACTGGAGAGTGCACTGCACGCGGTAAGGGCGCATCTTGATGGCAGGCTGGTGTGTGTATTTGGTTGCGGTGGCAACCGCGACCAGGGTAAACGCCCGCAAATGGGCCGCGCAGCAGAGTTGTTGGCCGATGATGTGGTGGTTACCAGTGACAATCCGAGACATGAGTCTGCCAACAAGATTATCGATGACGTGGTTGCGGGCCTTGAAGAACCGGGTAGGGCAACGATAGAGCCGGACAGGATGCTGGCGATCCAGCAGGCTATCGCAAACTGTCAACCTGGTGACGTGGTGCTGGTGGCCGGAAAAGGTCACGAGACCTGGCAGGAAGTAGGCGGGCAAAAAATACCATTCAGCGATGCGAACGTCATCCGCCATGCACTGGGGGACGCGGCATGATACAGATGAGCCTGAACGAGGCTGCAAGACTGCTCGATTGCGTACCGTTACAAGCTGATGTCAGCTTTACAGGTATCACAACAGACAGCCGCCAAATTGTTCCCGGCATGTTGTTTGCCGCATTAGCCGGTGAGACCTTTGATGGCCACGACTACCTACAGCAGGCAATGGACCTGGGTGCAGTTGCCGCTCTGGTCGATCGTGACGTGTCGTCAGGTCTGCCGGTATTGAAAGTGAAGGATGTACTGGCCGCGCTTGGAATCCTTGCCGGACACTGGCTTAAGGTCTGCCCGGCGAAAGTCATCGGTATCACCGGTAGTAACGGCAAAACCACGGTTAAAGAGATGGTTGCCAGTATCCTTAGGCAGGAAGGAGAGGTGTTGGCGACTTCAGGTAATTTCAATAATGAGCTGGGCTTACCCCTGACGGTATTCCAGTTGAATCAATCACATGATTATGCGGTGCTGGAAATGGGCGCCAGCAATCCGGGTGATATTGCCTATCTTGCAGCAATTGCAAAGCCGGACATTGGTTTGATTACCAATATTGGACCGGCGCACCTGCAGGGTTTTATCAACATACAGGGTGTTGCCCAGGCGAAAGGCGAGTTGCTTGCGGCGTTGCCAACTGGTGGTGTTGCAATTATCAATGCAGCTGAGCCCTGGGTCGATCTGTGGCAAGACATCAATAAGGCCGGAAAGATTTTCTATTTTAATGGTGATGGTGAGAACCATATCAGGGCGGACCACGATGCAGATCATGTCGTGGTGAGTACACCGATTGGTGAATTTCCACTGCAGTTGCCTCTTCCGGGTAAGCACAACCTGACCAATGCACTGGCGGCGACTGCCGTCTGCCTGGCCCTGGATGTGCCACTTGCCCATATCAAGACCGGACTGGAAACAGTCCAGCCGGTACCCGGCCGGCTCAGTCTTAAACACGCAAGCTCAGGCTGGATTGTGATCGATGACACCTATAACGCCAATCCCGCTTCGCTATATGCGGCCTTGCAGGTACTCGCCACCCAAAACGGTGAGCCCTGGCTGGTCATGGGTGACATGAAAGAGTTGGGTAACGATAGCCGTAAGATGCACGCGGAACTGGGTGACGCGGCGCGTTCATTTGGTGTCAGGCGTCTATTCGCGCTGGGAGAAGCAAGCGCTGCGGCGGTTGACGCTTTTGGAGCCAATGCCGAGCATTTCAGTAGCAGGGACGGATTGATCGAGGCCTTACGTGCTGAACTTAAACCCGGCATTGCCTGCCTGGTGAAAGGATCACGTTCGATGGGTATGGAACATGTGGTCAGGGCCATTTCCAACGGGACAGAATACCTGGAGGTAAACGGCTGATGTTACTGGAACTGTTCAACTGGCTGGCCGAATTTAATCCGGGCTTCAATGTATTCGCTTACATCACATTGCGCGGTATTCTCGGGGCTTTGACCGCACTGGCAATCTCGTTGATATTGGGCCCGGCCTTTATCCGCCGGCTGGTTAAGAAGCAAGTTGGCCAGCCGATCAGGCAGCTGGGTCCGGAGTCGCATTTTTCAAAAGCCGGTACACCGACTATGGGCGGTGCGCTGATTTTGTTTTCAATTGTCGTTTCCACCCTGTTGTGGTCAGACCTGGGTAACCGCTATATATGGACGGTACTGCTGGTGACATTGGCATTCGGTGTTATCGGCTGGGTTGATGATTACAAAAAACTGGTCCTGCAGAATTCTGATGGGCTGGCGGCGCGCTGGAAGTACCTGTTTCAATCCATCGTTGGTTTAAGTGCGGCAACCTATTTGTATTTAACCGTCCAGTCTCCAGCGGAGACCGAGCTGATTCTGCCATTCTTTAAAGAAATCGTTATCCCATTGGGTTTGGGCTACATTTTTGTCACCTACTTTTTTATCGTGGGGTACTCCAATGCGGTCAACCTGACAGACGGGTTGGATGGACTGGCGATTATGCCGGCTGTTTTCCTGGCCGTGGCCCTTGGTATTTTTGCCTATGTAACCGGCCACTCGGTATTTTCGGACTACCTGGCCATACCCTATATTGCCGGGGCCGGTGAACTGACCATTTTTTGTGGTGCGCTGGCGGGTGCCGGGCTGGGTTTCCTGTGGTTTAACACGTATCCGGCACAGGTATTCATGGGTGATATCGGCGCATTGGCCATGGGCGCGGCGCTGGGTCTTATCGCAGTGATCGTACGTCAGGAACTGGTATTCACCCTGATGGCCGGTGTTTTTGTGATGGAGACGCTGTCGGTCATCCTGCAGGTAGCCTCGTTCAAGCTGACCGGTAAAAGAATATTCCGCATGGCACCGATCCATCATCACTTCGAATTGAAGGGCTGGCCCGAACCCCGGGTCATCGTGCGTTTCTGGATCATCTCGGTGATCCTGGTACTGGCAGGTCTGGCGACCTTGAAGATAAGATGACAAAGAGAATCACCCAACAACAGGCCCTGCGCGGGTCGCGTCTGAACAGAACGGTACAGGCAGACTCCTGGTTGCTGATTCCGGTGCTGCTGCTGGTTGCATCCGGGCTGGTGATGGTGGGTTCTTCTTCGATTGCGGTCGCTGAGAGTCATGGGGTGGCCACCTACTACTACCTTTTACGTCACCTGATTTACGTCGTAATGGGTGTGATGCTTGCTTCAGCCTTCCGGTCGATTCCGATCGATTTTCTTGAACGAATCAGCCGCCCCCTGATGTGGCTGTCGGCATTGCTGTTGCTGCTGGTGTTTATTCCGGGTATCGGGCGCAGTGTCAACGGCAGCGCGCGCTGGATAACACTCGGTTTTGTTAATTTCCAGGTGGTGGAAGCGGTCAAGATCATGGTGATTATCTACATGGCCGGATACCTGGTACGTAAGGCCGATATGGTCAAGATACGGTTTTTTGACACGCTCAAGCCGCTGATGCTGGCTGCCATGTTAACCGGCATCTTATTGATGCAGCCCGATATGGGCAGTGCGGCAGTGATCACAGCCATTGTGGGCGGTATGGTGTGGTTGGCAGGTGCGGCCTGGCGGCATTTGTTTGTGCTTGGAATGGCAGCACTGCCGGTATTCGGCGTTGCGGCCATGGAGCCCTACCGGTTGAAACGTATCGTCAGCTTTATGAATCCGTGGGCAGACCCGTATGACAGCGGCTTCCAGTTAACCCAGGCCCTGATCGCAGTCGGCCGCGGTGAGGTGTTTGGTGTCGGCTTGGGTGCCAGCATCCAGAAATTGTTTTACCTGCCTGAAGCACATACCGATTTCATATTCGCAGTACTGGCCGAGGAGTTTGGCCTGTTGGGTGTAGTTTTTATCCTGTCCCTGTTCATGTTGCTGGTCGCCCGTATCATGATTATCGGCCTGATGGCCCACCGCAGGGAACGGCCATTCGCGGGAAATGTCGCTTACGGCGTCGGTCTCTGGATTGGATTGCAGGCCCTTGTCAGCATGGGTGTCAACCTGGGTGTATTGCCAACCAAAGGCCTTACCCTGCCATTAATCAGCTCCGGTGGCAGCAGCGTGCTGATGACTTTCGTGGCCCTGGGCATCGTATTCAGAATCCGTTATGAACTGGATCGTGATGCACCTCTGACTGTCGCACGTGTGCCCAACCTGGCCGGAGCACGTCGATGAGCCGTGCCGGTCAGGGTGTATTGATCATGGCAGGTGGCACCGGTGGGCACATTTTCCCCGGTCTTGCGGTAGCGGAGGCTTTGCGAAAGCAGGATATACCGGTACGCTGGCTGGGTGCGCAAGGCGGTATGGAGACACATACGGTCCCTGCTGCAGGCATTCCCCTCGACGTGGTTGCCATCACCGGCTTAAGGGGTAAGGGGTTGATGCGTTGGATCGTCATGCCATTGAAGTTGATGCGTGCTGTCTTGCAGGCTAGACGGTTACTGGATGCTAACCGGCCTGGTTGCGCGGTCAGTTTCGGCGGTTATGCGGCGGCTCCCGGTGGTATCGCTGCATGGACCAAGGGTATCCCGGTACTGGTGCATGAACAAAACCGGATTCCCGGGCTAACCAATCGTTTACTCACCCGTTTCGCCCGAAAAATACTACAGGGGTTTCCGGGAACATTCCCGCAGGAACTGTCAGCCATTGATAGCGGCAACCCGGTGCGTCACGAGGTAGCTGCGATAGAGGAACCGCAAACCCGCCTGGCCGGTCGCTCCGGCCTGGTCAGGGTGCTTATTACCGGTGGCAGCCAGGGTGCCCAGGTGTTAAACCAGGTGGTACCTGCAGCACTCAAAAAGCTCTCCTCAACCGTGGCTATTGAAATTCGTCACCAGGCCGGAGCGAAGCGTGTGGATGAGGCGACTGAGGCCTACGCAACCGCGGGTGTGGATGCTGAGATTACACCTTTTATCAGTGACATGGCCGAGGCTTACGGATGGGCCGACCTGGTGATTTGCAGATCAGGCGCGCTCACGGTTGCAGAGCTGGCAACCGCCGGAGTGGCATCGGTGCTGGTACCGTTTGCGTATGCGGTTGATGATCACCAGACCCGCAACGCCGAATACCTGGCTGATGCCGGAGCGGCAGTCATTCTATCCCAGTCCTCACTTGATCCGCAGGTACTGGCCACCGCGTTGCAGCCATTACTTTCTGATCGTTCCGTACTGTTAAACATGGCCATCGCGGCAAGGCAAAAAGCACTGCCCGATGCTGCGGAAAAGGTGGTTGATGCCTGCCGTGAATGGGTTACCCCATGAATACACACAGTGGACATTTACGCCCAATGCGCCGTATCAGGCGTGTTCACTTTGTGGGAATCGGCGGTACCGGTATGAATGGAATTGCCGAAGTGCTTGTCAACCAGGGGTTTGAAGTCAGTGGATCCGACTTGAAAGCGTCCACTGCCACCGGACATCTCAGGGAGCTTGGGGTCAGGGTGGTTATCGGTCATGACGCCGCGTTGGTTGATGGTGTGGATGTGCTGGTTGTCTCGACAGCAGTACCTGAAGATAATCCCGAAGTAATTGCAGCCAGGGAGCTCAGGATTCCAGTTATACCAAGAGCCCAGATGCTGGCGGAACTGATGCGTTTTAAACGCGGAATCGCAGTAGCGGGCACCCATGGTAAAACGACGACAACCAGTCTGACCGCCAGTTTACTGGCCGAGGCGGGTATGGACCCGACTTTTGTCATCGGTGGCGTGGTCAATGCCTGGGGTAGCAATGCGAGGTTGGGGCAGGGTGAATTCCTGTTGGCCGAGGCGGATGAAAGTGACGGCTCATTCCTATTGTTGCAACCGGTTATAGCGCTGGTGACCAACATAGACCGCGATCATCTTGAAAATTACAAAAACAGTTTTGAAAACCTGAAAATGGCCTTCGCTGAGTTTCTCCATCATTTACCTTTTTATGGAGCGGCCATATTGTGTGTTGATGATCCCGAGGTAAAAGCGCTAATCCCGCATCTCAGTCGTGCCGTGGTGACTTTCGGTCTTTCTGAGTCTGCCGATATACGCGCTACGGATATCCGCCAGGACGGACGGAATATGGTCTTTAAAGTCCACTTGCCGCAACCTTCTGAGCCCATTGAGGTCAGCATCAATCTGCCGGGTTTGCACAACGTCCGTAATGCGCTGGGTGCCATTGCGGTGGCCTGGGAAATTGGCATTGAAGTTAACACGGTGGTGGATTGTCTTCGCGAGTTCAAGGGTGTCGGCCGTCGATTTGCCGAAGTGGGTGAACTGCTGTTTGGCAAAGGCAGCGTGCGTGTGATTGAGGATTACGGTCACCATCCATCCGAACTTGAAGTAACCATTGCCGCCGCCCGGTGTGGCTGGCCTGAAAAACGCATTGTTGCCGTTTTCCAGCCACACCGTTACACACGCACCGCCAGCCTGTTTGATGAATTCAGCCGCGTATTGTCAGAGGCGGATGTCGTTGTGTTAACCGATATCTACTCGGCGGGTGAAGCCGGTATAGAGGGTATCGACAGTGCTGCACTGTGCAAATCGATTCGTGTACGTCGCAAGGTCGATCCGGTACTGATTCATGATGTTGAAGAACTGACCACATCGCTGCCGGCGATGTTGCAGGACGGCGACCTGGTACTGCTGATGGGTGCTGGAAGCATTGAGCAGGTTGCGAATGAGCTGCGGGATTCAGGTTTTAACCTGGGGAAGGCGGCATGAACCGGATCCCCGAAATGAAAATCACTGATCCCCGCGACTTTGGCAACGTGGGTCTGCTGGTGGGTGGTGACAGTGCCGAACGTGAGGTTTCGCTTAATGGCGGAAGCGCAGTTTTCGCGGCCCTGCAGAGAAAGCAAATCAAGGCTGAAATATTCGATGGCAGCGCCGACCTGTTCAAAGCCATCAGCGCTGGGGGTATCGATCGTGTTTTCAACCTGATGCACGGCCCGGGTGGTGAAGATGGTGCGATACAGGGTGCACTACAGTTGATGGATATCCCGATTACCGGCACCGGTCTGCTCGGTTCAGCCGTGAGCATGGATAAGGTCAGGTCCAAATGGATCTGGGAGCAACAGGGGATCAATACACCGCCGTTTGCTCTTCTCAGGAAGGGCGGGGCGCTAGCAGATGAAGTTATTAATAAGTGGGGGATGCCGTTATTTGTAAAGCCTGCGGGTCTTGGTTCCAGCATCGGGATTTCAAAGGTGGAACAAGCTGAAGAAATCCCGGCTGCCATTGCGTTGGCCCGTGAGTACGACGAGAACGTGATTGTCGAACCTGCGGTAGCGGGGAATGAATACTTCGCGGGTATTCTCGGGGACCTGGTGTTGCCCCTTATTCACATCGAAACACCCCGCCGTTTTTACGATTACGAGGCCAAGTACGAGTCTGATGATACCCGCTATTTTTGCCCCTGTGGTTTATCACCGGATATAGAAAAGGCAATGCAGGATCTGTCACTGGAGGCATTTCAGGCCCTTGAGTGTTCGGGTTGGGGCCGGGTTGATTTTATTATCGATCAATCAGGGAAAGCCTGGTTTCTTGAAACCAACACGACACCCGGTATGACCGGTCATAGCCTCGTTCCGCAGGCGGCCGCGCAAATTGGCATCGATTTCGATGAACTGGTTTGGAGAATTCTGGAGAGCAGTTTGTGAGCTCCCTTAAGAAACAGGCCATGCGGCACGGGAGTGGGGGCTTCAGTGCCGGTGCGTTTGTCACCTTGTGGCTATTTGTTTTAGCCGCGGCAGCTGTTGCCTGGGTTTACAACGGTATGATTGCACACGAGCGCTGGCCGATTCGCTGGCTTGAAATCGACGGGCCGTTTGAGAGGGTCAGTGCGGAACAGGTGCGGGCCAGGCTTGCGCCAGTGGTGAGCGGTAGTTTCTTTACGGTCAATACCCGGGTGATGCGTGAGACGACCGGTTCCATGCCATGGGTGGCCAGTGTGACGGTACAGAAAACCTGGCCGGATACGGTACAGCTAACAATTCACGAGCATACACCTGTTGTCCACTGGGTTGACGACTATCTGCTGGACGCCAGGGGGCGGCCTTTTGCCGTGCCTTCGGCAAACGAAATCCAGGGTCTGCCGTGGCTCGAAGGCCCGCAGGCCCAATTGGAACTGGTGTTTGAAAACTGGAAGAAGTTTGACGACAGGCTGGAGGTTATAGGACAGCAGGTCGAACGCCTGACATTGGATCCTCGGGGTTCCTGGTCCGCTCGTTTGAGTGGTGGTACCGAGGTTAAGTTCGGCAAAGGTGAAGTATTTAAAAACCTGGACATGCTGATATCCACATGGGCAGGACTCATGCAGGGACAAGCGGTGCCACCTGTTAGCGTAGACCTCAGGTACACCAACGGTTTTGCCGTGTTATGGCCACAACACACAGATGTTATAGCGGGGGAATATGGCGAAAAAAGCTGAAAAATCACTGGTCGTAGGACTGGATATAGGGACATCCAAGATCGTTGCAATTGTTGGTGAGTTGCAGACCGACGGATCTGTGGAAGTGATTGGGTTAGGATCCCATCCTTCACGCGGACTGAGGCGTGGTGTGGTTGTTGATATGACATCGACAGAGCAGGCGATACAGCGTGCGGTCGAGGAAGCTGAATTAATGGCGGGTTGTGAGATTCATTCCGTATTTGCGGGTATCTCCGGCAACCATATCCGCAGCCAGAACTCCGATGGCACGGTCGCCATCAAGGACCGGGAGGTTTCCGAGGGTGATGTTGAACGCGTCCTCGAAGCGGCCCGCGCGGTGCCGGTGGCAGCGGATCAGAAGATTTTGCACGTACTGCCACAGGAGTATGTGCTGGACAACCAGGATGGTATCCGTCAACCCATCGGTATGGCCGGTGTTCGACTGGAAGCACATGTACACGTGGTGACAGCAGCCCTGAGTGCCACGCAGAACCTTGGCAAGTGTATTGCCCGTTGCGGGCTTGCAGTGGACGAGTTGATCATGCAGCCATTGGCGGCCAGTTATGCCGCCTTGAGCGAAGACGAAAAAGCGCTGGGCGTGTGCCTGGTGGATATCGGCGCCGGCACAACAGACATCGCGGTTTTTTCAGATGGCGCCATCCGGCATACGGCCTGTATTCCGATCGCAGGTGACCAGGTGACCAACGATATTGCGGTAGCGTTGCGTACACCCACTCAGCACGCTGAGGATATAAAGATCAAATATGCCTGCGCACTCGAACAACTGGCAGGCAGTGATGAAAGTATCCGCGTGCCCAGTGTCGGCGACCGGACATCCCGCCAGCTGGCACGGCAAACGCTGGCACAGGTGGTTGAAGCACGTTACCGGGAGTTGTATTCGCTGATCTTGAATGAATTACGACGCAGCGGTTTCGAAAACGTGGTGGCATCGGGCATGGTGTTAACCGGTGGTGCAGCGAAAATGGAAGGTGCGGTTGACCTGGCGGAGGAAATATTCCACATGCCGGTCAGACTGGCCACACCGCAATATGTCACCGGTCTTTCAGATGTGGTTTCAAACCCGGTACATGCAACCGGTGTGGGGTTGCTACTTTATGGCAGCCAGGCGGACAGCAGTCGCAAGTCATCGGTGTCCGGGAGCAGTGACACTTTGGTATCAAGAATTCAGAGTTGGTTTCGGGGAGAGTTTTAAGGTGGGGCGGGTGTTGAACCCAATCCGTAGGTTTAATTTTTAAAGGAATTCGTGAATCCGGTAATGTGTAAGAACAGAATCGTTTCAAGCGGTCAACCGGGATTCAACGGATAATTTTCACGGCGAGCGAGAGGAGATATAAATATGTTTGAATTGGTGGAAAACTACACACCCAGTGCGGAGATTAAAGTCATTGGAGTAGGCGGGGGCGGCGGTAACGCCGTATCACAGATGATTGATGCAGGTATCGATGGCGTTGAGTTTATCGCCGCCAACACCGATGCCCAGGCTCTAAGGCAGTTTAAAGGCCGAACCCTGCTACAAATAGGTTCAAGTGTCACCAAGGGCTTGGGTGCAGGTGCAAACCCCGAGGTTGGCCGCCAGGCGGCGCTGGAGGACCGTGACCGGATTATCGAGATGATAGCCGGGGCGGACATGGTATTTATCACGGCGGGTATGGGTGGAGGCACCGGAACCGGTGCAGCGCCAGTCATTGCACAGGCGGCAAAAGAGCTGGGCATATTGACCGTTGCGGTGGTTACCAAGCCATTCCATTTTGAAGCAAAACGCCGCATGGCGATTGCCGAGCAGGGTATTGAAGAGCTTAGCAAACATGTGGATTCGCTTATCATCATTCCCAACTCCAAATTACCGGAGGTTATGGGTGCAGATGCTTTGCTGCTGAATGCCTTCAAGGCAGCCAATGATGTTTTACAGGGTGCGGTGCAGGGCATCGCCGAGTTGATTACCCGCCAGGGTCTGATCAACGTGGATTTTGCCGATGTACGCACCGTCATGTCGGAAATGGGTCAGGCCGTTATGGGTGCCGGACAGGCGAGGGGCGAAGACCGTGCCATCATGGCTGTTCAGGCCGCTATTGGCAGCCCGCTGCTTGAAGAAGTGAACCTGCAGGGTGCCTGCGGTGTGCTGGTAAATATTACCGCGGGTATGAACATGACCATGCGGGAGTTTGAAGAAATTGGCTCTGCTGTCGCCGATCTGGCATCTGATGATGCGACCGTGGTCATTGGTACGGTCATCGACCCTGAAATTGGTGATGAACTGCGTGTAACCGTGGTTGCTACCGGTTTGAATGACAGCCAGAGGAAGCGCCAGCCTAAAGAACCGGTAGAAACAACCATTCACATGGTCAGAAACGGAACCACCGGTCAACCGGAGCCCGGTTTTAAAGACATGTCAGAGCAGCAAAATGATTTGGGCGGCAAAGGACGTTTCAACGAGCAAGCTGATACGACAGATATGTTTGCGCCCGATTCGAAAATTGATTACCTGGATATCCCTTCGTTTCTGAGGAACCAGGCTGATTAGGCTGATAGTGATGCACGACATTTAACAGTTGCCACCAACCCGGCGGCCCTGAAAAGGGTTTGCTCGCCGTAAATTCCCGGACACCGGTCCGGAAAACTCAAGGCTGCCGGGCGCTTTATGGACGATAGTGTGAAAAGAGCCAAATAATGGGTTTGTTAAAATGTTGTTAATTTGCAACATTATGTTGTAAAAACCCCGAAAAATTCTTTGTTGGTGATGTGGCTTGTGATAAAATTTTGCGGAATAATTGGCCTCAGGGTCCACAAAAATGATTAGACAAAGAACCCTCAAAAATGTCATTCGCGCCACCGGCGTTGGTTTGCACACCGGTGAAAAAGTATTCATGACTCTGCGACCGGCAGCCGTCAATACGGGCATTATTTTCCGCCGTGTTGACCTTGATCCCGTTGTAGAAGTTGTTGGGTTTGCGACCAATGTCGGCGATACCAGCATGTCCTCCACCCTGGTCGACGGTGATGTACGGGTTGCGACGGTTGAGCATTTGTTATCCGCATTTGCGGGTATGGGCATCGATAACGCATATATCGACCTGAGTGCTCCCGAAGTACCCATCATGGACGGCAGTGCCGGTCCATTCGTCTTTCTGATCCAGTCTGCGGGTATTGAAGAGCAATCGGCCGCCAAGAAGTTTATCCGGATACTGGAGCCGATTGAATACAAGTTTGAAGACAAGTGGGCGAAAATCGAGCCTTACGAGGGCTTTCGTGTTTCCTTCAAAATCGAATTCAACCACCCGGTTTTCAAATCCCACACCAGCTTTGCCTCGGTTGATTTCTCCACCGATTCCTACCTGAAAGAAGTATCGCGTGCGCGCACCTTTGGCTTTATGCGTGACCTTGAAATGTTACGTGACAGAAAGCTGGTATTGGGCGGCAGCATGGATAACGCCATTGTTCTGGACGATTACCGCGTGCTGAATGAAGACGGTCTGCGTTATGAAGATGAGTTTGTGAAGCACAAGGTGCTGGATGCTATTGGTGACCTTTACTTGCTTGGTCACAGCCTGATTGGGGCCTATTCGGGTTACAAGTCCGGGCATGAGCTGAATAACCAGTTGTTGAGGCAGTTGTTAAGGCAGCCGGAATCCTGGGAAGAGGTTACGTTTGGTAAAGAGGAAGGTGCGCCGATTTGTTACCAGCACCCGGTGCACGCCCTGTAACGTAGGGTGGGTAATTCATTACCCACGAGCTCACCTAAACAAAAAAATAACTACAAAGCCAAACCGCCAAAATCAAAACGCATTCCTGTGAATCATCGCCAACGGTGTCTGCAGCAGGATCTTGATATCCAGCCACAATGACCAGTTTTGGATATACCAGAGGTCATGTTCAATTCTCAACGCCATCTTTTCCTCGGTATCGGTGATACCGCGAAAGCCGTTGACCTGTGCCCAGCCGGTGATGCCGGGTTTTACCTTGTGGCGGAGCATGTATTTCGGGATGCGGGATTTGAACAGCTTGTTGAGCTCAATCGGATGCGGACGTGGCCCGACCAACGACATTTCTCCCAGTACCACGTTGAATAGTTGAGGCAACTCGTCGAGACTGCTGCGCCGCAAGAAACGTCCGACTGTAGTCACACGCTGGTCCTCCCGGGTGGCTTGATCCACTTTCCCTACATGTTCAGCATCATTCCTCTTGCTTCGAAACTTGAATATCTAAATTGCGTCACCACCGATAC
>JASJFX010000033.1:0-10223 GCA_033791845.1 Lysobacterales bacterium | reverse complement strand
TCCGTTAATCTGGCCGAGCAACATCCCGACAAGCTTGAAGAACTGAAAAAACGCTGGGAAGAACTGGCGTGGGAAAACAACGTTTTTCCGCTGTATGACGATATGATTCAGCGAATTGCCAAGCAGCAGAACCGCCTATTTGGCGATCGCAAGGATTTTGTCTACTGGCTTCCCGGTGCGCAACGCATTGCCGAAAAGGCCTCCGCTCCGGTTAAAGGACGCTCCCACACCATCGAATCCTCCCTGGATCTGACCGGTAAGGAAGAAGGTGTGCTCGTGGCATGCGGTGGATTCACCGGTGGCTACACATTGTACATCAAAGACAACAAGGTGTTCTACGACTACAACTATTACCATGGACTACACTACACCCTTGAATCTCCAAAACTTGGAAAGGGCAAAGTTGAAATCAAATTCAAATTTACCGAAACCGGTGGAAAGACGAAAGGCATTCCGGGTGGTATGGGCGAGCTTTACATCAACGGGAAAAAAGAGGGCGAAGTAGATATGCCGGAAATGCATATTTCAACCTTCTCGCTCTCTGAGACGTTCGACGTGGGGATTGACGCCGGCACCGCCGTAACCACGGATTACCCGGTGGATACGCATTTTCCCTACACCGGAGAACTGGACAAAATCACCATTCGTTTGACTGATTGATAAACCGGCAGATCGGTAGAGCTCATTTGTGGTGGATCTTATAAGCTTTTTGTCAAAGGACGGGACTTCATGGCGGTCATCCGCCTCTACGGAGCCGACCTCGCGTTCTTCGACCAGACGTGGAAACCTGGTGAGGTCGCGAAGATTAAGTAAGAAAGGGATAATCAACGCAACATCAGGAAGTGGAGATACATCATTACACGCTTCACCCTAGTCTTTACGTGGCGTCGTTGCGGCGTGGCGCGAAAAATTTTAGGCTCACGATACTGATCTTAAACAACAAACAGGAGGAATGATCATGAGAAGTGTCACTTTAAAAACTTTCACTGTGGCTGTGGTAGCCCTGCTGGCCCTGTGCTTTGCCGTTCCCGCGGCATTTGCTGCCGACAAACCCAACATCCTGGTTCTCTGGGGGGATGACATTGGCATCGAAAATATCAGCTACACCAATCGCGGCATGCTGGGCTACCAGACGCCCAACATTGACCGCGTCGCCAAAGAAGGCTTGGGCTTCACTGACTATTACGCGCAACAAAGTTGCACGGCAGGTCGAGCGGCTTTTGTCAGTGGTAGTGTCCCAGTCCGTAGTGGTATGACCAAGGTCGGTTTACCCGGTGCGAAGGAAGGCTGGCAGAAAACCGATGTGACGATGGCCACGGTACTAAAAAGCCAGGGTTACGCCACCGGCCAGTTTGGCATAAATCACTTAGGCGATCTCGATGACCATCTGCCGACAATGCACGGTTTTGACGAGTTCATGGGCAATCTCTATCATTTGAACGCCGAAGAAGAACCGGAGCACAGAGACTATCCAAAAAATCCCGCGTTTCGTAAAAAATATGGCCCGCGTGGGGTCATCCATTCCTGGGCTGATGGCGAGGGTGGGCAAAAGATTGAAGACACTGGCCTGCTGACTATAAAGCGCATGGAAACAGTTGATGATGAAACTGTTGCAGCTGCTAAGGAGTTTATTAGAGAGCAGGTCAAAGCTGACATACCATTTTTTGTTTGGTGGAACGGCACGCGCATGCACTTTCGCACCCACTTAAAGGAAGAACATATAGGTCTTTCGGGGCAAGATGAATACGGCGACGGCATGGTTGAACACGATATGCATGTTGGCGAGTTCCTCAAGTTACTGGATGATCTGGGTGTTGCCGACAACACGGTTGTTCAGTATTCCACCGATAATGGCGTGCACTACAACACCTGGCCCGATGCAGGCACCACGCCATTCCGCAGTGAAAAGAACACCAACTGGGAAGGTGCTTACCGTGTGCCTGCCTTTATTCGTTGGCCCGGTCATTTCCCTGCAGGCGTAACCCTCAATGGTATCGTTTCACACGAAGATTGGCTGCCTACCTTTGCTGCTATCGCCGGTGCGCCCGACATCAAGGAAAAGCTTTTGAAGGGTGTGAAGCTCAATGGTCGCACTTACAAAAACTTCATTGATGGCTATAACCAGCTCGATTACCTGACGGGCAAGGTGAAAGAGTCGCCACGCCATGAGTTCGTCTATGTAAATGATGTCGGCGAGATTGTTGCTGCCCGCTGGAACGACTGGAAGATTACCTTCCAGGTGATGCGTGCTAAAACAATGGCTCTCTGGCTGGAACCATTTGTAACGTTGCGCGCCCCATTGATTTTCAATCTGCGACGCGATCCGTATGAAAGAGCCCAGGAAAACTCGAACACCTATTACGACTGGTGGCTCGATCACGCTTTTGCCATTGCGCCAAGCGCCTCACTGGTTGGGGAGTTCCTCATGACCTTCAAGGACTACCCGCCCAGCCAAACACCAGGTTCGTTCAATTTGACGAAGATGCAGCAACAGATCGAAGAAGCGAATAGGAGCGCTACCCAGTAGTTGCAAACAGCATGTGTACAAAACTAATGGATATAGCCATTCAAAATTAAGTCGTCCTCTCCTTCCCGGGTCCATGAGGCCCGGGAAGGCATATTTCCGCAGCCGACCACCAGAATTAACCAATAACCATGAAAGAGTTATCTTGGCCAATAATCTTACGGCAGCGCAAAAGCGGACGTTGCAGCTTAGCTAGCGACCGGTAGTTATCTGGTCGTGCAACGATCCAATAGAGTCAGGATTCTCGGTCAGCCTAAAATATGACATCGATGGGGTTAAGTAGGTGTGGTAAACGAGTTATATTAAGTCCGAGGTATTAGCATGAAAATTGTATTAGTTGCAGTTCTTGCCGTGTTGTGGATGGCAACAGCCATTGCACAAGATCAACCGGGTGCGCAAGACCAGTCGGGCCGCGTATGGGTGCTGCCGTTGGAATTTGATTACGACTTTGGAGCCGCCAACGGCAATGCGTTCATTACTCGTGCGATTCCCACCAACACCCTCCTGATTCGCGACGACTGGAAGCTGATCAATCTTGCCCTGATTACCATCGCGGATGCACCGGGTGGCGTGCCCGGCTCACCCGGCAACCCGGAACCCGTTGCCGGGCCCAGCACCTTCGGATTAGGTGACCTCACCGATGCATTGCTCTTTACCTGGAACACCAAGGGAAAACTCATGTTGGGTGCTGGTGCGGCATTCAACTTACCCATCGCGACCGACGAGGTTCTCGGCAGCGGTAAGTGGCAGGCTGGACCGGCTATACGCGTCGCCTACCAGGCGCCTAACTGGCGCTTCGGGCTGCTCGCCGCAAACCGGTGGTCGTTCGCTGGTGATAGCGACCGTGCCGACGTCAATCAGCTTCTGCTTCGGGGACTGATTCGAAGGGAACTGCGTAACAGGTGGTTCTTTATCTCCGCCCCCATCATCACGGCTAACTGGAACGCAGCTTCGGGCCAGAAGTGGAGGGTGCCACTGGGTGGCGGCTTTGGTCGGGCTCTCTCCAGGGATCGCGCTCCTGTCAATGTCTCGTTACAACTTTACTGGAATGTCATAAGACCGGACGGTGCACCCGATTGGCTCGCGCGGGTCGGTGTCACGTTTCCGTTTCAATTACCGGAATAGCGACCAGGCGTCTGCCCGACTGACCACGCCACGCTAGTCATACATTGATCCAGGCAGGCTTGGTCCTGCGAAAGTGCTCCGGATGAGTTCATCCGGAGCTTCCTGTTTAAAAATCATCAAATCCACCCATATCCATATCCATGCCCATTCCCATGTCCATGTCCATGCCACCCATATCAGGCATGCCCATATCAGGCATCTGTTCGGCGACCGGGCCATCATCGATTTCAACACCGGGGCCGATACCACCACCAACATATCCCGGACGGTATCCCCAGGGTCCTCTCCCATAGTAACCGTCGTAACCTACACCATAACCATAATTGGTATGGCCACGGTAGCCGCCACCGCTGCTGCCAGAACAGGCACTGAGCGAGGCCAGGAATACTATTGTTGTGATTACGAGCAGTATTCTAATAAAGTGTTTCACTTCCTGTCCTCCTTCTGCTGTAGCGCAAACACACCACCGGTCGGGTCGGCAACTATGGCTACATCTGCATTAGCTGAGTCATTCGCAGCGTATAAAACAACCGAACCGCCGTGTTTCTCAACAGACTTAAGTGTCTTGCCAATATCGTTCACCAGCAGATAGGGAAGCCAGTTTGGCTCCACATCCTCCCAGGGTGTTTTGACGACACTGGCACGGGCGATTCCCTGCCTGCCCAGCATCATGACATCGTTGCCATTTGTATCGCTTACCGTCTTTGACTTGTAGCCGACAACGGCTTTGTAGAAGTTTGCAGCGCTGTCAGGATCATCTGTCCAGAGTTCCGCCCACAACCAGTTATTTGGCGTTGGCTCCACGTCCAAAGGATCACCACCGCTGGCCTGTAGGAACATCAGCATCGCACCGCTGGAATCATTGACCAGTACATAGCGACCGCGGTTGGGTAAATCGACGGGCCCTTCAAGCACTTTACCACCGTGCTCTGATACCGTGGCGGAAGTTATGTCCACGTCAGGAACCGAGATTGAAATTAGCCACCTCGCTTCATTATCCGGTGCGCCATCCTCGTAAGCTGCGATCGCTGCAACGGGTTGGCCCTGGTAGCGTGCCTCGGCATAACCGCCTTCTGGACTGGATGTAATTTCCCAGCCAAATACTTGTCGGTAAAAAGATGCGGCCCGTGAAACGTCGTTGGTTATCAAGTCCACCCAGATAACTTTACCGGGATGAAATTTATTGGTGGCTTCATTGGTCACCGGGGCAACGGTTTGTGCCGCCAGGATAGACTGGGTTAATAACAGGCTTAGTACCAACGCTTTTCCGGCATTGTTGAGTGACAACCCCCGAGTTCTGGAAACCTTGCGCCGCCTGATGTTCAAATTTTGTAAATTCAAAACCAACTCCTTTCAAAAGATGATAAAAACGAATATTAGGTAGTGCAGGCCAATGGAAGTTTGAATTCTCTGCGAATGTCGGTGAGTTCTCCCATGGCTTCCCGCATGGCCTGTTCCGCTTGAGCCTGGGGCTTGATATCCCAGTATTCCTTGACGATGACAGGTAACAGGTAACAGGTAACAGGTAACAGGTTGCGTGCACGTTCTTCCTGACGCGAATCAGCATAGCACAGCACTTCCAACCTCCGCTAGGCGAATGCAGGCGCTGAGCACTACCGTTAGCAGTGTCAACAGCAGCGACAGGCTCACTAGTAAGCGGAAGGTGGTTCCTCTCCCATGCCAGTCGACACCTCGTCAGACCACGGGCTACTCTGCTGAGTGTGCGGTGTCAGCCCATATAACCCCAATCAGCCACTTTTCCGGCCCCAGCTTGTTTGATGTACATTTTCTATAATTGGATGTACATTTTTGATAATTGGATGTACATTTATGCACGGAAGCCTACCCAAGGAAGAACCTGTCTTTTCAACTCATTTCAACACGGAGAAAATTCATGAAACACCTGAAAATCACTATCTATATTGGCCTGGCATTTTTCATGTTTTTTTCCGGTCCGGTTTTTGCCAAGAAAGAGCCGCCGCCGCAAGTCACGGTCGATGGCCTGGTGCTCGTGCCGGATTCCAAGCTGGCCCTGGTTTACGCCGACCCGGAGGCTGACCTCGGGCCTTACACGAAGGTGAAACTGCTCGATGCCGCCGTCGCTTTCAAAAAGAACTGGGCGCGCAACCAGCGCAGCGGGTCCTCGATCAGGATAACCAGCAACGACATGGACCGGATGAAAGCCACCATGTCCAAAGAGTTCACCGAAGTGTTTACCCAGGTGCTCGAAGACGGCGGTTATCCCGTGGTGGAGGAGTCGGGCGAAGACGTTTTGCTGGTTCGCCCCGCGATCATCAACCTCAACCCGAACGCTCCGGATACGCGCCAGGCGGGCATGAGCCAAACCTACGTGGCATCAGCCGGCGATATGTCACTTTACATCGAACTCTACGACTCCCAGACGGGCGACATCATGGCCAAGGCGCTGGACCGCAGGGGTGATGGCAGGAACCACGGTTTTTACACGTGGGCCAATTCGGCAACAAACAAAGCGGCCGCCAAACGCATACTGAAGGGCTGGTCCATGATCCTGCTTGACGCACTGAACGAGGCGAAGCAACGCGAAGTTGCTGATCGATAAACAACTGCATTCGTTGGAAGGGTTCCAGCCATGACAAAAAGCGGGCGAACAGCACGTAGCGAGTATGACGTTCGAGGGAAAATGGGGCCGGATACATATAGTCGCTTGGGGCCGCTGTTGGCCGATTCCGACAGTTCAGGGTTCCCAAATCTTCGGTTATTGAATAACTGCTCTACGCCATATAGCTGACGGTCATCCGTCAGTATCGCGTATAGGCACAATCGGCCATAAGCAGCCCGAAGGCGTGAATCTACTGCGTATGTTGACCGATCGTGGCACCGAGTTCTGCGGTAAACCTGAGCGTCACGACTACGAGCTTTACCTGGCGGTCAAAGATATCGACCATACGCGGACCAAGGCTTACAGCCCGCAGACCGATGGAATTTGCGAACGGTTCCATAAGACAGTTAAGGAGGAGTTCTACGAGATCACTTTCCGCAAGAAGGTCTATTCCGAACTTGATGATCTACAGGCAGATTTGGACGCCTGGGTTGAGCAGTACAACCAGGAACGCACGCATCAAGGTAAAATGTGCTGTGGAAGAAAACCCATGCAGACGTTGCGCGATGGACGGCTGCTTTGGGAGGAAAAGGTCGGTGCGTTAAACTGACCTGACAACGGGCACTTCGTCAGAACCGATAACTGTCAGATCGGGTCGCGACTACTACACCTAGCACATCAAGAAAACCATTCGCCCTCCCTGCCCAAGCTAGGCAAGCGACCAATCCCGCGCAGAACGTATCCGCGCAGCTGCGACTGCAACGTTGTTTGCAACCGGTAGCGACATGTTAGTTTCCCGGCCCCGAAATCGTGGGTCACTCGGTGAACCGCTATGAATGCGTCGCTGAACATTCAGTTGCAGTAGGTCTGCTGCCCCGTTCATGACTGGGATTCCTGCCGCATTGCGCGTGAAATTCGCTTCCCACCGGACGTTCCAGTAGCAATGCTTGAGGAAATGGAAGGAGCGGCGCGGTGCCGGTTCGCGCGCGGTCAGGATCATGCAAAATGCAAACGCCCAGTGCACCTTGTGCGCAAAGTTCTGCGACCCGGTAATCGCGTTGTTCTGAACTGCAGGATTTGAATCACCGGGCGCATCATTGTACCCAGATGTCAACGTAAATCTCCCATTCGGTGCTATCACAGCCCCAGCAGGAGCAACGAAAGTCCCGCGACCGCCGGTTACGCCTTGGGCGGCGGGATCGTACCACACGTCGACTTGCGCAGGGTCCGTGTCGCGGCACAACCGTTGCGTGTTCTGTGTGAGCAACATGCTGCCATCACGAACGGTGGCACCGCGGTAGCGGGTGTAATCGGTGTTGACGAACATCATCTGGATATAGCCGAGTGTCCAGCCTGCGACGGATTCACGCGGGCTGCCGGTTAAGTCCACCGTACCGGAGGCAGAGATCTGTCCGTTACACGTGCAATCGATACTGGCATTTGCGCCAGGCGTAACGGCGATCTGCGGCCTCGCGATGCTGTTGACGACGAGGTTTGCGCTTGAGCGGTTCAGGTTGGCCATCGGGAACTTCCCATGTAGCATTGTCCCAAGAAGTATAGTCTAGGAAAGTCATTTCCACAGAAACATACGGAAATCTAACATATGCAGCGGTCAACATCGGGTAACTTGAACTCAACGATCGGAGACTAGAAGGTCAGAGTAAAGTGTCAGAGTAATTTCAAGGCCGACTGACCGCATGACAGCAGTAAACGTCCGCTATTGGCCGAGCCTGTGTGAAAACTATTTAGTCTTCACCGATATTGGGATAGCACCCAATAAATGACTCGGCGTACCGTTTAACCAGACCCATAAACTCCACCTGTTTAACCGGCAATCTGTGAATCGGCTTTGATTTCCCACTTTGGATTTTCGAATTTGGGTTTTCACACAACCTCGGCCGTTTGCTGCCATAGGCAACAACATAGAGTGACTAACCGGTTCTGCCCTGAAAGCGGAACTTCAAAATAAGGGGGGTCAGTGTAAAAACTATTCTTTCGCAGGTGACAACGTTTAATTATGTGTCCGGAACTAGGTGTAAACCATGTGACCGGAATATACCTTTTGAAAAATGGTGGGCTGTGTAGGATTATTCCGGGCATCCTGCCCTCGACCCTTCGGAGCCATCTGCGCTTCGCTGCGATGTTCAAATTCGCTCATTGTGCAAGGATGCACTGGTGCCGTGAAGCACAAGGATGTGCGAGAATGGCCCCGGCGAATTAGTCGAACTATCGACCATCGGATTAAAAGCATTATCGATGCTGTTGCCTTCAGTGCTTGCACACCATAAAAACAATATCACTAAAGTACTTCTGTCCAGGCGGGTAGCGGCTCTGTATGAAATTCAAAGCCGTATAACAGTTGATTGCATTTTTGTTCGAACTCATCACGAATAACGAACATTCATTGACACCCAGGTCAGACATACCAACACGCATGAGTTTCTGAATAAATTGGTAGCCAAACCCTTTGGATCGATGGGTGGGGGCTACCACCAGTCGGGCTAGATGACACCTTCCTTCCTTTTCATAATATTGTCCAAAGCCGGTTAGCTCATTGTCTTCGCCAAGCATGGAATATGAAGTCATTTGCTGCCAGCGAATATCTTCAAGAAACGCCACATCTGTAAATGGGTACCGGATATCGGGGCCACCCCATACCTGGGCAGAGCCCAGATCCGGAAACCATGTCTTTAGTGTTTCGAGATGTTCGGCTTGGGTTGGTACAAGATTCATGCTGGGTGCGGTGTTGGTTGCGATTAAGACGGCTTAACAGCAATACTAGTTCTGCTCTTCCTGGGAGGGTGTGGGTTTACTATTTTTGAATGTAATGAATCGATCAAAAAACTCACTGACATCGTATATATCCTGAAACCCGAATATCCAACAGGATTCTGACGTGTCGGAAAAATCCATGCCCCCGGCCTTTATGGCATCGTTCAAATACCGGTCATCTTCGCCGTTATATTTATTCGCTATGGCACGCGCTTTCTTCCAATATGAGCCTGTTGTAGTGTGCGTTGTTACCCGGGTCCATTCGGTGTCTGAATCTGTGTTTAAGCCGGGTGTGCCATTTCCGGTGAAGTTCCCATCAGCAATTTTATGGTAGTTGGTATTGCTTTTGACATATGCCAGGTTAGCCGGGGCCGCGCTCTCCTCGTTCCAGTCGCTGTGTTGAACAATGTGGATACGTGTCCTGGTATCGATACCAGGTAATTCCAATTTGACCTGGCGAACCATGTCGGCGGAAAAGTCAGACTGTCCCGCTTCAGCGATCCAGACATCACCTTCGTTGTTGAGTGTATCAATGACAATTTCAGTCACCGCTTTCAGCGCCGTCTCATAGTCCTTATGGGCGTCGGACCAACGGCTTCCAAATGCCATGTCGAACAGGTCTGTTGCCGGTACATATTCCCCTGACTGTGCCCCATATGCCCCGGCAACCGCATGAAAGTTAACTTTGGCAAAGCGGGGGTCTGACAACAGTGTACTCACCCCGGCAACGGAGTGAATATCATCCACATCGGTTTTACTATCAAATTGCGGTAGGTACAGATCCCTGGTTTTGTCAAACCGGCCGAGCATGTCCGTTGGTGTGTTGGAGTTTTTACAATTTGAGCCATCGCTGCATTCGTGCTCGGCGAAAAGTGATGTGGACAAAAGCATCGTAATAATGAGCGGGCCGAGAAATAATTTCTTTTTCATAGTGTTAGAGCGTCTTTTCAAAGGGCACAGGTTTAGATGAGGTTTTTCATGGCTGACAGCGATGTTGATCTGGATGATATGCGCATGTCAACAAAGGCTTTCTGAGGAAAAAATTTACATTCAAAAGTCTTAAGTCTATAGTCCGGTGTCGTCAAACTTTCCCGGAGATATACATGTTGCGCATTTTTCCCGTACTACTGATTTCAATGGTTACTTTTTTTACCTGGTCAACTGTACAGGCTGAAAACAGCACAGGGCAAAAGGCGGTACTCGTCACCGGTGCCAGTTCCG
>JASJFX010000032.1:0-31968 GCA_033791845.1 Lysobacterales bacterium | reverse complement strand
CATGGTAAGAACCCGCGCGCTATCAAGGTCATGCAAGAGGCCGGAATCGATATATCAGGCCAGGAATCAACCATAGTCTCCGAAAAGATGCTTAATGTTGCCGACGTGGTGGTCACTGTTTGTGGTCACGCTGATGAACAGTGCCCCTTGCTACCTCCAGGGGTAAAAAAAGTGCATTGGCCCCTGGCTGATCCTGCTAAAGCCACCGGCAGCGAAAGTGATATCATGGACGAATTCAGAACAACCCGGGAAGAGGTTGAAAAGAGGGTCAGGGACCTGCTCAGTAACCTGGTGTAAGGAGCCGTGTGATGAGTACCCAGTGTGAAACCACCGGGCGACGTGCCGGTGGGGCGAAAATGCCGTTTTTTGAACGTTACCTGAGCCTTTGGGTCGCGCTTTGTATCGTAGCCGGTATCCTGCTGGGGCAATTTGCGCCAGCTGTATTTGAATCCCTGGGTGCCATGGAAGTGGCCAGCGTGAACCTGCCGGTCGCCGTTTTAATCTGGTTGATGATCTTACCCATGCTGCTCAAGATCGACTTCCGTTCACTCGCGGAAGTCAGGCAGCACTGGAAAGGCGTTGGTGTAACGCTGTTCATCAATTGGGGCGTAAAACCATTCTCGATGGCCCTGCTCGCCTGGATATTTATCCGCAACCTGTTTGCAGGCTGGTTGCCGGCGGAACAACTGGACAGTTACATCGCCGGCCTGATCCTGCTGGCTGCGGCGCCGTGTACGGCCATGGTTTTTGTCTGGAGTAACCTCAGTGATGGACATCCGGGGTTCACACTATCCCAGGTGGCCCTGAATGACCTGATCATGGTTTTCGCCTTTGCACCCATCGTAGCCTTGCTTCTGGGTATCTCTTCGATCCACGTGCCGTGGGGCACCCTGGCGTTGTCAGTGGTTTTGTATATTGTATTGCCGGTGATCGTAGCCAGCTTGTGGCGTAAATGGCTGATGCGGAACGAAGACGGGGAAGAACGGCTTAAGCACGTGCTCGAAACCATGCATCCGGTCTCCCTGTCCGCTTTACTGATAACACTGGTATTGCTTTTCGGTTTTCAGGGCAGCCAGATCATTTCCGAACCATTCATTATTCTGCTGCTGGCGATACCTATCCTGATCCAGGTCTATTTCAACTCCGGCCTGGCTTACTGGCTCAACAGGAAACTGGGTGTTGAGCATTGCGTCGCTGCGCCGTCAGCGTTGATTGGTGCGAGTAATTTTTTCGAACTTGCAGTGGCCGCAGCGATCAGCTTGTTTGGTCTGCAGTCCGGTGCCGCACTGGCGACCGTTGTGGGCGTGCTGGTTGAGGTCCCCGTCATGCTATCGGTCGTATGGATAGTCAACCGCAGCAAACCCTGGTACGAAGCAAAACCATAGTTTTTGAGCACTTGGTACCCGATTTCGCTTCGGGCGCCGCAAACCGGCCAGGCGTTTATTCGCCGTGCCTGACCCTGAGCACCTCGACCAGTGAACCCAGCTCCAGTTTACGGCTGCGCAATAACACCAGCAGATGATAAATCAGGTCTGCAGACTCGTTGAGTACCTCTTCATCACCACCCGCAGCGGCTGCGAGTGCCGTTTCCACCCCTTCCTCGCCTACTTTCTGGGCAATTCGTTTGACTCCGGCTTCCAGCAATTTTGTCGTATAACTGCCTGATGGACGTTCTTCATCACGACATGCAATGACACGTTCAAGATCTGCCAGGAATGCGAGCTCGGGCAGGACCCGGTCTTCTGAATCAAAACAGGTATCCAGACCCAAGTGGCAGGTGGGGCCTTCCTGACGGGCACGCACCAGCAGGCAGTCAGTATCGCAATCGGGATGAATATCAACCAGGTCAAGATAGTGACGGGAAGTTTCACCCTTGGTCCAGAGTTGTTCCCGGCTTCGACTCCAGAAAGTCACCTGGCCTGACTCCAGTGTGTAAGTCAGGGCATCCTTGTTCATATACCCCTGCATCAGAACCCGGCCATCAAAGGCATCCTGCACGATAGCAGGTATCAGCCCGTTCATTTTTTCCCATGCCAAACCTTCAATATTCATAATCTCACTCCAATACCGGCCGCGGACAACATCTCTTTTAACGCGGGTATCGGTACCTTGTTATTGTGAAAAATCGTTGCCGCCAGGGCCCCATCTACATCAGCCTGCTCAAATACCTCTATAAAGTGGCTGGCACTTCCGGCACCACCGGAAGCTATCAGCGGTACGCTTGTTAACGCTCTTGCAGCTTTCAATTGCCTGATATCAAATCCCTGGCGTGTGCCGTCACTGCCCATGCAGTTGAGGACGATTTCACCGGCTCCACGTTGCACAACCTCTTCAATCCAATCGAGCGTCGTGCGCCCCGTCTGCTGCATCTGATCCGGGATACCGGTCATCTGCCGGGTAACCCACACACCATCCTGCAAGACCGAATCAATACCCACCACGACACACTGGCTGCCAAACTCTCCCACCAGTTCGTTGATCAGTTCCGGTCTCTGCACGGCCGGCGTGTTGATGGATATCTTGTCAGCACCGCGTTGCAATACCTTGCGGGCATCTTCGACCGAACGGATACCACCGGCCACACAAAACGGAATATCGATAACTTCTGCCACACGCGAGACCCAGTCACTGTCAACGGAACGGCCCTGGGGGCTGGCGGTGATATCGTAAAAAACCAGTTCGTCGGCGCCCTCGGCGCTGTAACGTGTGGCCAGTTCGATAATGTCGCCCATGACACGGTGGTCGCGAAACTGTATACCTTTAACAACCTGCCCATCGCGCACATCGAGACAGGGGATGATGCGGCGTGCAAGATTTGAACCCTTAGGCGTCATCCTAATACTTCCAGCGCCTCGGCAACGCTAAACCGTTTTTCCAGCAGCGCTTTACCGGTAATGACACCGGCGGCAGCCGTGGGTTTGAGCCGTTGAATATCAGCAAGACTGCTGACCCCGCCCGAGGCTTGCAACTGTAAACCCGGATACCTTTCGGTGATATCAGAATACAAACCAAGGTTGGGACCGCTGAGGGCACCATCCCTGCTGATATCGGTGCATAGGAGGTGGCGCAGCCCTCCGGCCACCAATTCATCGAGCAACAGCCACATATCGCGGTCACCCCGGCTGGTCCAGCCATGAATACGTGGCCAGGGAACACCCTTATCATCAAAAAGAATATCCAAAGCTGCCACCAGCTTGTCGTTACCGAACTGCTCCAGCCAGGCAATGAAACCCTTGCTATCGATCACGCTCAGGCTGCCGACCACCACTCTCGCCGCACCGGCGTCCAGTCTACGGGAGACATCATCCGCATTGCGTACACCGCCACCGGTCTGTACCGATTGCTTTGTCTTGCCGAGAAGGTTAAACAATGCTGAAGTATCAGCATCAGCACCGTCCCTGGATGCTGCCAAGTCTACGACATGCAACCACTGGGCACCTGCATCCGCATAATCGTGTGCCAGCTCCTCAGCTGTCGGCGGGTAGTGGGTCACTTTTTCAAAATCGCCGTGTAGCAGACGCACGCAACGTCCATCCAGCAGATCACTGGCCGGGATGAGCTTCATGTTGACTCCAGGAAGTTTGCCAATAGTCGTGCACCGTTGTGTGCGGAACGTTCGGGGTGAAACTGGGCACCGTAGAAATTCCCCTGGCGTACGATCGCAGCAAATGACTCGCCATGCAAACAGGTGGCGAGCGTTTCAGGGCCAATGGGGGCGCAATAGCTATGCACAAAATAATACCAGGGTTTCTCAGGCAAACCTGCAAGTAGCGGGTCAGGTTTTTTGCTGGTGGTTGTGTTCCAACCCATATGCGGCACGCGGATACCCTCTGAAGATTTCATCTTCTGCAGGGTTCCGGGAATAATACCCAAACAGCGGGTGTCGTCTTCTTTCGATTTTTCAAATAATAATTGCATACCCAGGCAGATACCGAGTACCGGTTGCTGCAGTTCGCGGATGCACTGTATGAGGCCCAGCTCATTCAGTCGTGTCATTGCGGCACCGGCTGCACCGACACCCGGCAATAAGACACGATCCGCCTTACGGATAGTAGCGGCATCTGCGGTAAAAACCGGATCTGCACCCAGTCTCTTAAGTGCATGTACAACGGAGCTGATATTTGCCCCGCCGCTGTCGATGATCGCCAGTGTCATCAGAGCAAGCCCTTGGTACTGGGCAGTTCAGTCCCCTGCCTTGCCAGTGCCGGTCGTAAAGCCCTGCCGGCGCCTTTGAACAGACCTTCGACCATGTGGTGGGTATTCTCACCGCTGACTTTCATGTGCAGAGCACATCGCAATGACTGGCTTAAAGACGCAAAAAAGTGACGAACCATTTCGGTAGAAAGGCCACCGACCGTAGCACGCGGGAAACTGGCTTCAAACTCAAATGCGGGACGACCGGAAAGATCTATCGCCACCTCCGCAAGTGACTCATCCATCGGCAAAACGAAACCATAACGGCCGATGCCGCGTCGATCACCCAGGGCCTTGTCCAGCACCTGACCCAGTGCCAGTGCACAGTCCTCCACGGTGTGGTGCTCGTCGATCTCAAGATCGCCATTACAATTCAGCACCAGCCGGAACCCGCCATGGGCTGCAATCTGATCCAGCATGTGATCGAAAAAGCCGATCCCGGTGCTGATTTCGTTGCCACCGCCGGTATCCAGATCCACCTCTACCCTGATTTGTGTTTCGTTGGTATTACGCTTTGTCCCCGCGCGTCTTGGCCGATTGCAAAGCTGATGCGCTATGTCATCCCAGTGCTGTCCATCTGGACCGCAAAGCATACCGCCGATACCCATGTTGTCTGCCAGTTGCAGGTCGGTCTTGCGATCGCCGATCACCCAGCTGTCATCCAGGTCGAGATCACCGGATTTCAGGTAATCCAACAGCATACCGATTCCCGGTTTACGGTTGGGAGAGTTGTCACTTTCAAAATGCGGATCGATATGTTCTGCCGCGAAGTTGATACCTTGCGAAGCAAACAGTGACAACATTTTATCGTGTGGGGGCTGGAAGTTTTGCAGTGGATTGGAGGCAGTACCCAGTCCGTCCTGGTTGCTGACGATGACAAGTTCGTAACCGGCTGCTTTCAGTTTCAGCAGGGCAGGAATCACGCCTTCAACCAGTTCCAGTTTCTGCAGGCTGTCGATTTGAAAATCTTCCGGCTCTATTATCAGGGTTCCGTCACGATCCAGAAACAGAATCCGGCGTTTGTTGCTACTCATGCCTGCTCTCCGTAGTCTTGCAGGGCTAATTTTAACGCAGCCATTTCATCGGCGCTGCCAATTGTCAGACGAACACAGCCCTCAAGCTGGGCCTGCGAGGTAAAATTACGAATGCGAATTCCGCGCCCGGCACACCAGTCCACCAGGCCATCCGCATCTGCGACACGAAGCAGAACAAAGTTGGCTTCACTCTGCGTGACTTCCCTGGTCCATTCACAAGCTGAAAGAAACCCCGACAAATCTGCTCTGCCTGTACGGACCGCATCCACAAACTGTTGCTTTCGACTGATCGCATCACCGGATATGGCCTGCAGAGCGGCATCGATTGTCGTGGCGGCGAGTGGATAAGGAGCGATAACCCGTTGCAGCAAACCGATAACGGCCGGATCAGCAATCACGATACCGCAACGCACACCGGCGGCCGCCCAGGCCTTGGACAAAGTTCGCAATACAACCAGGTGGGTCCATTGCTCTACCAGTTCGCAGGCTGACCCGGCGTCGCAAAACTCAATATAGGCCTCATCAAGCACTACCAGTGCCCTGCCTTCACAAGCTTTAAGCACACCCTCCAGCTGGGCCCGGCCAACCAGGTCACCGGTGGGGTTATTCGGTGAGGTCAGAAAAACCAGGCGCACACCATCCTGCTCATTGATGACCCGCTCGAGTTTCTCAAAATCTATTTGAAACCCATTGTCGGCTTGCCGGGGTACATCAATCAGCCGGGCACCCTGGATGGTTGCGGCAATCCGGTACATTCCGAAACAGGGGCTGCATTCAACCATTGCATCCTGACCCGGACGGCAGAACACCCTCGTCAACAGATCGATACCTTCATCACTGCCACGGGTAATCAGCAGCCTGGATTCGTCAACCGCATACATTTCTGCCAACCGTGACCTCAGCAAGGCGGGTTGCGGCGGCGGGTAGCGGTTCAATGATAAACGCTGCCATTCGGGATCATTCACGTGGGTGGCCGGCGCCTCATTGGCATTGAGCAAAATACCGTCAGCCGCCGCGCTGTTGCGGGCTGACACATAGGGTTTCATTGCAACAATTTCCGGTCGTGCAATGCTGTTGATGTCCATTTTCATGAATCACCCTTGTCCTTGAGGCGATATTCCACTGCCATGCTGTGCGCATCCAGACCCTCAGCACGGGCAAGCGTTGAGGCGCATGAGCCCACATTACGGAGCCCGGAATGACTGGCCCGCTGCAAGGTCATACGCCGCAGAAAATCACTGACCGATAAACCACTATAAGCACGTGCATAACCATAGGTTGGCAATACATGATTGGTACCGGAGCAATAATCTCCAAGCGATTCGGGTGTCCAGGGTCCGATAAATACCGATCCGGCCGCGGTCACCTTATCCGCCGCCTGGTCAGCATCTTCAAAATTCAATATCAGGTGCTCGGGTGCATAACGGTTGCTGATTTCAACAGCATCGGCAATGCAACCTGTCTGTATACGTCTGAGGTACTGCAACGATTTTTCCAGAATTGCTGAACGTGGCAATTCCGCGGCCATAGCCGGCAACAATCTACCCACCTCCTCCAGGAGCCGAGGGCTGTCACTGATAACGATCGCCTGGGAATCAGGACCATGTTCGGCCTGGGATAAAAGATCCCAGCAAACCGCTGTCGCATCAGCATCCCTATCTGCGATAACCAAAACTTCTGACGGTCCTGCGGGCATATCGCGTGCGGCGCCGCCCGGCAGGGCCGAAATCTGTTGTTTGGCTTCGGTCACCCAGGCATTACCGGGCCCGAACAGCTTGGCACAGGCCGGTATGCTTTCAGTTCCAAGTCCCATGGCAGCGATGGCCTGCGCACCACCTGCTTTGAACACCCGTTTGACGCCACAGCGTGCTGCCGCGGTCAGGATCGCGGGGGATAAGCGTCCCTGCCTGTCCGGTGGAGTACAGAGGACAATCTCGTCACACCCGGCAATCTGTGCCGGAACCGCCAGCATGATTACGGTAGAAATCAGCGGGGCTGATCCGCCTGGCACATACAGGCCAACGGGAGTTATAGGTAGATACCTTGCCTCACAGCGCAACCCGGGAGCGGTTTCCATACTGAGTGGTACCGGTTTACCGGCGATATGAAAGTCGCGAATTCTTGATCTGGCCTCATCCATGGCCTGCAGAACCAGTGGATCCACCAATGACTCAGCCTCTGCCCACTCATGGGCACTGACTTCCAGCTGTTTGAGCATTACCCCGTCGTATTTCTCACCCAGCTCACGTAAGACCTGGTCACCACCTGTCCTGACAGCAGAGATAATATTACCAACGATTTGCTGAAAATCACCAACCGGTATGGGCGGGCGACACAGGGCTTCTTCGCGGTCCTTTTCAGAGGCATTGGACCAGTTGATGATGTCGGGAACACGGATATCCATCATTTACCCCAGCATTTTCTCGACGGGCAGTACCAGGATGGCTGACGCACCTGCCCCCTTAAGGGCTTCGAGATGTTCCCAAAACACGGTTTCACGACATACGGCATGTAATGCAACACGATCGGGGTCACCCTCAAGGTTCATCAGGCTTGGGTTCTCCGCTCCGGGTAACAGGCGGGTAATTTTATCAACCGCATCGCGGGGAGCGTGCAACATGACGTACTTGCTTTCAGCCGCCAGTAAAACACCATCCAGGCGGGACAATAAGCGATCTATCATGTCCTGTTTTTCAACTGACAGCTGATCCAACTGCCCGTAAAGCGCAGCGGTACTTTCGAAAAGCACTTCAAACTCGACCAGGTGATTGGCGCGTAATGTCGTGCCCGTAGAGACGAGGTCTGAAATCGCATCTGCGGTACCGAGACCCGGAGCAATTTCAACCGAGCCTGAGAACTTAACCGTTTCCGCGCTGATACCGCGACTGGACAAAATGGAACGGGTCAGGGCCGGGTAGCTGGTGGCAATCCTGCAGCCGTCAAGATCAGCAGCGGTCTTAAAACCCGAATTCTCCGGAACAGCCAATGAGAGACGGCAACCGCCAAAAGGCAGTTTTCGCAGTTGCTCTAGATTACTTTCATCGGTGTTTTCCAACATTGTTTCTTCGGCAATATTTTCACCCACGATGCCAAGGTCGCAAACACCGTCCAGTAACAGACGGGGAATATCATCATCACGGACCAGCAGCAGGTCGATCGGAAAGTCCTTTCCGTACCAGTACAACTTATCCTTGCTGCGTGCGAAACGCAGGCCGCAGCGTTGCAGCAGGTCGAGTGATTTTTCTGAAAGCCTGCCTGATTTTTGTATAGCTACCCGAATTCTGTTCATGATTTTGCTGCCTCCTTACGCCGCAGGGCCAGACGGTAACCGCCTTCACCCATGTTCATATACCTGGCCACGCGGCCAATCGTTGTGACACTAACCCCGGTGATATCACTGATCTCCCGGTAACTGTGCCCCTGCCTCAACAATGATGCCGTCCACCAGCGATCTACGATGGCTTCGACTTCAGAAGGGGTGCAAAGATCCAGCAGGAACTGGCGAACCTCACCTGGTTCCTCAAGGGTTAAAAATGCCTTGTACAGGGATTCCGCCGCCTTTTTCAGGGCCTTCTTTTGCGCTTCGTTATGTTGTTTCATAGTATTTGCATCAATGTAATAGCGTGTTAATACACTGGCACAGAGAATAAAGTGATTCAAACATCAATGCAAGCACTCACTGACCATCAGCCAAAGACAGTTTCTGAATCGTTGAATAACATGGAATCCAGTTGAAGGCTCAACGGCTTAAGGAATGCTTGTAATTTCGGGAGGAACTTTGGCAAAAGCAAGCAATTGGCTATATACAGTAGCACTTTACATTGTTTAGATAAGTACTTGTACTTTCGTTAATTATGTATTATGGTATATCCAACCTAGGCGCAGTTGAACCAGCATATATCCGTCTTGCTGCGAGACACGGAATGTTAGTTTATCAACAGGGGCGCCTTGGTGGTTAATTACGATTTAACCTGATCAATTCAAGCTTTAAATCCCTTGTTAATTTCTTAATTTCTGACTCCCGGCGCTGTGCGCTACTGCGGTCAGGATGGTTTTCTGTATACACCACTTCCACCGGGTGCCTGCCCCTGAAAAAACGTGCGCCTTTGCGGGAACCTGCGTGTTCGCTGAACCGGCGTTCCACATCGATCGTAACACCGGTGTAGAAACTGTCGTCACTGGCCTTGATGATATACACATACCATTCTTGCCGGTTACTCTTGGAACCGCTATCCGGCATTGATCTTCCAGCCTCCAATCAAGCGGTTCTCTCAGGACCTGAGATCAAATCGTGCAAGATCTGACTTCAATCGCTCCAACTCCTTTCTCAAGGCCTGTTCGGGAACCGCGGTTTCTTTGGAAAAAACAAGCAGACTTTCCCCCAGGACCAGCAGAGGGGCCGTTGGATCCTGTGACTCAGTCTGTGCTACCACTACCGGTGGCAGCTGCGAAACGGGTGCTGTCTGCGGCAGGTAGAAAAACACGGCGACCAGCAGCGCTGCAAACACACCTGCAGCCCAGGCGGGAACAGACCGGAAAAATTGGAACCTTCCGCCAACCGGTTCAGCCAGCCTGACCGCACGCATGATGTCCTGGTGTAACTTATCGCTGACTCCTGCCCGGGTTTCCGGCGTATTGAGCAGTGAGTTTTTCAGAAACAAAGAATTCATAATGTAACCTCATTGCTGGATGCTGCGGATTCGAAACGATAATCCTGCAACTCCTTCGAAAGACGCCGGCGGGCACGCATCAGGTTGACTTTAACCCAACTGACCGGGCGTTTCATGACCTTGCCGATTTCAGCAAGCGGCATGTCTTCTACATAAAACAACCACAAGGCAGTAAATTGCGCATCACCCAGGCATGACCTGGCCGTTTGCCACATGCTGCGTTGCTGCTCAATCTGAATGCCAAGTTGCTCGGGACCAACTAGCCCGCAGGCAATCGAATCGAGTGAGTCCGCTGTACCGGGGGACTGTCTTTGCCTGCCCAGTTGGCGAACAGCGATGGTAAACAACCAGGTGCTGAAGCGATACTTTGGGCGATAGCTTGGCAAATACTTGAATACTGCTACAAAGGTTTCCTGCAAAACATCCTCAGCATCGGCACGATTGTCTGCCCGCACCAGCAGGAACCGGTAGAGCCGATCCTGGTAATGTAAAACCAGTTGCTCAAATGCATCGACCGAGCCCTGCCGGGCCCGGTCGATCAATTCAAGTTCAGATTGTAACTCCAGAACAGACATCAGGCGATTTGCTACAGCGTGTTCCTGAGCGCTTCAATCTGATCGGTTGCAATCGGTACATTCATATACAACTCTGAACCGTCACTCTCAAAACGAATCTGGCGGAGGATTTCCCCAAGCGCACCTTCCGACTCATCCAGTGCTTTCAGTGCCACAAGCCCTTCAGCGATATTACGAACAGACATGGCAACTTCGGGGGAGCTTGCTGTGAGTTGCGCATTGATTTGCAGACCACCCAAGGCTTCTGCTACCACCAGGGCCACGGCATCAACATTCTTCAAAACCGAGGAATCCCAGTCTTCCCCTATTTCCGTCGATGTATTTGCACCACCCTGCACCAGTGCACGGTCTGCCTGCAACACCAGCAATGCTTCAGGATCAGCCACTTCAAATCCGCCAAGATAACCACCTGAATCCAGGAAGCTCTGCATCATTTCCAGGTTTTGCGTGACCATTGTCTGAGTCGCACCAAACGAGAAATACACGTCTTCGCGATGACCCCAGTCCACATCTTTCACCTGGCCATCCTCATCGGTATAAGTCATGGTCCCGTCATCATCCTCAATCATGTAATAGGCGAGACCAGCGCTGTCATTGGTAGCAACATCTGCACCTTTACGCTCTAGCGCCGACAATAATGCGCCCTGGGTTTCTGCACTTATCGCGCCGTGCAGGATGACTGCACCATCATTCTCCGAGTCTCCATGTTTTGGTAACTTCCCACCAAACAGGGTGACGCCCTGAATTTCGCCCCGGATATCCACACCCAGTTCTTCCTGAATCTCTTTCAGCACTTTATCTGCTTTTTCGAGCAGGAACCTGCGGCCGACTTCCGAATTCTGGATCAAGTCCAGATTGACGTGTACATACCAGTTGCTGCCGGTTGGAATGTCAGTGCGGGACAAGCTGGCGGCCTGCGCAATCACGCAAACAAAAGTTGTCATTAACAGGGTGCTGAAAATCTGTATTCGGTTCCACTTCATCATATGTTCCTTAATAAGGTCTCCCGGTGTCTGCCGGTCGTTCTCTGGTTTATAGAGGCAAACAACAGAAAAAGTTACACCTTGGTATAAAAATTAATTTGCCCCAGTACAAAATCAACGATTACAAAGTATGCTTGATTTTCTATACTAGGTAGCATGCACTCTTCATGAGCACTTGGCGCATGAAGAAAGTACCGGCAGATAGACAAAGAGTGAAATTTTTTGGGGAGTCGAAATGACAGAAATTCTGGTAATACTGATTTTGCTGCTTTCAGGCACAGGCATCTGGTTATATAACCGCTTAATACGTAGCCGCAACCGGGTTAGCGAGGCCTGGGCGGGTATTGATGTTCAATTGCAGAAACGCTCTGAACTGGTTCCCAACCTCGTACAAACCGTCAAGGGTTATGCGGCGCATGAATCCACTGTGTTTGAAGAGGTGGCCCGCATTCGCAAAACGGGGGAAACAGGTGTGGATGCCCGTGCCCAGCAGGAAACGGCCCTGTCAAAATCACTGGGTAGATTATTTGCACTGGCTGAAGATTATCCGGATCTGAAAGCCAGCGAAGGATTCCAACAGCTACATGGCAGCCTGATCGATATTGAAGATCATTTGCAGTTCGCACGCCGATATTACAATGGCGCCGTCAGGGACAATAACAACCTGGTTGAGAGCTTTCCGTCCAATATTATTTCCGGCATGTTTAACTTCAAACTGGCGGAGTTTTTTGAAATTGAATTCACCAGCCAGCGAAGTGCACCCGGTGTTGACCTTTAGACGACCGGTGTTAATCAGCATTTGCCTGCTGCTTGTCAGCATGGGATTTGCGGGTGCGGGAACCGTGCTGGCAGACGAACGGATCCTTGATTACCAGTCTGATATCCTGGTTCACGCCAACGGTGACCTGGTTGTGACCGAAACGATCCAGGTGCAAGCCGAGGGTGAAAATATCCGCCGGGGAATCTTTCGCGATTTCCCAACCCGCTACAAAGACCGTCGAGGCAATCAATACAGGGTCGAGCTGAATGTGCTGGATGTACAACGCAATGGTGTCCCCGAGCCATTCCACACGGAAAAACGAAGCAACGGTGTACGCATCTATATCGGCAGCAAGAATCGCATGGTTGGCAATGGTGTCCACGAGTACCAACTGCGCTATCAGACCACTCGCCAACTGGGCTTCTTTAAAAATTATGATGAGTTGTACTGGAATGTAACCGGTAACGGCTGGATGTTTCCAATCGATCATGCGGGCGCACGTATTGAGTTGCCCGAGCCCGTGGAGAGCAGGGATTTGCGGACAAGTTTTTATACCGGCGCGCAGGGTGCGCAGGGGAAAGACGCACAATCCGACATCGTCAATAAACACACGATTGTTTTCGAATCCACTCGGGGTTTGCAGCCCTATGAGGGTTTGACCGTTTCCGTCGGCTGGCCCAAGGGTATTGTGGTGGAACCCACTTTTGCAAAGCGAATCACATATTTCCTGCAGGACAACCGCTCAGCGCTGGTTTTGTTGATCGGCCTGCTGGCAGCACTCGGATGGTATCTCTGGGCCTGGAACCGCTATGGCCGTGACCCTCAAAAAGGCGTCATTATTCCGTGTTTCAGACCACCCATGGGTCTGACACCAGCGGGTTGCAGCTACATTTTCAATATGTCTTTCGGTAAACAGGCTTTCGCCGCAGCAGTGGTCAGTCTTGGCGTAAAATCTTACCTGGAAATTGATGAGCAGGATGATGAGTTTACCCTTCGGAGAACCATAGGCGGGGGAAAAGGCAAAGTAAGTAAAGGTGAAAACGCCGTACTTCAGAGCCTGTTTGAAGAGGGTTCAGAGATTACACTCGATCAAAAGAATTACAGGGTTTTTGCGAAAGCCCGCAATGAATTAAAAAAGGCACTGAAATCCGAACACTTGGGCCGGGTTTTCATACTCAATTCTGTGTATGCCGTACCCGGCGTTCTCCTGACGATCGTGGCAGCGCTAATTGCAGCGGTATTAAAAGCCGGCCCGTTGGTCTGGATCACTTACGCCGTCGCGTCCATCGCAACGCATGTCATATTTTTATTCCTGTTGCGTGCGCCCACACCTGCAGGACGCAGGATCATGGATGAAATCGAAGGTTTCAAAATGTACCTTGATACGGCTGAGCAGGACCGCCTTGAGCGCATGCAATCGCCACGCTTAACACCGGAAGTGTTTGAAACGTTTCTGCCGTTCGCTTTTGCCCTGGGTGTTGAAAACAACTGGTGTGATCGATTTGCCCGCGAGTTGCCGGAAGAACTGGCGAAAAGGGGTGGTTATCAGCCAGCCTGGTATACCGGCAGTCAAAACAGGCTGGGTGCGTTGAACCATCTTGGCAATGATTTCAACAACAGTTTTTCCTCTGCTATTTCCTCGGCATCATCACCACCCGGCTCCTCCTCCGGCTCGGGAGGCGGGGGCTCCTCCGGGGGCGGCGGCGGTGGTGGTGGTGGCGGCGGCTGGTAGAAAGCCCGCAGAACAAAGCCAACCAAGGTGTGGAATTGCCCGTGTTTAGCCGCTTTAACACGGGTAGATGTTCCGCGGGAAAATTTGTCAGAAACCAATCACATTTACTGGACTGAGACGTGCATCAGTAGCATATTCCGTCACCATTCAATTCATTTGTATTATATGATCGGTAATTAGTTGAAAAATGTAATACCAATGAGGTTGACATGGCTCAAACCCAGGAACTTATCAAAACACTGAAAACAGCCCTGAAAGCGCAGGGCAAGACGTACGCAGATGTCGCGGTTGAACTCAAATTGACCGAGGCCAGTGTTAAACGCCTTTTCTCAAAACAGAGCTTTTCCCTCAGCCGCCTTGATCAGGTCTGCCACCTGCTCGACATGGAAATCACCGACCTGGTGCAACTGATGAACGAGCAACAGCAGCGCTTGCAACAGCTCAGCATCGAACAGGAGATGGAAATCACTGCCAACGTCACACTGGCACTGGTGACAGTTTGTGTCCTCAACCGCTGGACCATGAATGACATCCTCTCTTATTACCACATCAGCGAGACCGAATGTGTACAGCATCTCGCCAAACTGGACCGTCTCAAGGTGATCGAATTACTGCCGAAGAACCGTATCCGGTTGTTGGTAGCACCTAATTTCAGCTGGCATGAAAATGGGCCGATCCAGCTATTTTTCCAGAAAAAAATCAGCCAGGAGTTTTTTAGTACACACTTTAGCCGTGACGACGAGTGCCTGATCGTACTCAATGGCATGTTCTCGTCACAAAGCAACGCTGAACTTCAGAATAAGCTAAAACGCCTGTCCAGGGAGTTTGGACTCTTAAACAATGATGATGCCGCGTTAGACCTGGCACAACGAAACGGCACGACCCTGGTATTGGCGATGCGTGATTGGCAATATGGTCTGTTCAAGCCATTGCTAAAAGGCGGATTCAGCAAAAAAACATCTTAGGGTATTATTTTTTAATACTTTTGAGTCGTTATATTGTTACTTTTCATAATTTAGTTGCGTAATATGTAATCACTAATCATGATGAAAGTCGTAAGGCGGTTGCCCCCGGCAAGGGGTGTCAATTCTCAACCAAGTTTACGGAGCAAGTCATGAAACCAATTAGACCCATCATCCTGAGTTTAATAGCACTGTTTTTTACCACTCTATGGAGCACTCCAGGTCGCGCTGCCGGATTGATGACCCCAACGGGGTCGGACCTACCGCAGCTTGAGATCAGGGAGCACCATGTTAACGTGGTCATCGAAGACGGTTATGCGATTACCCGCGTTGAACAGGTATTCGCCAACCCGCATGCTACTGATCTTGAGGCGATCTATTCCTTTCCGGTTCCGGAAAAGGCCGCAGTCGGCGAATTTACCTACTGGATCGACGGCTCGCCGGTGACCGGCGAAGTACTTGAAAAACAACAGGCCCGCGAAATTTATCAGCAGGAAAAGCAGGCCGGCAGGGAAACAGCCCTGACCGAACAGGACAGTTACCGGACTTTTGATATCGCTGTCTACCCCGTACGTGCCGGGCAGGACGTACGCATCAGCCTGACCTATATCCAGCCTGTGCACATTGATACCTCCATCGGGCGTTATGTATACCCGTTGGAAGAAGGCGGTGTAGATGAGCAGAAGATGTCTTTCTGGTCATACCAGGATTCGGTTGAAGCATCCTTCAGCTTTAACCTCTCGTTCCGCTCCACCTGGCCAATCGACGAATTCAGGTTACCGCAACACCCGCAGGCCAATGTACAGCAGTTGTCGGATGGGGAGTGGAATGTGTCCATGGTCTCGGAGACTCCATCTCTGGAGGAAGGCTCAACACCCGCTACAGCACCGACTGCTGTTCACCGGCTTGACAAGGACATCGTTGTTTACTGGCGCCAGGTCCAGGGGCTTCCCGGTTCGGTCGAACTGGTCACTTACAAAGAGAACCCCGGTCAGCGCGGTACGTTTATGCTGACGCTTACACCCGGAGATGATCTTGAACCAATCACCCGGGGCAGGGACTGGGTATTCGTACTCGACATTTCCGGTTCAATGGAAGGCAAATTCCAGAGCCTGATCGAAGGCGTCAACAGGGGTCTCGCCAATTTGAATCCCGATGACCGCTTCCGCATCATCCTGTTCAATAATCAGCCGCGGGAAATCACCCATGGCTTTGAGAACGCAATAGCTGAGAATGTGCAGAATGCTATCCGGGCACTCGAAAGCAACCACCCCAACAGCGGCACAAACCTGTTCGCCGGTCTCAATCTTGGTATTCACTCGCTGGACGCAGACCGCAGTAGTGCACTCGTGCTGGTCACAGATGGTGTTGCTAACCTCGGCTATACCGAAAAGCAGGATTTTCTGGATCTGCTCGAACAAACCGATGTCAGGCTATTCAGTTTCGTGTTGGGTAACAGTGCAAACCGGCCCTTGCTGGAAAGCATGGCGAGGGTTTCCAATGGATTTGCGATCAATGTGTCAAACAGTGACGACATAGCCGGCAAACTGCTTGAGGCGACTTCCAGGCTGACACACGAGGCATTGCATGATATCGACTTGAGAATTGCAGGTGTCAAGGTCGGCGACCTGACCCCGGAGCAGTTCTGCAGCCTCTATCGTGGCCAGCAACTCATTGTATTTGGCCATTACTGGGGTAGCGGCGAGGCCAGCCTCAGTCTCGACGGCAAGGTATCGGGCAGGCACATAAATTATTCAACCATCTTCCAATTCCCTGAAGTTGCGACACTTCACCCTGAAATCGAGCGCTTATGGGCATTTGCAAAAATCGAGGACCTGCAAAACCGACTGGACTATTTCGGTGAAGACGCCGATATCGAACAGGCCATCACTGATGTTGCCGTTGAGAACGGTTTGGTCACCGACTATACCTCGATGATAGTTCTGCGTGAGGAACGCTTCCAGGAACTCGGCCTCAAGCGCCTCAACCGGTCTCGTGTGGAAAAAGAACAGTTAGCGAGACAGGAGCGCGTGGTCAAAGGTATACGCAATAACCGGGTCGACAACAGCCAGCCGATGTACGCAGAACCCAGGGCGAGTCATGGCAATGGCGGCGGTGCATTTGATATCTGGATGCTGCTGGTATTACTACCCTTGATGATATTACATCTCAAAACACGAAGACGGAACCAATAGACTCCGCGGGGCGGTCTTCGGGCCGCCCCCTTTGAGGGGATACCATCATGACAAAACAACGAATACCCATTATAACCATTGGCCTGGTAACCACCCTTATCGGACTACACCTGGTGGTGGCAGACAAGACACAACTCTATTTCAGTGCCGTGGATATCCGGGAAGGTGAGGTCTGGCGTATCATCAGCGGCCATTTTATGCATGCCGACCTGCAACACCTTCTGTGGAACTGTCTTGGTCTCGCCGTACTGGGTTCACTGCTGGAATACCGGTCGAGACAACTACTGCTGGCGGCATCAGGGACCGGCATACTGTTTGTCAGTGCCCTGCTCCTGACACCGTTTTCACAACTGGATTATTACTGCGGACTGTCCGGCGCACTCAATACACTGTTGCTTGTTGCTCTCTGGGCTCAGTGGAAACTGACCCGATCGGTGTGGATCATCATTCTGGCCTGCGGCAGTATCGCAAAAGTGCTGTTCGAGGTGTCCCAGGGCATATCGATCGTGACGCATATCAGCTGGCCGCCATACGCGTGGTCGCACGTTGCCGGCCTGTTAGGTGGTTTATTCATTATCTGGATTCAGAGCCGTGGTTTTCAAGACAAGCAGCAGGTGCTGGTTCGTTTTTGATTTCAGTTCACTGCCTTCAAGTGCTCTGAATGTAAATACTTACATCTGTAAACTGGAAACAGCGCTCAATGGTTGCCAGGCCATTTCTTCCTGCTGAAATCTGAAACTGACATAATCATTCAACTTATTGCCGGTCAAGGTTTATACTGTCCGGCTACCGACAAAAGACAGCGTGTATACCTCACTCATCCGGCAGAGGCCTCATTATGAAATTAGTCACTTCCATCACTGTTCTTGCCTTATCATTTTTCGTTCAGACAGCATTCTCACAACAGACTTTATTGCTCAAACAACCATCCGTTTCTGCGCAAAACCTGGCATATGTTTATGCGGGTGATATCTGGGTGGCCAATCGGGATGGTTCCAGTCCACGGCGTTTGACCTCCAGTCCGGCAGAGGAAAACAACCCGTTTTTTTCACCGGACGGCAAGCTGATTGCGTTTATGGCCAATTATGAAGACAACAATGATGTTTATTTCATCCCGGTATCCGGCGGCCAGCCCCAGCGGCTGACCTGGCACCCCGGTTCCGATATCCCCACCGGATGGACGCCGGATGGAACAGCGGTGACCATGGTGTCGGCCCGTGAAACAGACCATGGCCGGTCTGGACAGCTTTTCCATGCGTCGATCAATGGCGGCCTGCCGGTAAAACAGATGGAGGCGCGTGTCTACCGTGGTAGCTATGACGCGGATGGTACAAACTTCGCTTACATCGCGTATGGTTCGGGCTACAACGGTCTTTTCGGTGGCAGTTCCGGCTGGAAAGGGTATCGCGGCGGTACCACGCCGGCGGTCAAAATCATGGACATCAAAGCCCAGACAGTGACCACCGTGCCGGGGGCAGATGTCACCAATTTCAACCCGGTCTGGTTGGGCGGTCAGCTGTATTTTATCTCCGACCGGGAAAATGAAATCTTTAATATCTATCGTTATGATCCCGCCAATCAGGCCATAACAAAGATCTCAAATGAACCGGTTTGGGATGTTCGTGCATTTTCCGGTCATGGCACCACACTTGTCTATGAATCCGGCGGGCAGCTGAAAAGCCTGGATACCGGAAGTGCCCGTGTCAGCGATATTCCGGTCTTTATCAACCCTGACCTGCCACAACTGCGAACCCAATGGAAGGATGCGAGCGGGGCCATTCAACATGTTGATATCTCCCCATCCGGTAAGCGCGTCATCATCACGGCCAGGGGCGTCGTGTTTACCGTCCCGGTTGAAGATGGTGCAGTCCGAAATATCAGCCAGGATGGCACGACCCGGGAATATTCCGCCATCTGGTCTCCAAAAGGAGATCAGGTCGCCTACATCACCGAATCAAATGACGGCCAGAGTCTCGTACTCAAAGACCAGACCGGCCGCGGAAACCATACACAGTATGAATTGGGGCCGCACTTTTACCAGTTGCTGGCCTGGGGTGGCGGAGACAAACCACGCATTGTCTACGAGGACAACCACTTGTCTCTTTTTTCCATCGACCCTGCCAGTGGAACAATCAGCGAAATTTCCACCGGAGTGCGGCGCGAACAGGTTGATGTATCCGTTTCTCCAGATGGCAAATGGCTCGCCTACACGCTTGAGCAATCCAATTACAACCGTGACCTGGCCCTGTTTAACTTCGAAACAGGCTCAAATACAGTTGTGACAGATGGCAGTGCAGACGTTGCCTCACCGGCATTCAGCAAGGATGGCAAATACCTGTATTTCGCCGCATCGACAAACTCGGGGCCGATCCAGGTCGGGCTCAATATGACCTCCCAGGAACGGCCCTATCGTGCCGGCCTTTATGCACTGGTATTGGCTGCAGATGGAAAGTCCCCTGTGTTGGCCGGTGTCGGTGACGAAAATGAAGATGATGAAACCGATAGCGAAAAAGAAAAAGAGCAGTCCAAAAACGAAGAGGACAAGGACGCTGACAAGATACCTGAAACGCGAATCGACCTGCAAAACCTGTCTGCACGTTTTGTTGCGTTACCGGTGGCCGAGAACAATTATGGCAATCTCTCAGTGGACAAGGATGGCAATCTGTTTTACATCCAGGAAACACAACCGGGTATCAGCGTTGACCCTCCTGGAACCGAGGATGGCGCGGCCAATACCCTGGTACGTTTTGATTTCAAAGAAAAGGAAGCCACCACCCTTCTGACAGGTCTGACTGAATTCAGGCTGAGCGCCAATGGCAGCCACCTGATCATCAACAAGTCCGATGGCTCTCTTGCTATAGCAGAAACCGGCGACGAGCTTGAGCCGGAAAAACTTTCGCTTGATGGCTTGAAAATACAGATAAACCCGCTTGAAGAGTGGACGCAAATTTTCAATGAAGCATGGCGTATGGAAAAAGAATACTTTTACGCCAAAAACATGCACGGACTGGACTGGCAGGCGGTTTACGATCGCTACCGGCCACTGGTGAATCACGTCGGCAGACGTGAGGACCTGTCCGCATTGATGGTTGAGATGATCGCTGAAATGCAGGCCGGTCATAACCGCACCGGCGGTGGAGATGTCCACAAGGAAAATGGCACCAATACCGGATTATTGGGTGCAAATTTTGTCATTGACCAGGGTCGCTATCAAATTGCAAAAGTTTACAACGGTGAACACTGGAACCCGTTTATCAAAGCTCCATTGGCCACGCCCGGAAATGAAGTAGGACCTGGCGAATACATCCTCGCCATTAACGGTCGGGAATTGAGTTCTCTGGACAATATATTCAATGTCTTACAAGGCACGAGCGGCAAGCAGGTTAACTTGCGGGTTGGTCCAAGGGCCAATGGACGCGACGCCCGCGAAATCGTTGTTGAACCGGTGGACTCCGAGCGCATGATGCGATTGTGGTCATGGATTGAAAACAACCGGCGCGCCATTGATAAAGCCACCAACGGCAGGGTTGGTTATGTTTATTTACCTAATACTGCCGGAGCAGGTTACACGTTCTTCAACCGCATGTTCTTTGCCCAAATCGACAAGGAGGCCATGATCATTGACGAGCGTTCAAACGCAGGAGGCCAGGCCGCCAATTACATTACGGATGTGCTCAGCCGCAGACACCTTTCCGGCTGGAAAGACAGGGATGGCCTGATTTTCAATACGCCAGCGGGTGCAATCCACGGGCCCAAAGTGATGCTGATCGATCAGGACGCCGGCTCCGGTGGCGATTATTTACCGTATTCCTTCCGCGAACTGGGAATTGGAAAACTGATGGGTACACGTACCTGGGGTGGTCTGATCGGGATTTCCACCAACCCGGATCTCGTGGACGGTGGATACCTGACCGTTCCGTACTTCAGGTTCTTCGATACCGACGGTCAGTGGAGTGTGGAAAATGAAGGTGTTGCCCCGGATATCGAAGTGGAACTCGACCCGATTGCGAGCAACCAGGACCGCGACAGTCAACTCGAGAAGGCAATCTCGGAGGTGTTGTCACAACTGCAAGGGTTTGAAAACCCGGTCTCGAAACAGGCACCTCCATTACCAACGGAGCCCGGCAAATAGCCAGGCCGGGTTTGATTGCAGGCTGAACCAATGCATCTTGGACTAACCGCATTACTGGCGTTTTATGACGCACACCGGGGAGATGATGCACTGGTACTGGGTACAGTTGTTGCCACCCAGGGTTCAACCTACCGTAAGCCCGGTGCCATGATGCTGATCGCTGCCGACAGCAGCTATCGCGGTCTTATTTCCGGGGGCTGTCTCGAGTCCGATCTCGCCGCGCATGCCAGGGATGTATTTGCAGACGGCAAAACCCGTAATGTCTGTTATGACATGAGCGATGGCGATGATTTTACATGGGGTCTCGGCCTTGGTTGTGACGGCATCATTCACCTGATGCTGCAACGCCTGGATGGCAATACCGGGTTTGGCTTTTTGGAAACTCTGGACAAGGCCTGGAAAAACAGGAATAGCGGGCTGTTAAGCCTCGTCACTTCAAGCAGTGATCCGGCTTATTCTGCCGGTGATTATGCCCTCGATTGCGGTAGCGGGTTGAGCACCGGTGAGACCTTGTTGACGCAAGGCAAACGAACAAACGAAGGCGCTTCGTTTTCCAGCGGGCATGACATGTCCCGGCGTTACTGGCAGGACAGTATCAACACGGCCTCCGGCAGCATCGAGTTACTACTGATTCCCATCATGCCACCACCTGCAATCCTGATCTGTGGCGCGGGTCATGACGCCGTACCCGTCGCCCGGCTGGCAGCCGAAATGGGCTGGAATTGTACCATCGTCGATCACCGTCCCGGTTTTGCACGTGCAGACCGGTTCCCGGCGAGCTGTGATGTACGGGTGTTGCAGCCCTCTGAACTCAGTCAGCAAATAGCGCTGGAGGAGGTGGATGCGGCTGTCCTGATGACCCATCACCTGGGTCACGACCGGACTTACCTGTCACAGGTCACTGAAGCCTCCCTATCCTATATCGGACTGTTGGGGCCGCGTGCCCGCCGGGATCGCCTTCTGGACGAGACAGGCGCAACCGGTGTCCATGTTCACGGACCGGCCGGTCTGGACATCGGCGCTGAAATGCCCGAATCCATAGCGCTCGCCATCATCGCTGAAATCCACGCCTTTCTTAACCGGCGTGACGGCAGCATGCTGACCCAAACCGGGGTATGAGCTACCCGCAACTCAGCATCCTGATCCCGGCCGCCGGTGTCAGTCAGCGACTGGGTCAGCCGAAACAGCTGCTGCGATACAGGAAAAAGACCCTCATTGAGAATGCAGTCGATATAGCACATTCAATCACCCCGCGAGAAATCGTTGTCGTCACGGGCGCGAACGCGGAAACGGTCAAAGATGCAATCCAATCTGTCCCGGTACGATGGATACATAATCCGAACTGGTCCGCTGGAATGGGTGGGTCTATCGCCACCGGTGCCGCCGGTATCAGCCCTGAATCGACCGGGTTGATGATACTTCTTTGTGATCAGTGGCGATTACAGACATCAGACCTGCAAAATCTGGCAGAAAAATGGCAGTCCGATCCGGAGCGAATTGTTTGTGCCAAGGCAGATGGCCAACTCATGCCGCCGGTGATCTTTCCAGCCAGTTGCTTTAGCAATTTACAAGCACTCAATGGCGACTTTGGAGCACGAAGCATACTTGAAAACCACTCCGAATTGCTCGTAGCCGTAGCCTCGAAAAATGCCGCCTATGACGTGGATACACCAATCCAACTGAGTCAGCTTAAAAACACTGACCTGTGATAACCTTCAGATAGCAAATCAGTTATCAATGTCTGGACCAAAGACAATAAGTTTAAAGATTCAGTGGTGTATTAAGGTGTGTTAACCGGCCCTGGAAAGGGCCGGTATATTTATGGCTATTGAATTCTCAGCCGCAGCCACCACTGGTGGGTGCACGTTTTAGCTCCAGGATCACCTTGGGCTCATACTCTAAATCAAGCAGATGCGGACTCGGTTCTGCTGCCGGGTGGCGGGAACCGGTTGCCGCATTGAACTTATAGGCCATCTGATCCTCCTGACGGTTATAGAGCCGTTGCTCGTCACTGATACTGTCACCTGCATAGGTTTTCAGCCAGGCATTGATCCCACCTTCCAGAATATAGATATTCGGCACGCTTTCAGCCTTCAGAATCTTCCAGGCCTCTGTCGCCGCAGCTTCGTCATTACTGATGGTGACGAAAATGGTATTGGCGGCTTCAAATTGCAACTCTTTGGCTTTTGCCTGTACCTGGTCCAGCGGCACATGAACAGCGCCACTGATGTGGAACTGGTTGTAGTAGCGTTCTTCGCGTACGTCCAGGGGGATGATCTTGATTTTTGAGTCGTCCCGATACTTGATGAATTCGGCAGAGGAAATTTGCACTGCGCGCTCCTTGAGCTTTGCCTCGCTTTCATCCGCGACTGCCTGCCAACGGTCCTCGTTACTGGGCTGGCCAATAAGCAGCACAACAGCAGCGAGTGCAATCAAGCCGCCTGCAGCTGGTTTTAACCAGCCTGGCATCCTTTGTTGTGGTGTGTCATTGACCATTGCTTCAACTTTTTCCGCGATCACAAACAGCGCAAGCGCAGCCACGACGATGGAGATTACGACAACCCCATAGCTGGCATTGAACAGTTCAGGCAATGTAAATCGGCCCATGTTGGAGCTCTCGAAGAATGTGGCAAAGCTGTCGACAGTTTCTCCAAACATGTAAATTCCGAACAAGACACCCAGCACAAATACAAACGCGTCAAGCTTGCCAGTTGCAAGACCTACCAGTGATGTACCCGGGCAAAAGCCACCGACGATAAAGCCGACACCCATGATCAGGCCGCCGACGATACCGGGCCACAGGTAAGTGGGTGGCACCCAGATCAGGTTATAGTCCAGCAGACCAAGTGCAGAGGACAGGAAGATCAGGGTCATTGCCACGATAATGGCGGTAAACATAACCTTGAATACACGCATATCCTTAAAGTAGAACTGGGCAGCCAGCAGTTTTGAGTTGCCAAAACCGGCGCTTTCAAGGGTCATACCAAACGCAATACCGATAACCGCGTAGACCGCATAAGAACCCCAGTGACCAAGCAAATCAGCGAGAGGAAGTGGGAAATTAGCCATGATAATACTCCTCAGTTCCAGGCTTTACGGAAAAAGTAAGCCAATGCATAAGCACCGGCAAACACCGCGAACATGAAGGCCCAACTGCCAACAGACAATACTGCGCCACCAGATAGTGCCTGGCCTGACGTACAGCCCCTGGCCAGACGTGCGCCATATCCCATCAGTGCACCTCCGGCAAATGCCATTATCCAGCGGGTCCCGTTGCTGATTTGCGGCCCCTTGTTGGTTTCAAACTTCATACGGCGGCCCAGCATACCGGAAATCAACCCGCCAAAAACGGTCCCGATTGTCAGGAAAACAATCCAGCTATCCAGCGGATTGGAGTTTCCTCCAGCCATTTTCAACAAGTAGGCCACCTGGTCTATATGTTGTGGATTCACCTCGTTTTGCACATAAACCAGCAAGCGGTTCAGGCCACCGGATGCGCCCAGACCGGAACCGGTGATAAAGAATGCGAGGAACAGCACGATACCCAAAAGAGTACCGGCCAGGTAGGGGTTTAGATAGGGCTTTGCCCTTGTTGCTTGACTCATTTTGACTCTCCTTGCGGGCCGTCCGTTACCGGATCACCCGTGTGTTTCTCTACTTCATCCCAGCCAACGATCATGGACTTGATGCCCGCGGTCGGTGTATGGCCGGTGGTTGTCAGGTAAATATGCATAACGATAAAGGTGGCAAATGTCCATGCTACCAGAGTGTGAACCAATGCCAGCATCGGCAGACCACCCAACTCTGCAGCGATATGAGGCCAGCGCTGCAGACCCCAGATCAGGACACCGGTAATAATCTGAGCCGGTAACAGGATGTTCAGAATCGCCAGGTAAGTGACCTGCTGCAACGGGTTGAGCTTGTGCTCCTTGGTTTTTTCCAGGGGATGGGGTTTGCCCGCAAAAATGCCCCGGCTGTAATACATTGCCTGCGCCATGGTATTGCCAATGAAACCCTTGGGCTCCGGCAGGTACTGGCGTATTTCACCGCTTGCGAGGTGATAGAACAGCGACAGAACGGCATTGGTCAACAGGATAAAACCAAGTACATTGTGCACATTCACCATGTAAGGGAAGCTGAATATCCCGAAAAAATGCGGTTTGTGAATCACGAGCCCGGTGAACAGCAATAGCAGGATTGCAGCGGCCTGCAGCCAATGCCACAGACGCTCGTAAGCATCATACATATGGACACGCTCCAACGGATGATGAGCGGGTGGCCGTCGGCGTGACGCTATGTAGCGTATAGTTGAATGGACGCTGACACCGAGAATAATACCCAGGAACATCAGTACACCCAGCAGGTCTGCCCAGCTTTCTGCATGCAGACCGATGATGTAAAAACCTGCACTGCGGCTATTGGAAAGGAAATTTGCACCGCCGGCCGAACCGGTTGTGACCTCACCGGAAAGCTTAACCCCGGAATACAAACCCAGCTGCGGTTGCACATCTCCAGGCTGGTAGTCGGAGAGACTGAAGGATGCTGCCAGTACGGAATCGCGGTCATGGCACTGAGAGCAATCCTTGGTTGCCTGCTGGCCGTTAACCACATTATGACTGATTGAAAATGGCGTGACTTCACCGCGAATCTGCAAACCGGTCAGGCCGATGGCCTCCAGGCGCTTCCTGACGGCACTGACACCGGCTTCATCAACCAGGCGCAATTCCACACCGGACAATTGACCGTCTCCATTTGCATCCATGGCGGCGACAAGATCAGGGTGATATTCGCCATTTACGAATATCGCCTGTTCGAGTTTATCTCTCGATACGGGTATGGCCTGTTCACCCGCGCTCCAATACCAGGTAGTTACCAGGTTAAATGGTGCCAGCCGGAAATCACCCTCTTTATTGGCTCTTGGCAGAATGAGCGGCCTGAACCCTTCAATCAGGCTGTCAACCGCTACCGGATCACCGTTGACGTTGCGGTACTGTGTCAATGGTTGCTCTTCACTGTCCAGCATGGTCCAGTCAACGGACTGCAAGCCGGGCCCGAACAGTTTGGGTATATGGCAGGACTCACATGCCAGTGAAGTGAAATGCCGCTTTTTGTACGGCAGCCATTCATGTACATTTTCGGCGTTGTGACAGGATTCACAACGTCGCAAACTGTTTTCAGTATCCACCGCAGCCAGGCCCAGTGTGGAGTGCCCCTTGGCAAACTGGTGCAAGGGCCGTACCAGGTAATCGGCATTGCTCAAACGACGCGGGTCAAAATCTAAATGAACCGGCCGGCTTTCTTCACGTTGCCTGAAATACACGGGGTTGTTCAAAGAATAATGGCAATTGACACAGCCAACCACACGATCGGTGTGGATATCGAAAGGATAGTCCAGGTTTTCCTTACCGGAGATATTTAAACCGCTGTTAAGCAATTTCTGCGGTGAAATAATCTGCCCGGTTCGATCGGTATTATGCCTTTTGTTCTGATCTGCCGGTATGGTCAGCGGTATATCCAAGCTGTTCTCGGCGATACCGTGGCATAGGGCACAGTTTTCATCACTTGCTTTGCGGATATCAAGAAGGCCTTCCTGAAGGGCACCGTTGGCCTCGAACTTAGAGGCATCCCACAACCACTGGCCCTCACTCTGTACAAGCACCCCAAGCGAGGACAACGAGGCGGAATTGGCCCATGCAAAGTCTCCGCTGCCAAGTGCCGCTGCGCGTGCAGACTGATCGATATCCGTATGGCAAAGCAGGCAGTCCATTTCGACAAGGCCTGCAACGGGCCCGCCACCGACATGCCTGGAGCCAAAGCGCTTCAACCATGCGTCCAGATCCATATCCCCGTGCGGGGTCAGGCCATCTGTGTCGTAGGCCAGCGGGTCCCATCCACCAAAATAACCGGAACCCTGTTGCCATTCATGTGCATTTTCGCCCTGCCCTGCCTGGCTTGCGCCGGCATCGGCATGGTCACTGTTGGTCATGATGTAGGATGTCTGGTGACAGTTTCCACCACAACTGGTCATGGTGGACATCGGCAGACCGCTTTCAACGACAGGAATACCTTGAGCGTCCAGTATCGGCACTTCCGGGTGCAGGCCGTTGGCGAACGATGACAGGCTCATTACTGACAACAGCAAGCCGATAAGAAGGGAAGTTCTCATGTACTTGCCCTGCTTATTCATGATCCGCACTAACTTGATCCTGGCCCATCCTTTTACGGGTCTGGCTGCCCTGCTTGACGGGGTCGCCGTCATATCCCAGTGCTTGCCAGTCCATCCTGCCATCCTCTGAATGACATGCAAGGCATTGCAATGCCTTGTTCTTGGTTGCCACCATATGTGTCGATGGCCAGAACATTTCTGTTTCTGCAAAACCATAGTTACCGCTGTAGCGTGTTCCCGATACCTCTTCACCAAGACGGAAAGCCTTGTCCCAGTCAAAATCGTTCCAGTAACCGCCTTTACCCGAGGTTACCGGTTGCAGCAAATAGTTGTACTCGGTGTCATAGGGCTGCTTGGCACGGTGAATCTTGAAAGGCCAGATTTTCGCACCCGGATCACGGATATCACCCCGGGGAGCATTCAGTGCTGTACTACCGTCGATGTTGATCTCATCGCCCATCAGGTAACGGTTAGCCAAACCGTTGTACCAGCGATATTCAGGCTTCAGGTTCTTCTCATAGATGAATTCGCCCTTGATTTTCAGGTAGTGGTGTGGATCGTCTTCCCTGAAATCATCACCCGCCTTTGACCAGTCCCAATGTGTCTTGGTGGCTTGCGCAACGGCAATTGCCGGAACATGGCAGGTCTGACAGGCCACGGTATCGGTATGCGCATTGATACGGGCATCATCATGTAATTTTGGATTGTGACAGTCCGTGCAGGCGATCTGGTTTTCATTGTCCAGGCTAACCGAGGTAGAGCGACCGCCAATGACATGATCTTTGGTCTGGTGACAATCCACGCACTGGAAGTTGTAACGGCCCATGTGGACATCAATACCTTCGGATGGGTAATACAGACTTTCATCCAGGTCACCATGCTTAACCGCATTGCCCCCGCCGCCACGGAAGTGGCAGCCACCGCAGTTGTCACGTGTGGGAACAGCCACACTTTTCGCCGCAGCCATCAGGTCAACGCCCTCAAGCGGCAGACCCGCTTTGCCCTTGCGGTAGATACCGGAATTATCATGGCATACCAGGCAGTCTATGAGGGTCTCATCTTCAAAATCAAAGTCAGCGTCATCCCAGCCATAGCCCGTATGGCAGGCCGTACAGGCTGCCCAGTTACCCTGGATACCGATACAGAAGTTATTGATGGATTTTTTCTTGCCGGTGGTAAAAAGGCCTTCCCGGCCTTCAATCTCGGTTGGTTTGGATTCCCATTTCCAATGGGCCGTATGCAGCATCTGCTCGCCCGCTTCTTTATGGCAGCCGAGACAGGCCTTCGTCACTTCCGGGCCGGTTGTCAGTTCACCAAATCCGTCGAACAGGTTTTTATGGTCCACGTGGGCCGCACGCCTGGGCATTTTTTCCCAGGGGGTATCCAGGTTTGACTCTGCGACTCCAGTGAAATACCAGACCGGAACTCCGATCAATAGAAGTATTGCAATGAAGCCGGGTAGCCAATTGCGTTTTCGTGTTTTCATACCAACTCCAAGAGCCCTTTTTAATCAAATTTTAATATTAGTATTTTATAATATAAAGACAGGCACAGGAATGGGAAAGATACCACTATCTCTCTTTAACTTGATCTACCTCAAGTTGGGATATGCAGAAATTTCAGAAGAAAATTACGCCGATAGTTTCCAACAAGAACCGGAACCGGCTCTTGCTCTCACACAGAAATATAAACTATTGCTTTTATTCCATTTCTGAAGCGAAGCCCTTTAATACGATATCGGTGTAGCTGACCAAACCGATAATTTTCTGATCTTCAAGTACCGGTGCGCGCGACAGGCCAAAACGGTCAAATAATCGTGTGCAATAACGTATATCCATGTCGGGATAAACAGAAAGCACGGGTTTGGACATAATTTCATAAATATTGACACGGTTGGGTGAATGATCACGGGCAAGCACCTTCTTTGCCATATCACGAAACATGACCACGCCGTATTCGTCGTCATCATGCCGTTTATCCACAATCAGCGTACGGGTATCCGGAAACTTCATGGATTTCAACGCCTCGGCCACGGTCAGCATGCCGTCCACGATATCCACGTCAAATTTCATTACGTCACGCACACGGATAATATTTTTGGGCGTCTTCATAATCTTTCCTCCACCGCCTCGGCCAATGCTTCAATCTGGTGACGCACTCCGATTGCATCCTCCACGTCAATCTGGAAGGCGATACCGGATCCGGATGACTCATCAAATTCACCGGCAATAGCCACCCTTTCCATAATCTCCCTGCTCATATGCTCCTCGGCCAGCATCAGGATGACATCAACATGACTGTCGATACTCAGTCCAAGAAAAGTTTTCGTAGGTTTAACCCCTTCGCCACGCGCCTGGTTAAGCACTGTGCATCCGGTGATACCTGCCTCGCGGGCAGCATCCAGGATGTTTTGGGTCCTTTCATCTTCTGCCATGATAATTATAAGTTTAAAGTGCATTTTGTTACCTCACTTAAGAATAGACTAATTTTTCTCAATACGGCGTTTTAAGCGTTTTGCTCTTAACTCGCCGATTTGTGCATATCCCATCACTGCAATAATCGGGAACAAACTGGCAAAGGCAATAAGGCCAAAGCCATCAAGAATCGCGCTGCGACCGGGAATCGTTTCGGCCAGACCCAGACCCAGTGCCGCAACCAGTGGAACTGTCACGGTCGACGTGGTTACACCACCGGAGTCGTATGCCAGGGGTATGATGAGCCTGGGCGCAAAAACGGTCTGGATAATCACCACGACATAGCCGCTGATGATGAACCAGTGGAGCGGCATACCGGTGACGATACGAAATGACCCGACCGCCACACCAATGGCAACACCGAATGCAACTGCATAGCGTAACCCCCTGACGGTAATCGTGCCGCCTGAAACCTGGTTGGCCTTGATTGCAACGGCCATCAGGGCCGGTTCAGCAACCGTGGTGGCAAAGCCAATCGCGGCAGCAAAGGCATAAATCCACAGGAAGTCGGCCCAATAAACAGGCCCAGCTGCCGCACTCGCAGTGTCATAAATAAATTCCGGTGCAGTCAATTGTTGAGCCATCAGGCGACCGATCGGAAACAGCGCCATTTCCAAGCCTTCCAAAAACAGGGTAAGACCCAACAACACCAGCACCATACCCATGGCAACCTGTGCCGGGTTCTTGACCTTTCGTCGCAGGACCAATGCCTGGAACCCAAACAAAATGGCGGCGATAGGCAAGACATCCCTCAGCATGGTCAGTAAAGTGGTACCAAAGCCGACAACATCGTCCATCAGTACAGTATCCCGAATGCCATGACAAATATCATGGGCGTCAACGAGGCGAAAGCGATAAGGCCAAAACCATCTATCAACGGATCACGGCCATGAATGCTATGCGCCAGACCTATGCCCAGTGCCGCCACTAATGGAACGGTCACCGTGGAAGTCGTCACACCGCCGGAATCATAAGCAATGCCAATAATTTCGGGTGGAGCGAAAAAAGTCATGATGACCACACCCAGGTAACCACCAATGATCAGGTATTGCACCGGCCAGCCTTTAAGAATTCTGAAGACACCCACTACCAGGGCGATACCCACGGCGAGAGCGACGGTCAGACGCAGGCCGATCGCATAGCTATTTTGTGCTTCATCCGAACTGGCGATCACCTGTCCGGCAGCTGCAATCCGTGCGGCTTCTTCCGAGATGGCGATCAGTGCCGGTTCCGCCACTGTGGTGCCGAAACCAAGTGCAAATGCAAATATCAACAACCACCACAGGCTCCCCTTTCGTACAAAGTTGTAAGCCATTTCCTCACCGATGGGAAACAGGGCCATCTGTAAACCCCGCACGAACAGTGCAAGACCCAATAGAACCTGCAAGAGCCCCCACAGCATCTTTCCCAGTTGAGGAATCGGTTGTTGAAGCACCAGAAGCTGAAAAAAAGCGACGACGAGAACGATAGGAACAAGCGCAAGTGCACTTTCGGTCAGTGGTTCTGCAGCCTTTCGCGTTTTATGCCAGAGAGCCGCCAGTCGTCCCTGCTTACGCGGATGTGAGACGAGTGGGTTATCCGCAGGGTGCATGGTATCAGGCTGCTTGTCTTCTCATCAAAATCAGAGATTCAATACCACTTTCTGGTAAAGGCCACCAAAGTAAAAGTTGGAGGAAAGCTGTTCCGGCTTGATTTCTGCAGGCATGAATGCGGGTAATTCATCACGCCAGAGATCCATTGCAAATGGCTCCAGCATGGTCAATATGGGTTTCATGACGTAGCGCATGGGGTTGGATCGTTTTGGGCCGTGGTAGTCCACAAAAATAACCCTGCCGCCCGGGCGGGTGACACGGATAGCCTCTGCAACGGTCTTGCGGCGTGCATCTTCTGGCTGCTCGTGTAACAGAAAAAACACCACGGTTTCATCAAAGCTGTCATTCGGGAACGACATGCAGGTGGAGTCCTGAAGATGAGCGGAAACATTATCGTGTGCCGCCAGTTTTTTCTCGATATTGTCAATCTGGATAGGAGCCACATCCAACACACTCAGCCTGGATTGTGTTTGACCCAGGTGTGACGCGAGCCGGTTTG
>JASJFX010000031.1:0-23239 GCA_033791845.1 Lysobacterales bacterium | reverse complement strand
TTAGCCCCTCAGTCCATACTTTAGTCACTGGCTCACCGGAATGGTAGCTTTTAGAATAGAGTCGGTCCGGGAGATTCTGATGCGTGTGCGACTTCTGTTATTCATAGCTATTCTGCTGGTGGCCGTTGTGACACTGTTTCTGTTGTTGCTGGCCACTGATACCGCATTGTCGGTATGGCAGCGCCTGCGTGAAGCACCCTTGTGGTTACAGGTGGCCTACACCCTGGTATTACTGGTGATCTCCTCTGCCACGCTCTGGCTATCCTGGCACTGGCTGAAACCCGCCGGCAAAAAAGCAACGGAGGAACAACGCACACTGGATCCCGTTGCTCTTCGGGAGGAACTGGCTAAATCAGCGGATGCGGGTATTGATGTCAGCGCTGCAATTGAGGAAATCAGGGAACAGCAACGACGCAAACAAAATGGTGAGGTGTTCATCGCCATTTTTGGCGAAATCAGCACCGGTAAGAGCAGCCTTGTAAAAGCCTTGCTTCCCAGTGCCGGGCTTGAAAGTGACCCGAGGGGTGGTACAACAGAGTACGTCAGCCACTATCGCTGGCAGGCCGACTCCGGGGATGCCGTCATTATCGCCGACCTGCCCGGTTTCAACCTTGATAACAACCCTGAAATTATCGAAGAAGCACGACGTGCACACCTCGTGGTTTTCCTTTGTGACAGCGATATAACACGAAGCCAGATGGAGCAGCTGAAAGTACTTCTGGAGATGGGAAAACCACTGGTCGTCGCGCTCAATAAAGTCGACAGGTTTTCGGGTTCAGAGGCCCGCTCCATCGCTGACAACATTTCACAACAAATGGGCATCGGCCGGAATGATGTTGTCTTTATCCAAACCGGCGGCCGTGAAGAAGTCATTAAAATACTGAGTGACGGCAGTGAAGAAACCATAAGCCGGGACCGCAGCAATGATATTGAGCCGCTACGCAAGGTCCTGCAAAGAAAACTGGATGACAACGCTGAACTGATGGAGCAACTTCGCGATACTGCAATATTGCTGCTGGCGGCGGAAAAGCTTGAAAAAGCCCGCGACAGCCACCGTGAGCAACAGGCCAGTGAACTGGTACAAACCTACTCCAAGCGGGCCGTCGTTGGTGCACTTGCCGCAGTTGCACCGGGCTCGGACATCATTATCCAGGGCATACTGGCCACGCGCCTGATTCAGTCCCTGTGCAAGCTTTATGATGTGTCTGTGAAAGAAGTGGAAATAGAGTCATTTCTTCGCCTGGCCGGCGGCAAGGTCAGAAAAATGACCGCATTGACACTCGCCATCACGGGTAATGCACTCAAGGCCTTCCCGGGGCTTGGAACACTCACCGGCGGTCTTGTACATGCCGTCGCCTATGGCATGATATTCGATAGCCTTGGACGTGCCGCCGCAGAAACCCTTGCCAGCAGGGGTGAGTTACGACCCTATCCGGCAGCGAAAGCCTTTGAGGAGATACTGAATGACAATCTTGAAGCAGGTGCAGTCCGTTTTGCAAAACTTGCCCTGGCTGAAAAAGGCAAAAACAAAAGCACCTGAGCAACACCTGGTTAATGCCAACCAGCAAATTCAGACCTTACTGACCGATAGCAGCGTACCCTCCGCCGTCCGGCAGGAACTGTTCCAGGAGTTTTCCGAGATTGAAACCATTTCGGAGAAACTGCAACAGGGTGAAATTCACATCGCGGCATTCGGCCGTGTCGGAACCGGTAAGTCCTCAATATTGAATGCCCTGCTTGGCCGCAAGGTTTTTTCAACCAGCCCGCTGCACGGAGAAACCCGCTTACAGCAGCGCAGCCAGTGGGACTCCGTCAATACCGACCATGTCGTATTAATAGATACGCCCGGCATTGATGAACTGGAAGGCGAGGCCCGTGAGGAACTGGCCAGGTCTGTGGCCCGGGTCTCCGATATCGTCATGATGGTGTGTGAAGGAGACCTGACAGAGACGGAATTCAGTGCCGTTCGCGATCTCGCCGGACGTCAACGGCCGCTGCTACTGGTATTGAACAAGTCCGACCGTTATGGAGCAGCGGAACTCGGCTCTTTATTGAGCCACCTGCGGCTTAGATGTGAGCAGTTGATTGAGCCCGGCAATATCCTGACTGCCAGCGCTGACCCCCGGCCAGAGCAGATCATCCGTATTGATCAGGCAGGTCAGGAACATTCCGCCGAGCGCCCGCGCAAACCCGATGTCAACGATCTGAAAGCACGGCTTTGGAGTATTCTCGAAAAAGACGGAAAAACACTGGCAGCATTAAATGCAGCACTGTTTACAAGCGAACTCGATAGCCGGATAGCCGGCAAGATCGTTCTCGCCCGTAAGACCGTCGCGAAAAAGGTCATCCACAACTATTGCCTTGCCAAGGGCCTGGTGGTGGCGGTGAACCCGGTACCCGTGGCCGATTTACTGGCTGCCGCCGGCACCGATGTTGCGATGGTGATACACCTTGGCAATGTCTACGGCTTTCAATTATCCAGAAGAGAGGCCAGCAAATTATTACTGACCATTTCCGCACAGTTACTGTTGCTAATGGGTGCCTACTGGGGTGTCAACATGGTATCCGCTGCAATGAAAACCATGAGTGCCGGTATGTCTACCGTATTGACCGCCGGCGCCCAGGGCACTCTGGCCTGGTATGCGACCTATGTCACGGGCAATGCCGCTGAAAGGTGGTTCGCCAAGGGCAAGTCATGGGGTTCTGAGGGTCCCAGGGACACCATCAGAGACATCCTTGATTCCCTCGACCGCGATTCGATTCTCATGTCCGCGCGTTCAGAAATCATGACCAGGCTCAACAGGAACACCGTGTTGGAAAAGTAATCATCGCGAGCTGCTCAATTGTGCGCTGAAATTGATCAGGCGGCTTGCATCCACCGGGATGCTTAAGGGTGGCGCGGTCCCATTCCATATTTTATTCCCTTTCATTGCAGTGGCAGGTGCTTTCTTTTACCCTTCGCTCAAATTCACTGATTAGTAGACTGGATTCCTATGAGTTGGAAAAATCTGTTCAAGCGCACGAAAACCGGAACACAGGATGTGACGGCCGATGAAAGCCAATCGCCCGTTAAATCAAACGCGCATCAAACAAAAGAAATCCGAAACACTGAAAATGATGAACGGATCCTGGCCGCCAAACAGCAGCACAGGGAAGGAAAAATTGTCGAGGCAGAATCCGTTTACCTGGATGTTTTAAAAAATGACCCGGAAAACGCAGAAGCCCGGCACCTCCTCGGTGTGGTGTGTCTGCAACGCGGCCAGTTGCCAGAGGCAGAAGAGAACCTTCGAAAAGCTATCGCGCTCGATAACAAGCAAGCGGCCTTTCATTCGAACCTGGGTAACGTATTGGGTGCACAAAACCGGACTGAAGAGGCATATCGGTGTTTCACACAGGCCCTCAACCTGGATCCACAAAATTTATCCGCCCTGAGCAATATTGCAACCGCCTTGTTGTCAATGGAGCGCGCCAGCGAGGCCAAACCCTATTGTTTGCGAATACTGGCTATCGTGCCTGACGATACAAATGCCCGCTTAAATCTGGCGGCGGCCCTTATCGAAGAGCGTGATATGCATGCAGCAATCCCCATATTACGCGAAGCCCTGGAAATTCAGACCCACGATATTGATTTGCTGTTTCAGTTGGCCAGCGCCCTGGAGTACGTCAATCAGCTTGAGGAAGCATCTGCAATCATTAAACAGGCAATGACCATTGATCCCGGATCAGCACGTGCGTCCATGCTTGCAGGATTGATTGCAAGACGGCAGGGCAAATTTGATGTGGCTGAACAACGCCTCAAAACAGCCATCGAGACCGGTCTTTCGGAAAAAGAAGAAATCGAAGCGTTCAATCAACTTGGCTTGGCGCTGGATGCTATTGGCAATGCGAAAGAAGCTTTTGGCACATTTGAACACAATAATAAACTCATGGCCCGATTTTTTGGCGAACAAAAAGCAGACGGTTCGAGTTTCCTGGATGAAGTCGCAAAGACTAGAGATTTCTTTACGAAAGAGAAATCTGAAAAACTGGCGGAAAGATTCGAGACAGATGAAAACTTTCAACCCGTTTTTTTTGTCGGCTTTCCACGCTCGGGCACAACATTGCTTGAACAGGTTCTAAAAGCACATCCCAAATTGGTCACGACGGATGAACGTTCACCTCTTTCAGCGGTTATCAGGGAAATACAGGGTTTTCCTGGTGGATACCCCCACGCTCTTGATCATTTGGCCTCTGACGACCTGATTCGGCTCAGGCAAGTTTTTCGTGAGTTTTGCTGGGATAACATTGATGACCTGCAGGGTAAGCAGTTGGTTGATAAGTTACCTATGAATATTGTGCATTTGGGTTTGGCCAAACTACTTTTCCCTAAAGCAAAAATTCTTGTTGCATTAAGGGATCCTCGTGATGCCTGCCTCAGTTGTTTTATGCAGAAATTCGTGGCAAATCCTGCCATGGTCAATTTTCTTGATTTGCGAACCACGGGACTGGCCTATGAGGCAGTGATGGGTTTGTGGCTGCATTATCGGGAAGGCCTTGATAACTCGTGGCTTGAATATCGCTATGAAAGCCTGGTTGAAAATTTTGATGAAACCGTTACCCAAGTATTGGATTTTATAGGTGTCGGTTGGCATGAGAAAATACTTGGCTACCGGCAGGCAGCCATGGGGCGTGTTGTCACGACACCGAGTTATCGCGATGTTACTGCGCCGGTCAACAATAGCGCCCTGGCACGTTGGCGTCGTTATGAGCAGGAGTTGGCGCCGATTTTACCTTCCCTTGAACCTTTCGTTGAGGTTTTTGGCTACGATAAATGACCCGGAGGCAGATATTTAAATCGCAGCATTTGCTTTCCATGACTGTCGATTACTTTCCTCACCTGCTCATCTGTCAATTTGCCACTCCACTGGTTCTTTTTACCCTGTCGAAAAAAAGTATTGGCATTCTCGTGCTTCTCTATAAAACCAGAACGCTTCTCCTGAAGCTTCAATTGATCAAACGAAGAAAACCTGATGGCTCTTTTCAAGCGCTCCGGATCACGCGGTTGGCCCAGGAATGACACAAGCTTCCTGAAAACCTTCACTGGATTATCGAGCATGTCCTCATAACGCAAAACAAGTATTTCCGGCCTGGGTTCCTGTGTCCAACTCTGAACATGTATTGACCAGGACGAGATGACCTGGGGCACATTTTCTTTCTCGTTGGCGGTGCCTGTTGCTTCCTCCGCCATATAGTCAATGGCGTCGTCAATTGAGAAGTCAAAATACCTGGCCAATGAAATGACAACATCCAATGGATTCCTGACAATGTAGATGGCACCTGAAGTCACCGCAGAGTTTTGTAAAGGGTATCCACCGAACTCACCCAGGAGGTTATGTGTCTTGAGAAAAACCGTACCCGTGGCTTCGGCGGCTATATCGGCCTGCACACGTGAGCGAAGTGCACAGATTTCCTCGACACTCAGGCTGGTCGTGTCACCGCCGGCTATATAGTGTGCGTAGCGAAAGGCTTTCTCTTCAGCCTGTTTGATGCGGAACAATGTATTGATATCGACAGGCTTGTGCCGGCCGCGCAAATAGTTCTCGATAAATACCCTGACCCAGGTATTGCCGGATTTGGGATAGGACGCAATCCAAAGCAGGTTACCCATGTACAGCCTCCGGTGAAAATCCTGACGATAAACGCCGGAATTAATACCGGCAGAAAAAACAGATACGCAACTCGCGATCCACAAGCAAAAATGACGGGTAATTATATCAATAACAGGGGTTCCTGATGCTGACAGTCTCTAATCACAGACGGGAAATTGCGCAGAATTCTTACCTATGTGATTGCATGACTTCTGTCACATATGCCGTGCAAGCTTCGAATTTCTAAAACTATATTGGTATCATGCGCATTATTTGTTATATAATCATTCGGACATTGTTAAATTTTTGCAAACTAGTTATGTAAGTTATTTATTTCCTTAGCATTTTGGTTTTTTCTAAATACTAAGGATCTGCAAAGTTGAAGTGTTCGACACGATACAGTCTAAATTTTTTGGAGAATAAATATGTACAAACGCAAGCCATTGTCTCTAGCCATGGCCACGGCACTTGGAGTTTTTTCAGCAGGAAGCATGCTGGCAACTTCTGTCTATGCTGCCGATGACGCCGATCAGGCCGATGACGAAGCATTGTTGGAAGAGGTAGTTGTTACGGGTTCGCGTATCGCGCGTACCATGGACACCCAATCTCAGGAAATCATCACCTTCACAGCTGAAGACATGCAACTGGCCGGTGACATCAGTGTAACTGATGCCCTTCGGTCATCTACCATGAACTCGTTCGGTTCTTTCCGTGAGTCATCTGGTAGCAGCGCACAGTCAAACGCTACTCTTAACCTTCGTGGTGTCGGCTCAAGCCGTACACTCATCCTGATCAATGGCCGCCGTGCTGTTGGTTCTCCATCACTCGGTGGTGGCGGTACTTTCAACCTGAACATGATTCCGTTCGCAGCTGTAGATCGCATTGAGGTCATCGCTGATGGCGCCTCTGCTGTTTATGGTTCTGACGCAATTGCCGGTGTTGTAAACGTCATCCTGCAGAAAAATTACGATGGCATGACCATTACTACCCGTTATGGTGATCGTCAAGAAGATGATGGTACAGAATTCAGTGCCAGTGTCCTGATGGGCGCCAGCAATGACCGCGCCAGCATCACATACGCTCTTGAGTATGACAAACGTGATCCTATCTTCGATGCTGACCGTCCATGGACAGCCGCCAGTGCTGAAGATCTCGACGGTGACGGAATCATCACCGGTTATGCCGAAACCACGGGTATATCGTTTTACGGTTACACCCTGGTCAACCCTGATTACGATCCGGACGTAGCATATGATCCAAATGACAGGAGCACATGGTATGTAACACCTGGTGCGAATTGTGGGTTCGAAAATGGTTTCCAGGGTGAGATGGAAGCTTCTGCAGTATTTGGTCCGGATTCCGGTTTTTACTGTGGTTATGCATATGCGCTGGTTTCAGCCAACCGTGCTGGCCTCGAACGTATCAATAACTGGGTTAGTGGTACCTATGAGCTGACTGACAATATCGACCTGTACGCAGATGCGATATTTGCCAATAACTCATCTTTTGGCCGTTACGCTCCTCCTGCGGCAACTGGCCCCACCATTCCTGGCGATCCTCGTAATGACATCGGTGCAACTACCGGTTATTTCCGTTGGGTTGATATCGGTACACGTGATAATACCGTCGATGATAACCTGATTGACATCAACGTTGGTCTTAAAGGCGATACAGATGGTTCTATCAGCTGGGATGTATACTACACGTACTCAAGTTACGTATCATCTTCAGTGGGTAGCTTCTACCTGAACTATGCGGGTCTGGCATACAACGTTGCTTATGATATCGACGATTTCGATACCTTCGTTAACAACATAAAGCACACCACGATCAACAACGACAAACAGGAACTGTGGAAAGTATTCGGCGGTATGCAGTTTGATATGTTCGAGATGAATGCAGGTACAGCCACGGCTTATATATCTGCTGAGTACTTCGAGATCGATTATGCTGCTCTCGTTGACGCACAGTCAGAAGCCGGCCTTGTTGGTGGTTCTGCCGGTAATTCAGCTGAAGGTTTCCGTGATGTAACGGCTTTCGCATTTGAAGCTATCTTCCCGATTGCCGAGTGGATGGAATTGGACACAGCGCTTCGCTACGATAACTACTCAGACTTCGGTTCTGCGTGGTCTCCTCGTATTGGCGCTATCATGCACATTCCGAGCTATGAGCCTTTGACATTCAAGGTTTCATGGGGCCAGGGTTTCCGTGCTCCGAACCTGTCTGACCTGTATGGCGCAACTGCGTTCTCTGCTGAGTCAGCGACTGATAACTGGGGCTGTTCGCTTGCTGGACAGGATCCATGTAACTCCCGTCAGTTTGATACCTATATCGGCTCTAACCCAGATCTCGATGCTGAGAAATCCAGCACATGGTCAGTCGGTGCCGAATGGCGTTTTGCTGATCGTTGGATGACCAGTCTTAACTGGTTTAGCCTGGATATCAAGGATCCGATCAATTACACCTCCGCACAGGATCAGTTGGATGTTGATTTTCAAACACAGGGTAATAACCCCAATGTTGAACGTAATGCCAATGGTGGTGTAACCCGTATCGATGCCGGTTTCCAGAACGGTACGACCACGTTTAATTACCAGGCACTTGACTGGGCATTGAGCGGTGGTTTTGAAACGGGCTGGGGTGACTTCGGTATGCAGGCACATGCAACCTACTACATCAACTATGATGCGGAACTCTCGTATGGTACAGGCGAGCTCTATGATGCAGCCGGTACACTGGGTCTGCCGGAATGGCGCGCAAATCTACTTCTGCCATGGAGCATGGGTGATTGGTTTGCCAGCCTTAACTGGGACTACATTGGTGAATCAAAATCCAATATCAGCGATGTGAAATGGAAAGCCTGGTCTCAGTTCAACATCCAGGCCGGTTACAGCTTTGAGAAATATGGAACCTTCACTGTTGGTGCTAACAACGCATTCAACAAGAAGCCCATCAGAGACCAGACAGGTAATGTGAGCGAAAACTTGTACCCGAATGTCGGTCGAGTTTGGTTCGTCAGATATTCTGTCGATCTGTAAACCGTTAGTGTATAAAATTAAGGCCTGCGCAAGCAGGCCTTTTTTTTGTCATAAGGAAAGCATATGAACCCATGGTCTTTATTCTGGCGGCAAGGGCACAGCACGACCTTTGGCGATTATTTCAAACAAGGTTATACAGGTGCGGTCGATGATTGGTGGCAAGCAAAGTTGTCTGCACTGCCCGCCGAACCGGTGGTACTGGAAGTGGGTTGCGGAAACTGCTCACTTTTACCAGCGATGGTTAAATCAGGTGTCAAAGGCACCTACATCGGTGTCGACCTGGCCAGTATCAGGCTCAGTGCGGTCTCTGAACAGGGACTCCCTGAAAGCGGAATAAAGGTCATATTGCATTCTGAAACCCCGGCTGAAGAAGTCCCTGAACCTGATGTTTCTATTGGATTAATTGCTTCGGTATTCGGAGTAGAGTATTCAGATGTTGACAAAAGTCTCCCGGAGGTCCTGCGATTGTTGGAGCCTGGAGGGCAATTCAGCGCCTTATTGCATCATGCTGATTCCGTGGTTACCTCGATGTCCCGCCGGGCAATCTCGGAATACAACGAAGCTGATCTCAACGGCATCATTGATGCTCTTGGTATCATCAGTGCTGAAAGGGATAACACCCCTTCTTTGGCGGACCTGGGTTCAAACCCAAGGGCCGAGGAAGGCCGCAAAACCATCAACCGGATGGCCGATAAATACCTGACCAACACGGACATGAATACGGCGAATGCCACCATGTTTGAGTTTATGACCGACGCGCTTAAATTCTTCAAGATGATGGGTGCACCGGCTCAGGACCGGCGTCTGTTTATTTCTTCCCTGGCAGAAGAACACAAGGCATCACATGAGCGTTTCAAACAGATGGTTTCTGTCGCTTTCAACGATGGTGCCATCGAGAACCTGAAGTCGAAACTGGCTGAATTGGGTTTCACCCAAACCAGTGTCTCCGTCATTTATTCGAAGGATGACATACTGGCCTGGGAGCTTAACACTCAGAAATTACCAGCCTGATCTAAAAAACAGAACACTGTACTGCCAGATATCAAAGCTCGATGCCAGCGGCCTCCAGCTTTGACCTCAATGGTTCAAGGTGTTTTTCAAATTGCTTCCATTTCATCACCGATCTTGAGTGGATCTTTTCTCTGATCTGGACTGAACTGGCAGTAGAACTTGTCGAAATATTTTTATTAAAATCAATGCACTCCGGCTCATAATCCAACTTCAAGTTATCGAAAGCCGCCCTGGTCGTTTCAGCAGTATTCGTGACAAGATCCTCGTATTCAATTTCAACAATTCTGTCTCCCAGCAGGCTTTTCCAGTGTCTGTACAGTTTGTCGTACATGACATAAAACCTGGCTAAATCATCAAAATCGTAAGTGAACTCGTAGACACCGGTGAACAACTGCTTGTACATCGCCAGGCAGGCATCCATCGGGTTTCGCCTGATCCATATGATGGGAGAGTCGGGGAATGCCGCCGCAAAGAAACCAAGGTACAGGTAATTATGGGGCAGCTTGTCAATAAAATACGCTTTATCGCCCCAAAGGTATTTGGTTTTCTCCAGGTACTGAGCAGCCAGATTACTCGTATCCAGCTTGACAAGTGAGGCAACTATTTCGGGTGTCATTTTCCCCGCGCTATTAACATCACTATTCGCCCTAAGTACCAGTTCAAAGTATTGCGTTTCACCAATGCTTTCTATTTTTGAGTGGCCCGCCAAAATCTGTTCCGCCAGGGTTGTCCCTGTTCTGGGCAAGCCTACCAGGAGTATTGGCCTTTTCTCGCTTTGTCCTTCCTGCGTTGAAACCAGCTTCGATTGGTACCACTCTTCATCACACGAGCGAATGATCTGTTCAATCAGGGCTTCATCCTGCTCAACCCTGTACTTCAATACCGCCTTTACCCCGTTTCCGGCTTTTCGATAGAAATCAAATGCCTCGTCCCAGTTCTCCAGGTCTTCCTGCTCTTTACCCAGTGCATAGTGTATGAATACATTTGCCGAATCCGGTTTGCTCTCCTGCTTCAGCACCGCTTTCATCTCCTCCACATGATCTGTACCGGTGGCCGTCTCCAGTCTTGCAAGGTAAAAGTGATTGCGTTGATGATTGGGGTTTTTCAGTAACAGTTTCTGATAAATCGCTTTTGCCCTTTCTATCTCCCCGACAAACACATAAGCGGAAGCGAGATGCGAGAGGAAAAAGAGGGCATCCGGTTGCAGTTTTACGGCTTTTTCAAACAGTGGAATGGCCTGCAGGGGTTTTCCCATGGTGATGTAAAGGGTTCCGGACATGTCAAGATGCCAGGGACTGGCCACCAGCATTCCATCATACTTTTCCAATAACCCTATCGCCTCATCATTTCTGAGCACCAGGTGATACTGGTTTGCCAGCTCTACTCCTGCATCAAAACGACGTTCGTCCAGTGCCAGGCATTTTTCAAATGCATCGATCGATTTCAACGTCTGGCGGGCGGCTCTCTCCGCCAGGCCCAGGAGGAAAAATCCCTCAGGATTCAGTTTATTTCTTCTGATCAATTCATGGGCACTTGTGTAGACCGTGCGCCAGTCATTTTTCTGCGCAGCCATACGGCCGGCTTCAATTAATCGATTTTCTTCAGATGACATTGATGAATTCTTTCTTTAGCCTTTGATTCCAGTCAGACACCAAGCACTTCCCGGCACTTTCGCTTTATCTCAGCCAACGCAGGTATTACCGCCTTGATGTGTTTTTCATACTTCTTGCCGCTATCCACAGCCCGGTTGGAGATAGGGTTACGCACCTGGCTGGCACTCGGTGTTAATACCGGCCGGTCTGATTCATAAAACCGGAAGCACTCCGGCTCCACGGGTAAACCGCAATATTCCAGGATATCAGTGATCTTCCCTTCGGGTTCATTCACCAGGTCTTCGTAACCAAGATGCAATATTTCACCCGGGTACAGTTCTTCCCAGTGCTTCATCAGGGTCAAATACCCCTGCCAGTAAAAGATGATTCCCTGGAGACTGTAACTGTACTCGTTGCCGCGGTTGAAGTACTGCTTGAAAACGGCCATCGCGTTGTCCAGTGGATCCCTGACGACATTGATAATCTTTGCTCCTGGAAACAATACCTTGATCAAACCGATATGTAAGAAATTGGCCGGGTTCTTATCGATGAAGTAATCGAGCTGACGCTGTCTGTAAGGCTCAACCTTCTCAAGGTAACGGTTGGCATAGCTCAGTTTCTGTTCTGTGCTTAATGTAGCCAAAGATCTTGCATAACCGTCACTCTTGTCCATATCGATGGCCAGGCGTTCCAGGTAGGGCAATTCATCAGTGGCCTCGACGTTGGAATGACTGGCCAGTATCTGCTCCACAAGTGTCGTACCGGAGCGTGGCATGCCAACCACAAAAATCGGTGTTGGCCCGTCCCTTTCCGGTGCTGCAACCAGGTTGCGTCCAGTTTTCAACAGGGCTTTCACCAACATGCCATATTGCTCGCCCTGGAATGGCCGATGCATGGCCAAAATCATATTTGCCTCACACATCGACATATACGCTTCGTGATAGAGACCTTGCTGTTCGCGGGCAAATGCAAGGGTAAATAGCAATAAACCGCGGTATCCCGGCTGTGCGTCGGTGGTCTGCACACGACCACGTAAAAAGACTATCTCTTCATCAGAGAACTGATAGTCTTTCATATTTGCCAGGCTCCAGTAGGCAATAGCCGCCCGGGCATCATCATCAGCTTCGATCAGTCCCTTATAACAAGCCACCGCCCCCTCTGTTCGCCCCAGTGCTTTCAAGGCATGGCCCAGGTTCAACTGCAGCTTTGGGCTGTCAAAACCCGACTCGATACAGGAGCGAAACAATGATTCAGCTCGCTCGACCTGCCCGACCTGCAGACAACTCAGCCCCAACTTGAACCGATGATCCAGGTTGTCAGGTTCAGCCGCTACGAGTTCATCGAGCGCTTTAATCGTGGAAAAGTGTTCCTCCGCAGTTTCAGACTGCGAAAGAGTGTCTTCAATATTCTTCATTTGGAAATTGCCTGTTTAACTCGCCGGCACATACGTGATGATGCGCATTGCAGTTACCGTATTTTATCCCAATTAAGCCAGATGTATCGATAACGACTCATTCTTCTGACACATCAGGACCGCGGGGCTCAATACCCAGTGCTTCAAGCATCGGCTGGAGATGGGTCTCGTATTTACGCCAAACCCGCGAACTACCGGTATACATCGCCTTGCGGACCTGCCTGGCACTCAATGTCTGTACACTGCGCCGGGTTTTGTGAAAGTCGAGGCACTGGTCTTCCCAGTCCAGGCCACAGTATTCAAGTAAGTGACGTGTCTCCTGCTCCTGGTTTTCCGTCAGTGACTCGTAATCGAGATCGTAAATCTGATCCGGAAAGGCCTGTCGCCAGAACTCCATCAGATCAGCGTAAAGATTATAGTATTCGGCTACATCAAGGATATCGTAGGAGTAGGCATTTCCCCCGCCGCCGATATGATGCTTGAAAATTGACCAGCAAACCGCTGCAGGATCACGCCGGAGGTTGATGACCTTTACCCCGGGCATCGCCAGCAGCAAAAACCCGACCCACCTGAAATTAATCGGCATTTTGTCGGTGACAAATGGCTCAGATCCAGGTAACTGGTTTATTTCTTCCAGGTAGGAATTCCTCAGATTTACCAGGTCTGTTTCACCGAGTTCACTTTGCCCCCCCAATGCTTTCTCTCTTAACAGGGGGTTCATCGTCCGGCCCAGGGTTTCTAACTCACCCGCGCCGAATACCCCGGAATGGCTGGCGAGAATCTGTTCAACAAGAGTTGTTCCCGAGCGTGGCATTCCCACAATAAAGATGGGTTGCTTCTTGAAATCGCTGCCTGACTCGATACCCTGGCCCGGCTTTTGCGTATAAGAGCTGAAAAGTAATTTGATCTGTTTGAACCGGGCCTGGTCCGAACTGATGTGATAGCCAAGGGTTTTCTTTTTCAGCCGGTTTCCTTCCTGGTAGTGTTTGAAAGCCTGATCCACGTCGCCCAGATCATCATGGACTTTACCCAGCGCGAAACCAAGATGCATGGCTTTAGTCTCGCTGAGGTCCGGATTGGCTAGCAGTTTTTGCATCTGGTCTATCTGGGGGTCGTCGCGCTCGTAGGTCTTGATCTGACTCAGGGTATTGAACGCAGCGGCATGGTCCGACTCCAGTTCCAGCGCGCGGCAATATGAATCAATTGCCTCCTCCCGCCTGCCCAGGTCATTGAGGGCATTACCCAGGCAACACTGGGCCTCGGCGAACCCTGGCTTTATCTGCAAAGCAGTACGGTAACTGGGCAGGGCTTCATCAGGCCGTCCCGAATCACTCAAGGCGTTACCAAGATTGCAGTGTGCCTCGCTGTAGTCGGGCCTGAGTTGAATGGCACGAGTCAGGTTATCTATGGCCTGGGGGTGTTTGCCCTGCTCATTCAGGGTGTTGCCAAGGCTATTGAACGCCTCGGCATAATCGGGTCTGAGCCCAATGGCGCTGTTAAAGCTGTCGATGGCCTCATCGTGCCTTCCCATGGACCTGAGCACATTGCCCCTGTTGTAATGGGCCTGGAAATAACGCGGATTCAATTGAAGTGCCGCACTGAAACTTGCCAGGGCAATCTCCGGCTGACCCAGGTCGGCAAGTGCGTTACCGAGATTATTCTGCGCCTCTGCATAAGACGGCCTGACTGTTAGTGCCTCCCGGTAGCTGGCAGTTGCCTGGTCAAGCTCACCCGCATCATACAGAGCAACACCCAGATTATTATGAGCTTCGGCATATTCCGGTTTGATTTGCAGCGCCTTACGAAAACTCGCAATTGCCTCGGCATTCTGACCCAGGCGGTTGAGAACGTTTCCCCGGTTATTATGCACCTCTGCAAAATCAGGTTTGATTGCCAGTGCCCGGTCATAGCAGGCCAGTGCCAGCTCTGCCTGCCCGATACGTGCATTGATCACACCCATGATGTTGTGAACGGTCGGATCGCCGGGGTAGCTGCCGGATAAAGCTTTACCCTGTGTCAGCGCTTCGGATAGCCGTCCCTGGTTGAACAGCTTGACCAGGGATTCTATTCCCGCCTGTAGTGATTGAGAACCGGCGCCTGAATGGGTCTGCCCTCTCTTCATTTTCCGCACTGAGTCCAGTCGCTTTCCTGCAAGTTTATGCTTGGGATACTGTTCCAGTATCTTTCGATAGATATGCTCAGCCTGGGCAAACTTTCCGATCTTTTCCATCGACCTGGCTTGTGACAGAGCTTTATTTACAAATAGTATTTTCTCAGGCATTGAGTATCTCAATCTGGACCGGATTCCTAATCTGCAAGGATACACCAGCACAGGGATTACAACTATTGGAAACGGTTCTGGAAACCATTCATGATCTTGTATGATCAAGTGATGAATATCTTAGTTAAAATACGTGATGCCGACGTATAAATGGCGCTATGTTAAATTGACTTGACAATAAAATAAGTCTACGCTTATGCATTGAAAAAGTAAGTCAATCAATAGCATTGCCCAGCCTGTAAACTTAAATTATACCGTTATTGAATAACCCATTGCACCTAATCCCCCTGAGCAACGAAAAGCCTGTTAGTCCATGAAAATACTCTTTATCCATCATGCCTTTCCTGGCCAATTTCGTCACATTGCCCCTAAACTCGCAGCACTAGGGCACGAAGTGAAAGCTCTGACCGAAATCAAACCGCGTTTTCCAACCGCTAATGTTGATATTATTCGGTATCATAGAGAGCGCCAAAGAACCAAAGGTATACACCAATGGTTAAGTGGTACAGAAGAAAAATATATCCGTGCAGAAGTTGTCTTGAACGAATGCCAAAGACTCTCTCAACACGATTTTATTCCTGATGTGGTTTACGTGCATCCAGATTGGGGAGAGGCTTTATTTATTCGAGATATATTTCCACACACAAAAATCATCATATTTGCAGAGCACTATTATCAAAAAGAAAATAGTGATGCCATTTTTGATCCCGAATTTGCCGATATCACTTTATTTAATCACTGTGGCGCCAAAATGAATAATGCCATTAGATTGTTGAGCCTGGAAGATTGTGATGCCGCCATTTGCCCAACAGAGTTTCAGAAAAACTGTCACCCCCGTGCTTACCACAGTAAAATGAATATTATCCATGATGGCATACCCACGCATAAACTGGTTAAAAACCCTAACATAAAGATCAAATTTAGGGGGGAGATAACCTTAACAAAACAAAATGATGTTATCACTTTTGCCAATAGAGGCTTAGAGCCGAGGCGAGGTTTCCATCAATTTATGCGTTGCATCCCGCTATTGCAACAACAAAACCCACAAGCCCATATTATTATTATGGGGAAAGATGTGACCGTTTATGGTAACTATAAAAAATTATCTGCCGGTAGTTTTAAACAACACATGGTACAAGAACTAGGCGATAGTATCGATTACAACAAAGTACACTTTGTAGACTGGTTAGATTACGCTTCCTTTAACTCGGTAATAGAGCTTTCAACCGTCCATGTCTATTTAACCGCGCCCTTTATATTGTCTTGGTCTATGTTAGAAGTCATGAGTGTAGAAGGCTGTATCGTCGGCTCCAATACCACTCCAGTAACCGAGGTGATAGAGGATGGCTACAATGGCGTTTTAGTCGACTTCTTCTCTCCTGAAGCGATCGCAAGCAAAGTAACTGAGTTACTTAATGATAAAAACAAGCGGCAAATGATTGGAAAAAATGCTCGTCAAACCATGATAGATAATTATGACTTAAACACCGTTTGCTTGCCCCAGCAGGTTGAAATTATTCAAAATATTAAGGCCGACTGATCTTTTAAGAGTATAAGACGAATAAAAGCTATTTTCCCAGAAACCAAGGGTTATGAAGTCACTTGATAACTTAGCTTTTCTTCCTATTTTCTCCAAATTACCACCAACGTCTGCTTCCAATAGCTGTGAAATTCTCGGATTCGGCACGCTGGCAGGCTGAGTTCTACCGCAGGCTCGCGAGCAGTCCTGCCGTAAGCGTTCACAGGCCTGGCTTTCAGCGCTTGCCGATAACTGGCGGCCGCTTCATCAACCCGTCCTGGGGATCATAACAACATGCAAGCCACAAAAAACCCGGGCCTTTTAAGACCCGGGTTCTTGATATTTTAGTTTTTCAGACTTTCAGGGTTTCGTTGAGATCCGGCTTGTTTAGTCGTGCTTCAACTTGATATCACCACTGAAACTCTCAACCCGGACTTCAGCGCCACCGTCACCGGCCACGTGTTTCAAATGACTGCCCGGGCCATGTTTTGCCCGATCAACTGAACCGAAATCCGTGCTGATGCGACCGCTAAAGCTCTGTGCCTTGAATACACCGGATTGGGATGCCGGCAACATAATGACCACATCACCACTCATGCTCTCAGCACCTATCTTTCCATTGCCTGATACTTCAGCGACGATGGTCATATCGCCGGAAACTGTTTCAAATCTCCCGCTTTCAATCTGATCTGCCATTAGATCCATATCGCCGGATACCGTTGTTGCCGAGACTTCTCCCGAAACCCCGGATAAATCGATGTCTCCTGATACTGACTCTGCGGTAATACGTACCGTTTGACCGCTAAATTCAACGTCACCACTGACAGACTCAATCGAAACACGTCGGCTTGATGCACTCACTTCCACATTGCCGCTGACAGAAGACGCTGTCAGTTTTTCGTTATCCAGACCCTTAACCATGATATCCGCACTGACTGCTGTAGCATCAACGCTCGCCCCTTCAGGGATGATTAGCTTCAGCACCGTTTCATCAACATTTCGTTCACTGCGGTTGGTCACCGAGATTTGCAGACTGGAACCACTCGAACTGATCTCCAGCTCATCCGCGCTACTTCCGAGTTCACCGGTCAGGCGCGCTTCGTTCTTGTCCCACCCCCGTATTTCAATAACCCCGGCAATATTTTCGATAAATACCGTCGCATCCGCATCGAGTTCCCAGCTTTCATCCACTGATTTCCCTGCAAAAGCGGAGGCAGATGCAAGCATCATAAAAACCGCCATTATCTTCAGGTAACCCACTCTCATGTCCTTCTCCAGTTATTTTGTTCCAGCAACGCCAGTTGTTTAACGAACTGTAATTGCTGCGACCTTAAATCCAGTAACTTTCCGTTTAAATAAATATTTGAGGGATACTGCTGCAAAGCAGCCAGCAGTGCCGTTTCAGCCTGTAACAGTGCCTCCCAGCTACCCCTCAGTGCATCCGGTTCTTCCCCTCCGAGTCGCAGACCGGAATAATCCAGCGGCACCAACTCACTAAACGCTGCCTGGTACTCCAGTTCGGTGGCTTTTACGGTACCGAGCAATGCATATTCCTGCACGGTCTCCGACAGCTGACCGGTCGGACCCGGATCCATCCCACGGCCTATGAATATACCGCTGGCCAGGGCCAATAAAACAGCCGCAGCCATTGCCGGTTTACGCCATAACGGTGCTTCGTATTGCACGTTACTCTCTTGCGTAACCGTCTCAAGCCGCTCATCAATGCCAGGCCATAAATCACGCGGTGGTTTCATACCACGGGGCAATGACCCAATCGCGTTTTGTAATTCTGATTCCTTCATCTCTTTCACAACATCCTTCAGATATTCCCAGAGTCCTTAAGTACTTCCCGGACCAGCTTCCTTGCACGGTGTAGCTGTGCCTTGGAAGAACCAACTGCCATTCCCGTCATTTCTGCGATTTCATTGTGCTTGTATCCTTCAATGTCATATAGAACCAGCACCGTTCTCGCTCTCTCGGGCAAACCGGAGATAGCGGCTTCAAGATCTTTCCTCAAACCCGCAAATACGTCACGGTCACCGACCTGTACACGTTCAATGTCATCGCTAAATTCCTGTTCACGTTGCACCCGTTTTACGCGGATACGGCGATCACTCAAAACAACGTTAACCGTCAAACGATGCAACCAGGTACCAAACTTACTTTTACCTTTAAAGAGGTGAAGCTTGTTCCATGCCCTGACAAAGGCTTCCTGCACCATGTCTTCCGCCAGCGCCCTGTCTCCACCACACATACGCCAGCAAAGACCAAAAATCCTGTCACAGTGACTGCGGTAAAGCTTCTCAAATGCAAGACGATCTCCAGCCCGTGCCTGATCGACCCAGCGCTTTTCGGTAGCCAACAAATCTGTCTTGTCATGCTGCCACGATGTCACCGCTTGCATTCCTCCCATGTACATTTAGATGTAAACCAGCAGAAAGGGTTTAAAAATAGCTTAAGAATATGCAAGTTAACACATATATACAGGATGTATGGCTATGTTCAGAGTGACAGGAGCGGCTTCTTTCAAATTGGCACAGTTTTATGGATGTGTAGTTTGTCACCCAAGGTGGCATATGTTGGGTTGCAGGGTAATCTGACTCTGACTTGCGGTATGTCATTTCACCAAATCACGGCAGCGCTAAACTACCCATGAGTAGTGTCACCTGGAAGGTGTAATCGGTTTGTAGTATCACCTGGAAGGTGTAATCGGTTTGACGATTCTAAATATGTAGCTCAGAGATGGAATCTGACAATACAGAATTAATGGAGCATTGAATGTACATCGAAAATAATGATGACATTTACAGTGGGCTTATCAACCAGGTTGAGACGATTATCGACCTGAATCGACCAGGCATCGAGTTGCTTAAAATTGATCGTTCAAAGTATGGCGTCACCAATTATCCGAAGTGCCACATCCACGACATCTTGATTTTAAGTATTGACGGTAGCTTGTTTTACGCTAAGGGCGAAGATGTTTATTTGCGGATATCCAGTCGTTATTCATTGAGCTATAACAATTTTCTTGAGTTTTCACTGTCCCTCTTTCAATTCGATGAGTGTTCTGTTCCCGAAAGAAAATTTTGTTTTTTGGATGAGCCTGAGGTGGCCGAGGTCAATTTTGAAAGAGGAGTCGTTCAACGGCAGTTGTCTGCCATCGAATGTATAACCGATGATACACAGCCCGGCAACATCCAGGACCCGAAATTAAGGGCGTTATTCATTTTTTACCTCTCCAGAAAAGAAAAGCTCGTTGAAAAAGATGGTTCTGTTTTTGACGATGTCTTCAATCACCACGGCAGGGATGTTATTCACGAGGTTCTGGCATCGGTGTTTGGGCAGTTGCTGGGGGTACCGGTTCCACGCAATTACTTTGGGCTTAAGAATTCCCGGTTCAATCTGGCATTCAGCGATGAAAAACAACATGCCAGCCCTGATCATCACCGGTATGTTCTATCGAGAGCTGTTCAGGATACACACCCCTCTCCATACCTCGTGGATGTGCTGAATAAGAAGTTCAGAGAGTTAAACATTACCTGGGGGTTGTCTCTGTTTCGTGAGGAATCAAACCCTTTGAATTTGCAGTTTTTCCAGAATAGAGAGACCTCTGATTCGCAGGACTTTGGAAATCTGATTATCGCTCAATGTAGCAATTATGCCGATTTGATTCTTTCGGACTTTCTGGATCAGCTATTTGGCGGAGCGAAAGACCGCAAACCTTATGACTATCTCCTGCCACAGGGTCTGCGGGGTCCGATCTTCACGGTGGATTTTGGAGAGATGCTGTTTCCTGAGCTCATGTTCGATCCCTTTGAGTCGCACTATCTCGCTCAAAAAGAGGTGAGGGCATCAGCACTCAGGGATTATTTCAGGCAGATCGGAGAGTTGGCCCCCGATAACCTGTACCGAAAAACTATTGCCAACCTTGTGCTGAAGGTCAGGAAAATTGATTTGCATGTTATTAGCCGCCTTGTTTTCGCGATACCGGAAACATTCCTCCTGGATCATTTCGAAACTGGTCAGTATTGCTACCAACCGGCAACGATAATAGATTTCCTGGAAAATCAATTCACAATAATCATGGAACAGAACGTCATTTAATATAGGATCGTATCAATGAGCGCTGTAAACGAACAATCGACATACAGAATCCCTCCCGGAACGAAACTAATTATCGTTGACGCCCATGACACGATTTTCCAGCCGGATTTAAGTCGGACACAAGCCGATATCTTCAAGGACCCGATGAAAAAGGAGCGTATCACCTGGATGCTGCGGTATGGGTTCCTCAATTTTATCGAGTATTTTGCAGTTCAGAAAAATCTTGAAATCGTGATCAGTTCTGACGGTCAAAAAGCGCGATTGACCAGAATTGCCAAACGATTCGGAATCTTAAATAAATTAAAGGCGATCTACGGCGCGGAGCATATCGACAAGTGGGACTATTTGAAGCGACTTGATAAGATTTTAGACCGGTGTCAGGTTGAAGCTAAGGATGCAGTCTTTATCGGCGACAGCGAGGTCGACCAGTTTTCAGCCGAAAAATATGGCATACCCTTTATCCAGGTGCCCAATACCGTCTCCGAACGTGCCTTTTCTTTCAACTCCTTTCTGGAGATCGAATTTGGTAGCGGAGACTATGGTCTTGATTTGATCAATCTTCATGGAATCAAGCAGGTCTCCCACAACTTATCGACGCCCATGCTCGTTGAAGACATTGTCCGGCGGCGTGAAGGCGTACTGGCCCATCTTGGGCCGGTTGTGATCAACAAGGTTGAGTTTGAATCTGCTGCCGATATTCGGGTATACCTAGTCAGGGAGCCCTCAAGTGAAAATGATATCCACTGGAGCGATGTGGTATCGCCTGTTGAGATAGAGGACTACCACCGCATTTTTGATAGTCTGAAAGGTTTGCTTAAAGATCAATCGGTCTATATTCAGGACTGTTATGCCGGATCAGAAGCGTCCTGCCGTATTCCACTGCGTATTATCACCCAGGATGCATGGCCCAATCTTTTTGCGAGGCATATGTTTCGTCATGTCAGCAGCGAGGAGATGGAGTCGTTTTTCCCTGAATACACGCTGATTCATGTTCCAGAGTTCAAAGTCGGCGCAGGCGTTGATGAGAATATATCGGAGAACATGATCCTGATAAATCTCCTCAAAAAGTTAATCCTGATCGTCGGGGCAAACTCTTCAAATGCAATTAGAAAGGCCGTCTTTTTTACCTTGAGCTTCGTCCTGCCAAAGAATGACATGATACCTGTCCGTTGCTCCTCTACTAAGGGTGACGATGGCAGTTTATCCGTTTTTTTTGGAAGGGATCAGGCACTGAAAAACAGTCTTTGTCTCAATACCAATTACGCATTTTTTGGGGACGACTGCCATGGTTGGACCCAAAACGAATTCACCAATATGGAGTGGGGGTGCCGAACCCTGGTCGATGGGCTTGATGAGATTATGGACCCGAGGATATATTCGGCTACAAGAAAATTTGCAACCATTCTGGAAAATGCCGGGATCGACGAAAAGCGGCATATTATATTCGAGAGAAAGAACCCGAAATATCATGCAGTTGCGTCCTTCCCAATAGCCCATTTGCAACATGCCGACAGAAGCGGAGTGTCCGCTTTTCCAAAACATGTTTTCATTATCGTAAAGGATTCGATGGGCGTGCTGCCGGCAATGGGGAAACTGACCCGGGAGCAAGCTGCAATTTTTCTGTTGCTGGGTTATGAATCCAAGTGGAACCTCTCCCAACCCGAAGAGTTCCCCACTATCTCTTATTTACCCTTTTACACTAGCGATCTTGCCTTTTACCGGGAACCTTTTTATGCCGGACTTTTATACGAAAAGCTTGAACGCGCACAAAGCCAATGCTGGATATTAAACGCAATACCGATTGGGCCCCATAAAAATGATACCGCTGTAGTCAACCTGACATTACTGCGACGATTTGTCTCCGCAATTCAGAGCGATAAGGTACATCAATTCAAGTGGCATATGGACAACTACTGGAACTATGAATCAGTATGCGGTTTTTCAGGCTATCCGGAGGCCATGCTGAATCCTGAAATAGCGTGGGAAGGTGACCATGATCGATATGTGACGGTAAATCAAATGCTGAAAAACTCCTTCTCAAACCGATTAAGTAACTATGAAGACGATTTGTCCCCGGCGATCAAAAGCGCTATGAACTGGTTTGAAGATTGAGAGTATATGACAGTATCATCAATCTTGAAAAGATTCTCAGCTGTGCCTTTTTTTGTTGATTTCGGTCACTATCTGGTAACATTTCATGCTGTATCCTGATTGCATCTGTTTGCAAGTGATTGCTGATAATTATTTCAGGCAAATATTATACCGCTGAGGGTATATTGCAAAACATAACACTAATATAATCATAGAGATATAATTTACTAATTTGACATAAGCGTAGAAATGGGAGTTTCCAATAATGAGTGCGGTAAATCTTGATCTGAGTAAATATGGCATCACTGACGTAAAGGAAATCGTCTACAACCCTTCGTATGAGAAGCTATTCGAAGAGGAGACGAAACCAGGGCTGGAAGGCTTTGAAAAAGGTATCGTGACAGAGTATGGCGCCGTCAACGTGATGACGGGTGAATTTACCGGTCGCTCTCCCAAGGATAAATACATCGTCATGGACGATGTCTCCCGTGACACCATCTGGTGGACATCACCCAAGGCTCCGAACGACAACAAACCAACGACTCCGGAAGTCTGGGCCGAT
>JASJFX010000030.1:0-19501 GCA_033791845.1 Lysobacterales bacterium | reverse complement strand
CAGAATCGAAGCACGATTATGGCCATCATTGGTATGGGGATTGGTGCTTCGTTTCTGCTATCCATGATGATCTCTGTACCGTTGTCAACGCTCCTGGGTTTGAGAGGTCTTTTCTGGCTGACTGCAGTATTGGGTGTGTTGGGAATGCTGTTGGTCATGAGTCTGCCAAAAGGACACGTTTCAAGGGAAGAAAGCCTACAGGAATCCGATAGATCCACTACTATTTGGTTGTTCGCGATTTCGGTATTCTTATTACATGCAGTTATGACCTTGCTTTTTGTAGTATTGCCGGGAATGCTGGTCAGTCAGTTCGGTTTTGAACTGGAGTATCACTGGCGTATATATGTTCCGTCGATGATGGGTTCCGTGATACTGGTATTTCCGTTATTGAGACGTATAACGGCCAGTAAACAGGAAAAACGCGCGATGCCACTTGCTTTTCTGGTGCTTGGCGGAGCCCTGGGTTTAATGTCTCTAGGTCAGTCATTGGCTGCGATGACGGCGTTTGCCTTGGCTTTCTTCCTGGCTTTCAATCTTCTGGAAGCGGCAATGCCATCAGTGGTCAGTCAGTTGAGTGGTTCTGTCGGTCGAGGACGGAAAATGGGTTTATACACTTCATTCCAGTTCCTGGGTGCATTTGCAGGTGGATTGGGTGGTGGCTGGTTGTTGGGATACAGTGGTAGTGTGGTGACTTTGAGTGTAGCGGGATTGCTTTGTACATTGTGGGCTGTGGCCATGCTTTTATGGCTGAAGTCTGCTGATAACAGCCAGCGAACCTGATTGTGTATGCTACACTTTACGGTCAGATTTTGAATCTGCGGAGCAGGGCTCCGCACAGCAGGAGAGGCTAGATGGCAAGAGGTGTAAACAAAGTAATTCTGGTGGGTAACCTGGGCAAAGACCCGGAAATAAAATACACTGCCAGCGGTGCGGCAATCGCAAATTTGACCCTGGCAACATCAGAAAGTTGGAACGACAAGCAATCTGGTGAAAAAGTTGAAAAAACCGAATGGCATCGGGTGGTAGCGTTTCAGCGCCTGGCTGAAATCATGGGTGAATACCTGAGAAAAGGAAGCCAGGTTTACATCGAAGGCAAACTTCAAACCCGCAAATGGCAAGACCAGAATGGTCAGGATCGTTGGACAACAGAAGTTGTCGCTAACGAGATGCAAATGCTTGGTTCTCGTGGTGGTGAAGGCGGTGGTCAGCCACAAGGTGGCGGTGGCGGGTTCCGAAAGAATCCAGCGCCACAACAACAGGCACCAGCCAAGCCGGCTTTAGATGACGACTTTGCTGATGATGATATTCCGTTCTGAGAAGTAGGGTTCCCCGGAAAGGTCCGGCAAGTTCCCACTCGTGCAGGCTGAATCTGTGAAATTCAGATAGTACACACAGTGAATGGTAATTTACCCGATGGAACAGAATAGAAAAGGCATCATCCTGGCCGGGGGAAGTGGTACGCGTTTGTATCCCATTACCCGCGTCATCAGCAAGCAATTGCTCCCGGTATATGACAAACCGATGATCTATTATCCGTTGTCCACGCTGATGCAAGCGGGAATACGGGAAATACTGGTTATCACGACACCCCATGAGCAGGCACTTTTCAAACAGTTGCTGGGTGATGGCAGCCAGTGGGGTATTGAAATTTCATTTGCTGTTCAGGAAAGCCCTGATGGTTTGGCACAAGCACTTATTATCGGGGAGGAGTTTCTGGCCGGTAGTCCCTCCTGTCTTATACTTGGTGACAATATATTTCATGGTGGCGCGCTTGAAGACATGCTTACCCGCAGTATGCAAAGGACTGAAGGCAGTACGGTTTTTGGATACTGGGTTCGCGATCCGGAGCGCTATGGTGTTGTTGAGTTTGATGCCGATCTGCATGTATTGAGCCTGCAGGAAAAGCCGAAGCATCCACGCTCAAATTATGCAGTAACCGGTTTGTATTTTTATGATGAGCGCGCCAGTCAATTCGCCCGCGAATTGCAGCCTTCACCCCGGGGCGAGCTTGAAATTACCGATTTAAATCGTCGTTTTTTGGATGACGGCAGCTTGCATCTCGAACGACTGGGCCGGGGTTATGCATGGCTGGATACAGGTACGCACGAATCACTGCAGCAGGCATCAAGCTTTATTGAAACCATCGAGACCCGTCAGGGACTCAAAGTGGCGTGTCCGGAGGAGATTGCCTTTCGACAAGGCTGGATTAATGATCAGCGTGTTCTTGAACTGGCCGGGCCACTTCGAAACAGTGGTTATGGTGAATACCTTATACAGCTTCTGGAACGTGGGCCGGACGGTTGAGAGTTCTTGAAACCGGTCTGGACGGTGTTGTCATTATTGAACCCCGGGTGCATGGTGATGAGAGAGGTTTTTTTCTGGAAAGCTGGAAAGCCAGTAGTTATGTCCAACATGGTTTACCCGGTACATTTGCTCAAACCAATGTCTCTCGATCCCAGAAAGGTGTTCTACGTGGCTTGCACTACCAGTACCGCCAACCACAAGGCAAACTGGTATCCGTGCTTGAAGGCCGCATTTTTGATGTGGCTGTGGATGTGCGAAGGAGCTCGGTTTCGTTTGGACAATGGGCTGGTGTAGAGCTAAGTGCACAAAACCATCGTCAGCTTTATGTCCCGGAGGGTTTTGCACATGGGTTTATCGTGCTGAGCGACAGTGCGTTGTTCCACTACTATTGCACGACCGAATACGCACCAGAATTTGAGGCGGCAATTGCCTGGAATGACCCGGACATTGCAGTCAGGTGGCCATCTGAGCCCAGATCATTTTCTGGCAAAGACCGTGAGGCACCCCGTTTGCGTGATGTCCCACCAGAACGTTTGCCAATGGATGTGAAATGAATATTCTGTTAACAGGTGCCGCCGGCCAGCTCGGAAGTGAATTATTTCCATTGCTATCGGCACGGGGCAGTCTTACCGCCACCGATCGGAGCAAACCCGCTTCAGCAACGGGAAACTGGTTGGAACTGGACATCAGCAATGGCGCAAAACTTGAGGCTTTACTCAATCGATCGCAGCCCGAACTGATCGTCAATACAGCGGCTTATACGGCAGTCGACCCGGCAGAGACCGATTCTGAAACGGCTTTTGTGGTCAATGCTGAACTACCAGCAAGACTGGCAGCATGGGCAAAACGAAACGACTCCCGCTTGATACATTATTCCACCGACTACATTTTTGACGGCAAGGCTTCCAGACCCTATAAGGAGATGGACCTTACCGGCCCAAGGAGCGTCTACGGGGAAAGTAAACTGGCAGGCGAACGCGCACTGGAAGACGCAGCGTGCAAGTACGCCATTCTCAGAACCTCATGGGTGTACTCTTCGCATGGGAAGAACTTTGTGCTGAGTATGCTGGACCTTGCGCGCAAAGGCGTGTCTTTGAAGATTGTGGATGATCAACACGGATGCCCGACCTGGGCTAGAAACCTGGCCCTGGCCAGCGTTGCCGTGATCGAAAACTGGCAATCAGCAGCACCTGTAGAAAACAGTGGTGTTTTTCACTACTGTGATGACGGCAACCTGAGTTGGTATGATTTCGCCTGCACGATTTTTGGCCTGGCAGTCACGGCTGGATTGCTGGAGAGCGCACCGGAAACCACGCCGGTGCCCAGCTCAGAGTTTCCCCAACCGGCAGAACGGCCCAAGTGGTCGGTTTTGAATACCAGCAGGATTACGGAAGTCTTTAACATACAACCTGCTTCTTTCGACGCTTCTCTTAAGGCTGTCATTGATGAGATCAAAGCAAGAGCATAAAAATGAGCCAAACTAAAATGCAAAAACCGTTGATTCCGGTCATTCTTTCAGGTGGTGCGGGAACACGTCTGTGGCCGGTTTCCAGACGCGCTCACCCCAAACCTTTTATGGAACTGGTTGATGGTGAGACGCTGGCTGAAAAAACATTAGCAAGAGCGAAAGCGGTGACGGGAAATGCGCCAGTCATCACCGTGACCAGCCGTGATTATTACTTTTATACCCGTGACCTTTACGCTGGTATGAAAGGAATTACCGGTGACCAGCATTTTCTGCTTGAACCCATGGGCAGGAATACGGCACCCGCGATCGCCCTGGCGGCAATGAGTGTATGTGACAACGTGCATAAGGATGCGTCAATGCTGGTGATGCCGGCCGATCACTTGATAGAGGACCTGCATCAATTCCATAGCGCAGTGAAAGAGGCCCATCAGCTGTCAAATAAGGGTTTTCTTGTGACTTTTGGAATCTATCCGACACATGCTGAAACGGGTTACGGTTACATACGTCAGGGTGATGCATTGACCAAGAATGGGTCTTACCGGGTTGCTGAGTTTGTTGAAAAACCCGATGAAGCGACGGCGATAAAGTACCTGGAGTCCGGAGAGTACTATTGGAATTCCGGTATGTTCTGTTTCCAGGCGGGGACTTTTCTCGAATCCCTGAAACGATATGCGCCGGATGTGTTTAAGGCAGTCACCCGGGTGTGGGAAGCAACCGACAAAACATCGTCCCCGATGGAGTTCCCTGCGGAACTGTTCAGTCAATGCCCTTCCATTTCCGTCGATTACGCGGTCATGGAACGGGCGGACAATACAGCCGTTGTGGCCAGTGATTTTGGCTGGAGTGATATAGGGTCATGGAAGGCTATAAGTGAACTATATACCTCGGACGAGGCAGGCAACCGCATCAGGGGCAAAGCCATTATGGTGGGTTCAACCGAGTGCTTTGTACAGGGTGAGGACCGGGTGATTGCAGCAGTCGGTGTGAAAAACCTGATCATTGTTGATACCGGCGATGCGGTGCTGGTTAGCGACCGCAACCAGGCACAGGACGTTAAGGAAGTCGTGACGCAACTGTCGAACCTTAAGCATGATGCAGTCAATTTCCACAAAACCGTGCATCGACCCTGGGGTAGTTTTACCATTTTGGAAGATGCAGTGGATTGTAAGGTCAAACGACTGGTCATTAAGCCCGGCCAGGTACTGTCGTTGCAGAAACACCACCGAAGGGCTGAGCACTGGACGGTAGTGCAGGGCACCGCAAAGGTCAGACTGGGAGATGACGAGTTCATGTTGAAAGCCAACCAGTCCACCTATGTTCCGATTGATACTTTGCATCGACTGGAGAATCCGGGTGACGAGGACATCCACCTGATCGAGGTTCAAACAGGTAACTACTTTGGCGAGGATGATATTGAGCGCCTCGAGGATATATACGGAAGAATAAGATGATGGATAAGGGCAGAAGCGCCCTGAGTTATTTTAAACTTATGTCTTGGTTCACCTTGGCACTTGGCAGCGGTTTTATCACATCTTCATTGATGGCGGATGAAGCAGTTGTTGTTACCGTCCAGACTGAAAATCATCAGCAGGCGGTTGAGGCTTGGAGGGCAAGCCGTTATGAGCGGTTGATGCAGTCTGATGGATGGTTGACCCTGGTAGGGCTTGAATGGCTTGAGGATGGGGAAAACCGCATCGGCCATGCGGTCGATAATGACATCCAACTGGGTGGCGGCGCAGAATACTGGGGTACGGTCGTGCTGCAAAACGACCAATTGCATTTCAATAATGGCGATCCGGAAGAAGTGAAAATCAATGGTGAGCCCTTGCCCCAGGCTCAACTGATACCGGATACCGAAGGTGAAGTCACCGTCATTTCCAGCGGAACATTAAGTGTTCATGCCATTTTCAGGGGGTCCTATGCACTGCGCATCAAGGACTCACAGGCAAAAACACTGAAGAATTTTAAAGGTGTAGATAGCTTCCCCATTGATGAGTCGTGGCTCATAGATGGCCGCTTTTCACAGGCGCCGGAAGGCACCGTCGTCGAGATTACCAATGTGCTTGGGCAAGTTAGTGAGTCGCCGGTGTTTGGTTCGATTGAGTTTGACAGGGATGGTAAAACCCATAGCCTGCTGGGCTTAGGGGAGAGTGACTCTGAACGCTTGTGGTTTATATTTGCCGATCGCACCACCGGTCACGGAACCTATGGGGCTGGGCGGTATTTATATAGTGACGGCATGCCTGAAAACGGCCGGTTGATTGTCGATTTTAATAAAGCCTATAACCCCCCATGTGCTTTTAACCCTTATTCAACCTGTCCGATTCCACCACAAACAAACCGCATGGATTTATGGGTGCTGGCAGGTGAAAAGGAGTTTCACCCTGATACTGACTAACCCCGCATATTTCACCAGGCGTGCATGGACAAGCCATGATCTGGCGTGCTGGTGAAATATGCGGGCTAGATTATTTCCTATTTCAAACCTGGCCGTTTTTGTTCCGTAGGCTGCACGCGCTTTTTGTTTTCAGGCTCGACAAGATGCCATTCATTGTAATTTCTGCGTAACTCGGCAAATAACACCATCCAGGTAGACGCGAACATCGGTTTGGTATCAACCAGAACTTTACTGCTGCTGGTTTCAAATTTGTTCATATCAAAGACAATCCCATGGCTAATTCTTCACGGTTTCCCGCTCTGTTACCTAGTAAGACAATTCACACCTAATAAAGTTGGCGCATCCGGAGCTTATTCAGTTACATCACAACGCAACAATTACTCGTTCTGTCGTAACCCGGGTCTTTTGCCTCTATGGTCGGGGACCTCTGCCCAGTTCTCGATCTATATCGAATTCTCTTGATGTGACATGGGCTTCCATTTTTTGCAGGCGCAGATCCAATTCCCGAAAACGGTGGTTGAGATTACTGAAAACATCGGTTGGTGCCATGCTTACACCACGCCAGAATTTTTCCTGACTTTCATCCTGATATAAATCCTGGGGCTTGGTCGGGAGGATGATTGCCAGGATGATGTAGGCCGGTAACATGAACGGAAGAAAGAAAAATGTGCTTACGGCAACTACCAGGCGCAACCCTTTACGGCTAAGTCCAAAATAATCTGCCAGGCCGGCACAGACACCTGCCAGCATGGCGTTTTCTTTGTCACGATATAAGCGGTGCGGATTCTTGCGTTCGTACAAATCACTCATGGCGTTGTCTCCAGGTGGGTGATTCGATGTCCAGGATCCGTTCCAGTGTTACGATACGGTCTTCCATTTTCTTGGTGGATTCCCAGACATCCGTTAGCATTTTTTCATCCTCAGGGGTTAAACCTTTTGAGGTTTTCATCTTGGTGATGTAATGGAATATGATCCAGAGTGGTGCACAGACCGTTACCATTAAAATGGGGATAAGTTCAGACATCTTTATTCTCCGTTTCGTCCTGGTCGTTCTCTGCGGGAGTGCTGACCCTGGCTTTTAAAGCTGCAAGTGCATCTTCAACCCGGTCATCGCTCTCAAGTTCGGAGATCTCTTCTGCCAGGTCTTTGCGACGCCCCATGTTAATAGCCTCACCCTGTGCCTCAACCCGATCTATACGCCGTTCAGCATTTTCGAACCGGAACAGCATTTCGTCGATTTTGTCGTCGTGTATGTGCTTGCGTGCTGCCAGTTGTGAGGTTGCAGTTTTATGACGTATGACGATACTGCGCTGACGGGTTTTTGCATCAGTCAGTTTGCTCTGTAGCTGGGAAATATCAGAATTGAACTTTTCAAGTTGCTCATCAAGCATTTTCGCTTCGTGTCCAACCTGTTCTGCTTCATCGGCCAGCGCCTGTTTTTCAGCAAGTGCTGCCCGGGCCAGGTCTTCGCGATTCTGACGAACCGCCAATTCTGCCCGTTTGGCCCAACCCTGCTGTTCGCGTTCAAGAAATGCTACGTAGCGTCGTTGCTCCTTCCTGTCAGCAATACATTTGGCGGCAGCGGAACGGATTTCTACCAAAGTATCTTCCATTTCCTGGATCATCAAACGGATAATTTTCTCCGGATCCTCGGCTTTTTCTAGTAAGGAATTGATATTGGCGTTAATAATATCGGTAAATCTGGAAAAGACACTCATGGTTTATGCTCCTGCATTTAAATCTGTATATGTTTTAATGCACGCATCGTGCCAAATATTAATATGTTTTTAAGCTCATGAATTTAAATGATAATTAAATTGTATTCGGAATTTCAGATACATTTGGGAGTAAGGGGTTGGTTAAATTTGCCAACAGATGGTTGAACTTGGTAAGGGCTATATAGTCTATCTGGCGACCCGTTCAGAAATTGATGTTGTTTCGGGCATGACATATCCAAGGCTACTCATGTAGAATAGCCCCCCTTTATCCACTGGCAATGGGCCGGTAAACAGAAATTTTCTGGAGGAATACTCAATGCGATCCAGACTCGCGCTTACAGTTTTACTAATACTTACTTCATTTACCGTCCTGGCTCAGGATGTAAACACAGAGAAAGGCAAACTCAGCTACGCAGTTGGCTGGGACATCGGTGCAGACATTGCTCGACGCAGTACTGAATTTGATGTGGAATCTCTCATTGCAGCTATTCGTGACGTGGTTGCGGAAAAAGAACCAAGGGTCAGCGCTGAAGAAATGCGGACTTTGTTGACCGCGCTTCAGGAAAAAGTTCGGGCAGAGCAGGTTGAACAGTTTCGTATACTCTCTGAAGAAAACCAGAAGAAGAGCGAAGAATTTCTTACAGCTAATAAATCCAAGACCGGAATCGTAACGCTTCCCAGCGGTGTTCAGTACCGCATTATCGAGGAAGGCGAGGGTGCCCGTCCTGGACTGGAGAGCAGGGTAACGGTTCACTACCGTGGTTCAAAACTGGACGGCCGCGAATTTGACAGCTCATTCGCCCGTGGTACACCGGAAGAGTTTACTGTCAATTCTGTCCTGAAAGGCTGGCAGGAAGTCTTACCCTTAATGAAAACAGGTTCTACCTGGCAGATTTTCGTGCCACCTGAATTGGCATTCGGTGCTCGCGGTAATCCGCCGGTTGGTCCGAATGAGGCATTGATGTTTGATCTTAAGCTGGTTGAAATCCTGCCGTAAAGATATTCAAACCGGGTGGCGAAAGCTGCCCGGTTTTTTTTACCCTACAGGCTCGGGGTTCCATCTCCCCATATCGTTTCAGCCTCACCCTCAGTGGACTCTGGTGACACTCACCACGTACTGATACTATGTTGAAATATGCTATCTGAATTGCACAAAAAGCTTTTGAGTGCCGTATCACCCTTTGATCAGGGTGTGTCACCCCTTAAGCTCAACGTGCTTCGCAAAACTGCTTCCCGTCCAAATCGAACTGCCGCTGTTCTGGTTCCTGTTCTTGACAAGCCACAAGCGGAAATCCTGTTAACTGTCCGATCTGATAAGTTAGAGCAACATCCCGGACAGGTAAGTTTTCCTGGAGGCTCAGTCGATCAGACTGACCGCTCGGCCGTTTCTACTGCATTGCGCGAGGCAGAAGAGGAGATAGGCCTGGATTTCTCCCAGGTTTCCCCGCTGGGTTTTCTCGACCGCCTGGATACAATCTCAGATTACCGGGTGCTGCCGGTTGTGGGCCTAGTCCGGTCTTCATTTATCTGGAAGCCCGATCACCGTGAAGTATCCGAGGTATTTACTGTGCCATTGGAAATCGCGGTCAACCATCGGGAATATTCCCATAAAGTCATTACCGAGGGTGGAAAAAGTATCGTGGTTTCATCACTGAATTGGCAGGGGCATAATATTTGGGGTATAACGGCCGCTATATTATTGAACCTTGGAAGCCGCATGGAAAATTCAAGCTGTGAGACAGTTGGGTTTAGTCTTCAGAAATAAAGTAATTCCATCCGCTTGCGTTTTATGTCACAAAAAATACTACTTTCTGCCCGGGATGTGTTCGCGGAGCAAAAACGCAGAACGTGTATTGTTGTTGACTGTCGTTTTGTTCTGAGTGATCCCGGTTCAGGGTATAAGGACTACCTCAAGGCGCATATTCCCGGTGCGATTTATGCTCACCTTGATAATGATCTTTCCGGTCCTGTCACCAGCAGCAGTGGTCGCCATCCTCTACCGGACGCGGACAGTTTTGCCGCGTTTCTGGCACGGTCCGGTTGGCAGCCGGGTATAAAGATAGTCGCCTATGATGAGGCAGACGGGTCTATTGCCGCACGATTGTGGTGGCTGATGAAATACTTTGGTCACAATGCTGCTTTACTGGACGGCGGCCTTTCAGCGTGGCAATCAGCCGGATATGAATTGGAAAGCGGTCAGGTACCAGTTGCAGTCGCCGTACCTGTCCAACTCAACAAACGTAATGACCTGGTGGTGCATACGCGGTCAGTACTGGAGAGCCTCGGCTCGGATGACATGGTATTGGTGGATGTTCGTGCCAGCGAAAGATTCAGCGGCGAATTCGAGCCCATTGATCCCGTCGCCGGTCATATTCCCGGTTCCGTTAACTATCCTTTTCAGTTAAACCTATCTTCAAACGGCAAATTCAAGTCAATACATGAAATACAAAAAGGACTACAGACGCTACCAGCAGGACCGGAAGCAAATGACAAGGTCTATATGTGTGGCTCTGGAGTGACCGCATGCCACACTATTTTTGCCGCCGAACTGGTCGGCTTTTACGGATCAAAACTCTATGCGGGTTCATGGAGTGAGTGGATAAGGAATCCGTCCCGCCCGGCTGAGTCAAAGGCGGGCTGAACTGAGTCGATATCCGTACATTTCATCCTGACCCGACTGGCTCAGGCTGATTTTTTATGGACGGTTTTGACCCGCTCAAAAAGCTTCGCCAGAAAATGACCCGTATATGACCCGCTGATACCTGCCAGTTGTTCCGGTGTCCCTGTTGCAATGATTTCGCCGCCACGATCTCCGCCTTCCGGACCAAGGTCTATGACCCAGTCGGCTGTTTTTATGACATCCAGGTTATGTTCGATAACCACTACCGTATTACCGTGATCACGCAATCGGTTTAGTACCTGCAGCAACTGTTTAATGTCATGGAAATGCAAGCCGGTGGTTGGTTCATCCAGTATATACAGTGTCTGGCCGGTATCGCGCTTGGACAGTTCCTTGGCCAGCTTGATCCGCTGAGCTTCACCGCCGGACAGGGTCGTCGCGCTTTGACCAAGGGTTATATAGGAGAGGCCGACATCCATCAGGGTTTGTAGTTTGCGGGCCACTGTGGGCACCGGTGCAAAAAACTCCAAAGCCACCTCGACAGTCATGCCCAGCACCTCGTGGATGTTCTTGCCCTTGTAGTGAACCCCGAGGGATTCGCGGTTGTAGCGCTTGCCGTGACAGACGTCACAGGGCACATAAATATCAGGCAGGAAATGCATTTCGACACGGATTAAGCCATCACCCTGACAGGCCTCGCAACGTCCGCCTTTTACATTAAAGCTGAAGCGCCCCGGCATATAGCCCCGGGCGCGTGCTTCATGGGTGCCTGCAAACAACTCGCGTATGGGTGTGAACAGGCCGGTATAGGTGGCCGGGTTGGACCGTGGTGTGCGACCGATGGGGGATTGGTCGATATCAACTACCTTATCGAACAGGTGCAAGTTTTCCACCGCTTTATAAGGTGCCGGCTGAGTTCTGGAGTCGTAAAGTTCCTGGGCTGTCAAACGGTGCAGCGTGTCATTGATTAGCGTCGATTTGCCTGAACCGGAAACTCCTGTCACACAGGTCAATAAGCCGGCCGGAATTTCCAAAGTAACGTCTTTGAGGTTATTGCCGGTTGCGCCGATCAATCTGAAAACCCTTTGCGGATCCGCTGCTGTTCGCAGCGGGGGGATTTCGATTTCCAGTTTCCCTGAAAGATACTTTCCGGTCAGTGTTGCGTCATTGTTGACCAGGTCTTCGGGTTTCCCACTGAAAACAACTTCGCCGCCGTGCACACCGGCACCTGGACCCATATCAACAACGTGGTCCGCCGTTCGGATGGCCTCTTCATCATGTTCGACAACGATCACGGTGTTTCCGATATCACGCAAACGTACCAGGGTTGAAAGCAGGCGTTCGTTGTCACGTTGGTGAAGACCGATTGAAGGCTCGTCAAGTATGTACATCACACCCACCAGTCCTGCCCCGATCTGGCTGGCAAGCCGGATACGCTGTGCCTCGCCACCTGATAAGGTGCCGGCTTTGCGGTCAAGTGTCAGATAGTCCAGGCCAACGTTGACGAGAAACTGAAGGCGCTGATGAACTTCCTTGACGATTTTCTCTGCAATCGCACCTTTACTTCCACCCAGGGCAAGTTCATCGAAAAATTTCAAACAACTCAAAATTGGCCATGCCGTCACGGTTGGCAGGTTGATATCCGCCACGAAAACGTGCCTGGCCTGCTGGTTCAGACGCTGCCCGTGGCACTCGGGGCAGGGTTTCTGGGATATATACTTCGACAATTCTTCACGCACTATTCTTGCGTCGGTTTCCCGGAATCGTTTTTCGAGGTTGGGAATGACGCCCGCAAACGGATGTCGCCGTTTCTGCGTGCCCCTTTCGCCAAAATAGGTAAACTCGATGATCTCCTCTCCGCTGCCGTAGAGGATAATTTTGCGGTGTTTTTCGGATAGTTCCTCGAATGGAACCTCTATGTCGAAGCCATAGTGCTCCGATAGTGCCTTGATGATCTGAAAATAATACGCATTACGACGATCCCAACCGCGCACGGCACCGCCGGCCAGGCTCACATGAGGGCTGCTGACGACACGATCGGGATCAAAAAACTGGGCCACCCCCAGGCCGTCACAACCCGGACAGGCACCGTTTGGATTATTGAAAGAGAACATGCGCGGTTCGACTTCCTGCAAGCTGTAATCACATTGAATGCAGGAATAGCGCGAACTCATTAACTTCTCAATTAAAGTGCTGCTGTCACCGTCTTCAGCTACTTCCATTGGAGATAACAAGGCGAGGCCGTCGGATAAGAGCAATGTGGTCTCAAAGGATTCAGCCAGACGCTGTTTGAGGTCAGGTCGAACCTTGAATCGGTCGACGACAACTTCAATTGTATGCTTGCGCCGTAATTCAAGGTCAGGCACATCATCTATGAGGTGTACCTTGCCGTCGACACGAACACGGACATAACCCTGCGCGCGTAACTCGTTAAATAATTGCGCGTGTTCACCCTTCCGGTCACGAACCACCGGTGCCAACAACATTATTTTTGAGCCTTCCGGCAGACTCATCACCTGGTCAACCATCTGACTGATGGTCTGGGCTTCCAGCGGTTGCCCGTGCTCGGGGCAACAGGGTGTGCCTACACGCGCCCACAACAGACGCAGGTAGTCATATATTTCAGTTATGGTGCCAACCGTTGAACGCGGATTGTGCGATGTAGATTTTTGTTCAATTGATATGGCAGGAGAAAGCCCTTCAATGTGGTCGATATCCGGTTTCTCCATCACGGACAGAAACTGGCGGGCGTAGGCGGAAAGTGATTCTACGTACCGGCGTTGTCCCTCTGCATAAATTGTGTCAAAAGCCAGCGATGACTTTCCGGAACCGGAAAGGCCCGTGACCACAATTAGTTTGTCCCTCGGTAAATCAAGGTCAATATTTGCCAGGTTGTGGGTGCGGGCGCCGCGAATTTTGATGCTTTTCATTGAGAATGCCGGAACGGGTTCAAACCATGTACTATACCCCCCTTTTACAATGAAAGTAGACCTTATGTGTAGGGGAGGTTGGCAGAGGTTCGCAGATGATGCGTTTGAGAGCGGGTAGGGAGACCGGTCCGGGTCAGATAGGCGTAAGTTCAGTGTGTTGTATACGTATCGCCGTGAGAGTGATCGCCATAAACACATTTAGTTTTACCGCTGCTGAAAATTCATGAACATTTACACTAACAATGGTTGACCAATCGCAATAAAACCGCTAATATTCTCGCCCTTTTGTAGGGCTCTTCCGAACTCGGGGCATTAACCATGTACGCAGTATTCGCAACCGGTGGCAAGCAGTATCGTGCTACCACCGGAGATATTTTAAAAATTGAAAAACTTAACGCCGAAAAAGGCACGACGGTCAAACTCGACCAGGTGCTGATGGTAGGTGAAGGTGAAGACGTAAAAGTCGGAACTCCATACCTCAAAGGCGGTACAGTCACAGCTACGGTAGTCGATCACGGCCGTGGAAAGAAGATCCGGATTCTGAAATTCAAACGCCGTAAGCACCATATGAAACGAATGGGACACAGGCAGGATTTCACCCAGATTGAAATTACCGGTATTGCTGCTTCAGCGCCAAAAAAGAAGGTATCCAAAGCCAAGGTTGAGAAGCCTGAAGCCGCGAAACCTGAAGCTGAAGTCAAAAGCGACGCCGAATAGCAGAGGAATTGAATCATGGCACATAAGAAAGCAGGTGGTAGTACGCGCAATGGTCGCGATTCCAACCCTAAATATCTTGGCGTTAAGCGCTATGGTGGTGAGGAAGTTCTCGCTGGCAACATCCTTGTTCGCCAACGCGGCACACAGTTTCACGCAGGTGAAAATGTGGGTATCGGACGTGACCACACACTCTACGCCCTGAGCGAAGGTAAAGTGGAATTCAAGAAAAGTGGATTGCCCAAACGCCGGTTTGTCAGCGTGGTGACAGCAGAAAGCTGAAACACCTACCTGAAAGTAATTAAAGAACCCTGCTTCGGCGGGGTTTTTTTATGTTCAGGAAGAACGGTATCTCGCGATGGAGCACATGGATGTGCGGCGCGATTGTGTCAAATTAGCACAGTGTTCATATTGGGAGCGGCGTGTGTCAGTTTTGCACAATGCTAGTTAGGATGAACGGTATATCGCGATAGAGCACAGGGACAAGGTGAGAGAAGGTGAGACGGGGAACCCGTCGAGAAGCCAGCCTGGGCTGCCGGGAACCGGTCGAGAGGGCGGCCTGGGCCGTGTGCGGCGCGATTATGTCAGTTTTCTCCGCCTATAGCCTACACACCGATTTTTTAAGTTACCCCTGCTTTCCATGTATCATAGAACCAACAAAGGATTGACCCGTTATGAAATTTGTTGATGAAGCATCCATTCACATCATTGCCGGTAAAGGCGGTGATGGCTCGGCGTCATTTCGCAGGGAGAAATATATACCGTTTGGTGGACCTGACGGTGGCGATGGCGGTGATGGAGGCAGTGTTTACCTGGAAGGGGATTCGGGTTTAAACACGCTGGTGGATTTCCGCCACCGGCGAATCTACAAGGCACAGAATGGTGTCATCGGTAAGGGTCAGCAAAAGTACGGAAAAAGGGGTGAAGATATTTACATCCGTGTGCCACTGGGCACGATGGTGGTCGATGAACTCAATGAAGTTGTTTTGGGTGATGTAACAGAACATGGTCAGCATTTGCTGGTCGCGCGAGGTGGTCAAGGTGGTCTGGGCAATGTGCACTTTAAAAGCTCAACAAACCAGGCGCCTCGAAAATTTACGCCGGGACAGCCAGGAGAAGATATCCAGCTTCACCTGGAAATGAAGGTGCTGGCCGATATTGGTTTACTGGGTTTTCCAAATGCAGGTAAATCAACCTTGATCAGCACGGTTTCAGCCGCCCGGCCAAAAGTGGCAGATTACCCTTTTACGACACTGTACCCGAATCTTGGTGTGGTTCGTGTCGGGTTTGACAGCAGTTTTGTGATAGCGGATATTCCCGGTCTGATCGAAGGTGCCGCCGAAGGTGCTGGTCTGGGGATTCAATTCCTCAAGCACCTGCAACGAACAAAGTTGTTGCTGCACCTGGTGGAGATTGCGCCAATGGACGAGATGCCGCCCGAGGATGCGATTCGCAAACTGGAACAGGAACTCGTCAATTTTGACCGCGATCTGGGTGAGAAACCCCGTTGGCTGGTATTCACCAAAATAGATGTTCTTGATCAGGAAGAGGCAAAAACCATCGTTGAGAAGGTTTTGAAAGAATTGAACTGGACAGATCCCTGGTTCATGATTTCTTCAGTCACCCAAACGGGTACCGATGAGCTGGTTCAAAGTATCGGGCGGGCGCTGGATGAAATGAAAGAACTGGAAACGGAACAGCAAAAAAAATGGGATATTTTGCCTGGCAGTGAGAACTGAATATCAGGATTGCCTTATTTTTGACATAAAAAAGCCCTGTCTCTGACAGGGCTTTTTAGTAATCTCTTTCCAATGGCTCAATTCATGGAATATGAACCGAGCCAGGGGTTACATATCGCGAACGTGCTTGTTCATGCGTGACTTATGACGCGCCGCTTTGTTGCAGTGCATCAGTCCCTTGGACACCGAGCGGTCGATGGCAGGCACAGCAGCCTTGTAGGCTTCTTCAGCTGCACTTTTGTCGCCGGATTCAATCGCCATAAGAACTTTTTTAATCGATGTGCGCACGTGCGAGCGTTGGCTGGCATTGCGTAAACGATGCTTTTCGGCCTGACGTGCACGCTTGCGTGCTGATAAACTGTTAGCCAAGGTAAATCTCCATAAATACTGGTTCAGAATGTAGCCGCGTAGTATCTTAGTTTTTCTTCGTCGGGTCAATCATTTAACAGGTAAAAACGCATGATTTTTTTCGGGTCAGAGCAAGCTTTAGGTTTCAAACTGGTATGAAACTGCTGAAATCGACTGCAACGGTAGGCAGTGCGACCATTATTTCCCGAATTCTTGGTTTTGTTCGTGATGTTGTCCTGGCAAAGATGTTTGGTGCCAGCGGCGAAACCGATGCCTTTTTCCTGGCTTTCAAAATACCCAATTTTATGCGCCGCCTGTTTGCCGAAGGCTCTTTTTCACTGGCGTTTGTACCTGTTCTGTCGGAATACAAAGCCAATGGTGACCGGCAAGCGCTACGTGATCTGATCGACCATGTTACAGGCACACTGGCTGCAATGTTACTGGTTCTAACGGCAATTGGCATACTTGCCGCACCCCTGATTTGATCGGTTTTTGCACCGGGCTGGCTGGCTGATGACCGGCCCGAGTTCAATCTGTCCGCCGGTATGTTGCGGATCACTTTCCCGTATATCATGCTGATCTCGCTGACCGCGCTTGCAGGTGGAATCCTTAATACCTTTGAACGGTTTCTGGTCCCTGCATTAACACCGATATTGCTCAATCTGTCCCTGATTGCCTCGGCCCTGCTATTGGCAGGCCATCTTGAAGTTCCGGTCACAGCCCTTGCCTGGGGTGTGTTGGCAGCCGGTTTTGCGCAGTTACTGATTCAGATTCCTGCACTCATGCACCTGGGTCTGATGCCCCGGCCACGCTGGGGCTGGCGTCACTCGGGTGTGCGCCGCATCATAAAGTTAATGATCCCGACCTTATTTGGCTCATCAGTAGCCCAGGTCAATTTGCTGGTCGACAGCATCATCGCGACGTTCCTGGTATCCGGAAGTGTTTCCTGGTTGTACTACTCCGACCGTTTGCTTGAGTTTCCGCTTGGGGTACTGGGTATTGCACTGGCAACAGTCATTCTTCCCAACCTGTCCCAAAAACATGCGAAGTCGAGTACCAAAGAGTTCTCGGCAACACTTGACTGGGCCTTACGTCTTGCGGTCATAATTACCGTGCCCGCTGCCGTGGGTCTGGTTATCCTCGCGGGACCCATACTGACTACCCTGTTCCAGTACGATGCGTTCCAACAGGATGATGTGCGTATGTCAGCCTATAGCCTGATCGCGTATTCTACCGGCCTGCCCGCATTCATAGCGGTCAAGGTGCTGGCCCCGGGTTATTACGCCCGTCAGGACACCAGCACGCCGGTCAAAATCGCCATTGTAGCCATGGTGACAAATATGGGGTTAAACCTGTTGTTTGTGGGTCTGCTTTTACGCAGCGGATTTGAAGGTCCGCATGCGGGTTTGGCATTGGCCAGTTCGATCGCCGCCTATTTGAATGCATTGTTGTTGTTCCGCGGGCTAAGGAAACGCAATGTGTATCTTCCTGAACGCGGTTGGATCAGGCTGTGGATTGCCGTCATTCTGGCAAGCTCGGCCATGGGCTTCCTGCTATATTTTATGACACACGATATCGATAGCTGGTACCAGGCTGCGGTAGCTGTAAGGGTCAAGAACCTCAGCCTGAGTATTGCCTTTGGTGTGATTATCTATGTTTTCACCTGTATGGTTGCGGGTATTAAAACCCATGACCTGCTGCGTGGCGCAAAATAACCGGTTAGCGTATCAAATTTACGTGCTGAACCGGCCGTGCCTGCTATAATCCGCTGCTTTGTGGACAGACACATATATGCAGGTAATCAGAGACAATCCGGGCAGACAGTTGCTGCAGTCTTCGGTGGTAACCATCGGTAATTTTGATGGTTTGCACCTTGGACACCAGTCACTGATCCGGCTTTGTGAAACACTGACCGAGGGCAGGCATTCGATTGCTATTGTCACATTCGAGCCATTGCCCCAGGCATGGTTCCGGCCCGATACTGCACCGGCCCGCCTGATGTCCGTGCGTCAGAAGCTTGAATACCTGTCGGCACAAGCCATAGATTTGGTCTGGTTGATGCGTTTTAACCAGGCCCTGGCCGGGATGTGTGCGGAAGATTTTGTCCTGTCAGTACTGGTTGAGACGCTGGCGGCGAAACATGTGGTGGTGGGCGAGGACTTTCGTTATGGCAAGGCCAGGCAAGGTGATATTGAATCACTTCGCCGGTCAGGTGAGAAGCTGGGCTTCGAATTGCATGCGGTTCCAATGCTTGATGTTGAAGGTTGCCGGGCATCAAGTTCCAATATCCGTGAAAGTCTCGTTAGCGGTGACCTGGAAAAGGCAAGTCACTTGCTGGGCAGGCCGTTTTGCATGTCAGGCAGGGTTATCAGGGGCCGTCAACTCGGTCGCCAGCTGGGATACCCGACGGCCAATATACGCCTGGCAGCGGAACCCAGTCCGTTGATGGGTGTTTTCGCGATTAGAGCCCGTTGGGGTGATAGTGGCTGGTACGACGGCGTAGCGAACCTTGGAACACGACCGGCAGTGGGTGGTGAAGGGTTTTTGGTCGAGGCACATCTGTTTGATTTTGAAGGCAGCTTGTACGGTCAGAGACTGGAAGTGGAGTTTGTAAAAAAACTCCGGAATGAAACGCATTTTAAAGATATTGATGACCTCGTCGTGCAAATGCGGGAAGATGAGCGCCAGGCAAGACTTTGTCTGTCTCGAAATGAAAACTGAATAGCGAAACAAGTACAGATAAGCATGGACTATAAAGACACAATCAATCTGCCACATACGGCTTTCCCAATGAAAGCCAACCTGGCCAACCGCGAGCCCGTTATGCTCAAGCATTGGGAAGAAAGCCGACTCTATGAGCGTATCCAGGAGCACACGGCTGACCGGCCCCTGTTTATCCTGCATGACGGCCCGCCGTATGCCAACGGTGATATTCATATTGGTCACGCGGTCAACAAGATTCTAAAAGATATGGTCGTCAAATCGCGCTTGCTGGCGGGTTTTAAATCACCATATGTGCCTGGCTGGGACTGTCACGGCTTACCCATCGAGTTACAGGTTGAAAAGAAGGTCGGCAAGGTCGGCCGTAAGGTAGATGCCCGCACATTCAGGCAAAAATGCCGGGAATATGCTGATCGGCAGATAGCCATCCAGCGCGATGGTTTCAAACGTCTCGGCGTACTGGGCACCTGGGATGATCCCTATGCCAGCAACAAATTTGCTTATGAAGCAACTATGGTTCGTGCCCTGGCTAAAATTATTG
>JASJFX010000029.1:0-9742 GCA_033791845.1 Lysobacterales bacterium | reverse complement strand
TGAAAAACTCGGTTCTTTCGTAAATTCGATCAATTTCAGTTAGTTGAGTGAACGTAAATCATTGTTTTTATTGAGACACGTTTCCGCCGGAACGTCTGAAAACCGAAGAAAAGAAGTTTTTCAACAGAATAGGCCGGTTCCAGTCATTCACATCGCTGAAAATCATGCCTGGCGTATGACCGCTTAGTAGTCAGGAGCGGAACCTTGACTCTGGATATGGCGTATAGCGGGTAGCGGCCAAAATCCAGCGATACACTTACTGCGATTACTCGGGAAGTTCGCGCCCATCGACCCCACGCTTCTGTTCGTCACCGGTCTTCCCGGTCTTCGTCTCGAGTGCGTTGGATTCCTGCTCTTGAGGCGGGCGCAATGGCGTCGCGTCTTCCAACTGCCGTCGCGGGGTAGACCCGCATAGCTGACGTCGTTGACAATGCTTTGTTTATGATCATACGAATTCCCCGAATAGCTCTACTATACTAATATCGACTTCCGCCAGAGAGATATAGGGGTCAGCTTGCTTTCTTTCTCAAAAAGCACATCGCCCGCCGCGTCTTCGGCGAGCGATGTGTGCAGTTGGCTGAATCGTGCTAGTTGATCTTCTAAGGAATCATCAGCGTAATTGATTTATGGTAGCTCGAACGGTGGATGTGGTTGTAGCCGTTGATCACCCGATCCCACACCGTAAGGTAGAAGGTGTGGGCGCATTGGATGGAGGTGATGTCGCCGGCCACTTCCAGATCTTTCGGCGTTGACGGGACGACAGTGCCGGGGACTCCATACCATTTCTTGGTTGCCGTCGGTGTGTACGAATCCGAAGCGATATGCATGGATTTGTTGTTGCCCCAGAGCACGCGCAGGTCCCAGTTCTTCAGGTGACCTTCGTTGTCCTGTGCCGTGATGTCGCAGGAAAACTCCGACGTGCGTTTGGTGACGATGCCGCAAACGTTCACGACCTCGTCCGTGCCATCCGCCTTGCGATGCAGGATCGAGTTGATTGATGCCCGCGGCTTGCTGTTGTCGATCATGAGCGTTGCCAAATCCTCACCGATCTTCGAACCCGCGCTGGCCGTCGCATAGATCTCGATCTTCACCGTGTGTAGGCCATTGGACAAGCCCCGAGTGTTGAGCCGGAAGCCAAGCCAGTGGTTATACCAGAGTTGGTTGGCGCCACGCACCTTGAAGAGCCCCGTGCTCGTCGGGGTCTGGGTGTCGGCAACGAACTTCTTGGCACTGCTGCTCCATTTGTAGTCGACCCACGCAGCGGATTGCGCAGTGCCGCCTACCGAGACGCGGTAGTACGTTGCGCCCAGCGTGCGGGCCTTCTCGTGGTTGAACATCAGCGACACCTTGCCGCCGAACGGTGCGTCCTTCACTTGGAAGAAGTAACCGGGCGCGGTGGTTGCGTAGCCGCCGTCGAGATCGGTCACCGGCACATGGCCAAAGCCAAGGAGCAACGGCCCTGCGGGGTTAAAGACCGAGTCGGCCAACAGCAGTTCGCTGATCTGTGAGTCGCTGCAGACGAGTAGCTTCAGAGGCCCGGCAACAGCAACGCTGGAGGGACGGCTGGCGACGCCGGTCGCCAGGTGCGTCACCGTAACGGTCGGCTGTGTCAGATCGATGAGTGCAACTCGGTTGGCCGGGTCGCGCTCCGTAGTGATGATCCCGTTTTCGCCAGGGTCGGCCCAGGTCAGGAAGAATGGCGAAGCCATGCCGCCGACGAGTTCCTCGCGTGCGCCGGTTTGCAGGTTGATGCGGAGCAGACGCCCGCCGGCCGAAGACTGCTCACTGACGTATGCGAATTGCAGGTCGGAGGTCACCAGCAGACCGATTGCATTGTCCAGGTCGTCGCGCAGGACGGTCTTGTCGCCAGTGCTCAGGTCAACGCGGATCAATTGTCCTGGAGAGGCGAATTCAACGGTGAACGCATAGCCATGATCTTCGTCCAGGGCGATCTGATGCGGCGCCGTCATGCCATCGGCCACGACGGTGGCGGCTGAGCGGTTGGCGTTGTCCAGCTCAACTTTCAGCAGTGCGCCGGTCCGTTCAGTGACGTAAGCGTGGAGGCCGTCGCCGCTCAAGGCCACGTCTTCCGGCTGCGTGTAACCCGTGCCCAGCACTTTGTACGGCGACCTCAGCTTGTATGTGCGCCAGCGGATCACCAGGTCGTAGCCGTAGCTCTGGACCTTGACCTTGGCATAGTTGCCCGCGTTCGTCTTTACCGCGAATACAGCTCCGGGGACGAGCAGATTGGTGCTGTCATCGTTTCCTATGATCGGGTTTGTCCCGTAAACCACGCCTTGAAGATCGGCATAGGAGACGCTGTTAAAATTGACGGTGCCAAGATAGGCAATCTCAGCGCCGCCCCATGGCATCATCTGACGCTTCACGCTGGTCATTTGCTCCCACCACACATCGCCTGCGGCATTGGCAGCGTGGCCTAGCTCGGCGCCGGTGTCGAAGTCGAAGATCCAAGTGCCGTGCAGCGTGGTGATGCCGTGCGATACAACACGCCTGCGGCCTCGAATCAGGTCCAGCGACGACAGTTTGCCTCCGAACTCGGTGAAGTAGAGGCGGTTGGTGGAGCTGGAGTAGTCGCAGCCGATCGCTCCAGCGAGTGGTGAGTAGAGAGAGTTGATGGTTGTCATGATGTCCTTCTCCTTTCGTTTAGCCTACATTGTTATGGCGGCCGTTTTTCCTATGGCGCGCCAAGCGCCGGGATATGCAGATGTATGAAGCCCACAGGCCTTGAAAAAGTGCGTTGTCCCAGACCCGACTAGCAGTCACCAATCTCGCGCGCAAAGAGAGATCCCAGTACGCGACGAGCTTGCCCAAGTGCAAGCCTCTACGGGTTAACGACTCGTTCCCATCTGTTTAGAGTATAGGCAACATTTAAGCTATAAGGCACGATTTGGGCACGACTGCCCTGTATCCTATTGATTTTATGAACTTAGCGAAATGTTCGATTCCCGCAGTCTCCACCAAATAAACCAACCACCTCTGCGGTGGTTTTTTTATTTGATTGATGTGTATTGGATGAGAACCCAGCCTGGCGCGGGTGAGATTCCATTGCACATGGATGTACAGGTGTCTCGAAGGGCAGGATGCCCGAGAGCGGCCTGCCGTATCCACAATAAGTTCTGGCGGGTTTATCTGCTGCTAGCTTGTAAGCCGACCCTCATCAACGGTTAAATTCACGAAACCGATGTCTTCCATAATTGCGTACATGGAGGGCAAGACCAGCATGATCAGGACGGTTGATGTGAGCATGCCAAAGACAATACTGGTCACCAGCGGCACCAGAACCAATGCCTGTGTGCTGGTCTCGAACATCAGCGGTGTCATACCGGCAATGGTGGTAACGGAGGTCAGAAAAATCGCTCGGAAACGGTCACTGACTGCTTGCTGGGCAGCATCGTGCAAAGTCATGCCTTCACCGACATGAGATTTCACGTACTCGACCAAAAGAATAGAGTCGTTGACCACCACACCCGCCAGAGACACAAAACCAATCATACTGGGCAATGTGAAATCCAAACCCATGATCAGGTGTCCCCAGATGGCACCAATCAAAGCCAGCGGGATATTGATCATGACGATGATTGGTTCACGGTAATTACGAAATTGCAGACTGAGCAACAGGAAAACACCAAAGGCGCCAAGTGCAAAACCGGTCAGGATTGACGTCTTGGTTTCGGTACCATTTTCAACCTCACCCTTGAGACTGAAGGAAATTTCAGGAAAACGCTCCTGCAATGTACTGAGGAAGTTCTTCTCCAGGCTTCCAATGACTTCAGAGGTATTTGCAACGTCCGCATCGACATCGCCATATATATTGACCGTGCGTCGATGATTGACATGACCAATTCGGGCAAATTCGCGCACCTCGGTGATCTCGGCAACACTACCCAGTGGAATCTCCTCCCCCATCTTTGAAAAAATAATGAAACTGTCAAAATCCTGTAATTCCTGACTGGTCTGGTCATCCAGCCTGGTGATGATTTCAAATTCTTCACGCCCTTGGTAAATCTCGTCGATCTTGACCTCGTGGTAAGCCGCCCGCAACTGGGAAGCAATACTCCGGGAATCCACCCCTGCAGACAACGCCCCAGGCAACAGTTTTATCTTGAACTGCGGCTTGCCGGGCCTGACATCATCAATCAGGTTATAAACACCTGCGTAGCCTCTAAGCCAGTTCTGCACCTGCCATGACGCCAGTGACAGGTCATCAAGGCTCTCACCACTGAGACGAATATGAATGGCCCGACCTGCCGGACCCAGACGGGCCTCCTTGAACTGGATACTGATAACATCAGGCAGCTCTTCAGTGTTTTCCTGCCATAAGCCAGTCAACTCCATGATGCCGGTATTACGTATCTCAGTGCTGAGCAAATCAACACCCAGCGTGGCCACATGCGAACCGGATTCGGGCACATCGCCGTGCTGACCATAGGTCACCTGGACATTCTCGATCAATGGTTCTGGCTCATTTTGACTCAGGGTTTCGGCCGTTCTCTCAAGGGATTCAAGCAGGATACCTACCACACGTTCTGTCTCGTCTAAGGGTGTACCCTGTGGCAGCAGCACGCGGGCTTCCAGCGTATTGCCTTCCAGATCCGGAAAGGCTTTAAATTTCACTATCCCGGTAGCAATGAGGCCGATAGAAAACACCAGCATGGCCAGCGCCACACCCACCGTCAGATAGCGAAACTGCATCGCCTTATAAGACAGACTGACGACTTTTTGACGCAAATGATCAAAGCGTTCCTCAAATTTCTGTCGCCAGCGGGGCTGCTGCTTTTCGTGTGCATGTTCCAAAGATTGTTTCAAATGGTGCGGCAACACCAGGAAGGCCTCGATCAGGCTGATCGTCAATACCGACAGCAATACAACCGGCAACACACCCAGTACCTGGCCCATGTCCCCTTTCATCATCAACAGACTGCCAAACAGGAAAGCAGAGGTAAGAAACGAAGCGAACACACCACGCAGTACTCTTTTGGTGCCATCAACCGCGGCGTCCAGCGGGGTCTTACCCTTTCTATACTCATGATCGATGCTTTCAGACAGTACGATGGCATCGTCCATCAAAATACCGATGGCCATTAACAGGGCAACCATCGAAATCATATTGATACTGATACCAAATACCACCATCAACATGAGTCCACCCAAAAAGGATATCGGCAATCCCAGTGCGATCCAGAAGCTGTAACGCCAGGTAAAAAACAGTAACAGCGCCAGTGTTGCGAGCAGCAGACCCTGCCAGCCGTTTTTCAATAGCAACTGTAAACGGTCCCGTACCAGGCTGGTGGCATCGTTAACGATGGTCAGGCGGGTACCCGCTGGCAAAATACTGTTTTCCTGATCAACAAATTTGTACAGGGCATCGGAGACTTCTATCGTGTCATCAATCAGATTCTTGCTGACCATCAGCAGGGCTGCCGGTTTGCCGTTTAGCTCGACACGCTCTTCAGGTTTTTCAAACCTGTCTTCAATCCTTGCGATATCACCCAGTTTGATTTCACCACCTTTGGGTGTATTGATAATTACCAGGTCTTCCAACTGGTCGGCTGTTCTCCTGACATTATCAAAACGGATCTGGAAGGAGGTTTCTGTTGCCTCCAGTGTTCCCGCTGGCAATTCAATGGCCTGCGCAGAAATCAGGCCGGCAATATCCTGTACACCCAGGTTGTACTTTTGCTGGGTATCCGGGTTGATCAGAACCTGTAACTGGTGTTTGGAAAACCCCGACAGGGTGACAATGGGAATTTCCGGCATGGCCAATAGACGACCCCGGTAGTACTCGGCCAGCGCCTTGAGTTCGGAGGGCGTCAGCTTATCTGAAGTGATAGCGACGTTGGCGACTGCATTAATTCTTCCCAGCTGCTTGACCACCGGACTTTCGATATTCTCCGGGAAGTTCTGAATCGCATCGATGGCAGTAATAATGTCATCGGTAAACTCACGAATTTCACCGGATTCCTGCATTTCCAATGTGAAAATAGCGATATTGTCACGCGCGTCACATTCCTGTTCTTTAAGGAAACTGATGCCATCTGTGGCATCTTCCAGTGGAATACAGATACCTGCCTCAACATCAGCTGGAGCAGCCCCGGGATAAACCACCGTGACCTGCACCTTGCTCGGTTTGAGTTGCGGAAAAGATTCTCTATTCAGGCTGCCAAGCGAGGCTAAACCAAGCGCAATGATTGCCATCATCAGGATATTGCTGATGGTGGGGTGCGCCGCAAAATAACGAATCATAATGAATCGCCATCCACACCCATCGCGTCACGGGCCATTTGCTGTTCGTACTCAATCGCCTCAACAGGATTAAGCGGCAACCCTTCGATGACGGGTATGACATCGGTAATAATGACCCTCTCACCCTCCTCAATACCGCTCTCAAGAATCACCAGTCGTCCCTGCCGGTGCAGAACGTTCACCTTACGAATTTCTAATTCATTATTGGCTTTGGCTACATAGATACGCCCCTGGTGAACGGCCTTTCGGGGTATCACGATCATCTCCAGCGCGGGTGCGTAAAGCTCCACTGCGGTGTACATACCCTTGAGCAGAGGCGGTCTTTTACCCGGTATGACCCCCTCATAAGGATTGTTAACCGCGACAACCACTCCAAGCGTATCCCGGGTTGGATCAATTGAGTCACTGAATCTTAGCAACTCACCCTGCCACTTCGCAGTATTGCCCTTAAAGTTCACCAGGCTGACACGTGCTTCCAAACTCATCTGCATCAGAGCCGATTGCAGTTCTCCCGGATTTTTCATGCTCATGCGCTGTGCATTATTACCCATCAACAGTGGACGAAACTGTTGAATCGGAATCTGCGCATTGATTTCGACTGCCTGTACTCCGGATGCTTCAAACAGCACACTACCCGTCGAGGTGAACTCATCTTTCTCCACAAAAACTTCGCCGATACGGGCATCAAAGGGCAAAATAACTTCGGTACGCCCCAGCATATCCTGGCTTTGTGCGAGTTGTGATTCAGATTGTGTAATTTGTGCCTGTGTCGCTGCTTTACGACTGGCAAAACCCGTTAACCTGCCCTGCAAATCCTCAACCTGTTGGCTCAGTTGCAAAACTTTCTGCTCTTCCGCATCAACAACAGATCGGGAAATCAGCTTTTTATCCCAAACACTCAAAAGGCGATCCAGCTCCTTTTTACCGACTTCAAGATTCTTTTTGGCAATCTTCAGTGAGGTTCGCGTGGATTGCTCTTCCACTTCCAGTTGAACCAGGGCAGATTCACTTCCAGCCAGCGCAGCTTTGCTCTGATTCAGGCTGAATTCAAAGGTGGTCGGCTCGACGCGTAAAGCCACCGTCCCCTGGCTCAGGCTTCCGCCCTTTTTCAGTAAGGGATGGATGTAGCTGATTTTGCCCGCCACCTCGGACTTGGCTTGCATTAATACCGCGGGTTCTACATTCCCATATGCCGTTGAACGTGCCCGAAATGGGATTTTTCTGGCCGTGATGACCTCGACTGTTTTAACCGGAAACTGTAACTCTTCATGTTCGATAGGCGGTTTGGATTTGATTTTCAGAACCACCAGTGCCAGCGCGACAATGATGACCAGCGGAAGAATGACCGCTTTTTGTAATATGTTTTTCATGATGAGCAACTGAATCCATTACGTAGTTAAAAAACACCTGCAAATCGGACCCGGACTATTCCAGGCATTCAGTGCAGTAAAAGGAACGATAACAAGCATAGGGAATAGTAAAGGATTACCAGCACTCCATATAGCTCATTTCCACCTTGTAGACATAATTTCTGAACGAAACCCAGAATCTGCACATTGAATGAAAATTGCAGCAATCAGATCATAAAGTTCAACCTTTCAGCCCCATTCTTTCGGGGCAGCATTCGGGGATGTTAAATCATTGGCCTTTAATGGCAAGCACGCTCAAACTCCAGCGTGCCACGTACGTTGCGGGCGATCATAATTGTGTGATCCCGTGGGTAGGCTGCCAGCTTCTGACAGGCGATTGCTACCTGCATGGCATCGAAAGCCTGGTTGGCAATGCCAAGCAACTTCCACCAGGAGTTACATTCTATTTTGCATAACCGAATGCTCTCCTCGAAAGCAGCAATTCAAAACAATCTGCATTCTTAATTTGATCGTCAGGCATCGTCTGGTAGAGGAAGATCATCTACAAAGGTTCTGGATTAAATCCTGTTCCTTTAAGCGGTGTTAACAGGAACGATTTCCCGTTTGCTTTTGCGCCTGTATCGGTCTAACTTACCAGTCAAAGGGGAGAGCCTGGATAATGAATGCCTCAAAAGCACCATTCCGGTGTGTTACATCACCTTTTCCCACCTTAATTTAGTTATGTACTTAGAGCGAGAGAGCTATGAACATCAATGACAAGATCAATTATGTTGAATTTCCGGCCAAAGATATCGAAGCCACGAAGACATTCTTCACTGCCGTCTTTGGATGGGGCTTCAGTGATTATGGACCGGACTATACCGCTTTTAAGGACCAGGGAATTAATGGCGGCTTCTATAGATCTGATAGCACATCATCCACCGGGACGGGTGGAGCACTGATTGTCTTGTATTCCGATACGCTCGAAGATGTGCAGGAGCGAGTTGAACGTGCCGGGGGCTCAATTTTGAAGCCGATTTTTTCCTTTCCTGGAGGCCGTCGGTTTCATTTCGCAGAACCCAGTGGCAATGAACTGGCCGTGTGGAGCGATGCCGGCGGTTAAAAATACCTTAGGTGTTGGTTGCGACTTCCGTTCGCCAGTGAAAGGTTTGTCGATCATCACCTGCTGGCGCGACACTAACTAACATACCCTCGGCCAATAGCCGTCCATCGCAGCGTGAAGGGTTTCCGAGTATTGACACAAATCCACTGCCGCCAAACACTAGCGAAATAGCGCCAAAAAATCCGCCGGTGCGGGAACTTCAAATACCAGCGGCTTATTCGTTTCTGGTTTGGTGATACTCAGCCGCAAGGCGTGGAGGCCCATTCGCGTACCAGCCGTGCCGTATCGTTGGTCGCCTGCGACCGGGTGTCCTAGCCATGCCAGGTGCGCTCGTATTTGATGCTGGCGGCCGGTTTCCAGTTCTACCCGTAACAGAGTTCGCTGACCAACGCTACGTTCGGTGGTGAAATGGGTCACCGCGCGCTTGGCCTCAGGGTGTGGCCCGACATGCATCTGGTAGATTACCGGATCGAGACGCAACGGCTGATCGATGGTGCCCGCCGCAGGCTTTGGGCAACCCTCCACGATCGCAAGGTAGGTTTTTTCCGCAGCTTTCCAATCCTTCATCACCGCCTCCCGCACATCCCGGGAGGTCGCGAAGAGCAGTACCCCGGAAGTATCACGATCAATTCGGTGCACCGGCCACAGTCTGATCGACTTGTTACGCCGCGATAACTGGTCACGCAGTATGCCCAGCGCATGCGGCTCCTTGCTTTTTGGGGAACCAACTGACAACAACCCCGCGGGTTTATTGATGGCGATCAGGTCCCGATCCTTATAGAGGATATCGAGCTGCGGTCGCAGACCGGACAGGCCTCGGGCGGCGGCTTCGACAACCACCTGGTCGCCCGCCTGCAGGTCATGGTCATGTCGGGTAACCTGCTCGCCGTTAACCGTGACGCAACCGCTTTTTAGGCGCTGCTTGATCGTGCTCCGCGACCAACCCTGAAGCTGGATGGTAAGGAACGGTAACAGGGTGGTGTTCGCCTTGACCGTTAGTCTATCT
>JASJFX010000028.1:0-13170 GCA_033791845.1 Lysobacterales bacterium | reverse complement strand
TCCAAAGCCATACCGTTCAAAATACTGCGGGCACGAGTTGGTTGTGAAACATGGTTGACGATCCAGCGCGGCTGGTTATTGAACAGCAATTCCAGCGCCGGGAAAAATTTACCCTGAATATGAGCGGCCTCCAGCATCTTAACCACTTCATCAGAACCGGTATGCAGCGGGGCATAACGCATCATGACCCTCACTTTACCCGGGTATTGATCGATCAACTGCTTTACCAATGGATAGAAGTCCGCGCAGGTTCCGCAGGCCGGATCGAAAAACTCAACGATGGTGACCCTGGCATCAACGGGGCCTTTGACGGGGGCGTTTTGTCTTTCAACAACGCTCTGGTTCCGGCCCCCGGACGCGCCTTGCGATGTTGACTGGTGATTTTTATAAATCACCGTGGCCATAATAAAGGCCAGCAAGAGTATGCCGCCTACGAGTAAGAAAATAATATTTTTATTCATGATGATTCCATTCTATGCGTATAAAACAGCAAAACGCCAATCAGTGTAAAGGTCAGAAGCGAGAGCATAGGAATATTTAAAAAACCGAGTAGGGAGATGTGAGTCTCAGTACAAGGAATACCCTGGACACAGGGCTGGGCCCTTTCAGGAATAATTCCGGCAACTAAAAGTACATGGAATAAAGCAATCAGCCACCCCAGGCTTGCCAGTGCTGTGGCATAACGGAGTACCCTCGGGTCATACGGCAACAGGCCAATGGCAAGGATCAGTACCAGCGGATACATCGCGACGCGCTGATACCAGCACAGCACACAGACCGGCACCTCCATGACTTCACTGAAAAAAAGGCTGCCAAGTGTTGCGATGGTAACCAGTATCCAGGTGGCGAAAAGTAGTGACCAACCGGTCCGGATACCCGGGGCTACAGCTTTTGATTCCACATTGATCCTCTGAAAAAAGTACATTGGGTTAACCCGGATATTTCACCAGCCTGGCCCAGGCCAGCTACCGACTGGTGAAATGTGCGGGCTAATTGAAGCTGGCAAAGAATACCCGTAAATCATCCCGGCGCAAAGCCCTGCTCAATGACAGAAGCCAATCTGGCTCCATCTGCCTGGGTAAAAGTGCGTTGGAAAAATCATGACGTATGGCTACTTTCCTCATAGACTTACGGCGTTTATAGGAAATGGGAATGAGATGAGAGTACTTAGTACGTTGCTACTCGCCGGTGTTTTGTCTTTCTGGGTAATGGCTGATGAACCTGTCATATCTGAGCACGCACAGAAAACCCTGGAAGTATACACACGTATTGTCAGCAGAGTGCCGGTCAAGGTGTTCTATGACGCGCTGGACCACTGGAGTATCATTCTCAGGGAACCAGGAGTCTGGGGAATTAACATGATCTACTCGGTAACCGCTCCAGCATCGCCTAGAGCGCCTACCCTTGGTACCCTAACTCCCACATCCATGTGGTCGTGCAGCAAATCCGAGAGGCCCCTCGCGAGCAATTAGAATATGACCGATAAAGTCGAATGTGTAGTGGTGGGTGCCGGGGTGGTCGGGCTCGCCATCGCACGGGCATTGGCACTGCAGGGGCATGAGGTCATTGTCCTTGAGTCAGAGAAAACATTCGGCACTCACACCTCGAGCAGAAATTCCGAGGTTATCCATGCAGGTATTTATTATCCAACCGGCAGCTTGAAGGCACGAACCTGTGTGTCCGGAAAAGCTTTGCTGTATGACTACTGCCGGCAACACAAGGTTGATTTTCAGAGGCTTGGCAAGCTCATTGTCGCCACCACTTCTGAGCAGATTGACCTGCTCAGGGCATACCAGGCCCAGGGGCGGATCAATGGTGTTGATGACCTCGAGCTGTTATCGCAGGGAGAGCTCCATCAACTGGAGCCCGATGTCAGGGGTTCGGCAGCGCTATGGTCACCCTCTACGGGGATAGTGGATTCGCATGGTCTGATGCTCAGTTTGCTCGGTGATTTTGAAAACGCCGGTGGCGCGCTGGTTACCAGGACGACGGTTAACAGCTTCAGGCAGATTGCAGAAGGATTTGAAATGGATGTCGGCAGTGAAGGGCTGTCGACGAAGCTTCAATCACGCTGGTTGATCAACTCGGCAGGACACGGTGCAATTGTGTTGGCAAAGGGTTCCGGAATGGACCAAATTGCGGATAACTATTATCCGGCAGGACACTATTTCAGTTACCAGGGCAAATCGCCGTTCAATCACTTGATCTATCCGGTCGCCGGGACGGGAAGCCTGGGTGTGCACGGCACGTTGGATATCGGCGGTCATTTGAAGTTCGGGCCGGATTTGGAATGGCGTGAGCGGCTTGACTACAGTTTCGAATCAAATGAAACACGCAGGCAGCATTTTGAAAACAGTATCAGGGCTTACTACCCAGCCCTGGAAGTTAATCGTCTGCAGTCCGGTTATGTCGGTATCCGTCCAAGAATATCAGGCCCCGATGAACCGCTGGCCGATTTTAAAATTATGGGTCCTGAAAGCCATGCTATGAAAGGCCTGGTGCAGCTATTCGGTATCGAGAGCCCGGGTCTCACCGCGTGCCTGGCGATAGCTGATGAGGTGGTGTCACGTCTGATCGTTGATTGAGTGTCCGGCCATCAGTGCGGCTTTACTTTGGATTTTCAGGTCCGGCAAGCAAAGATTTTTTTGGTATTTACCTGCGGAGCAACTATGCTTAGAGGTAACAGCAGAAAAAAAAGAAACCATCTTTTGTCATTACTCAGAGAACTGAAACGCCGAAACGTCTTCAAAGTGGCTATCGCTTACGCGGTGACGACGTGGATTTTGCTGCAACTCACCGATGTGCTGACCCAAATCCTGGGTCTGCCCGAATGGGCACCAAAACTGATCCTGCTGATGTTGGTGGTGGGTTTTGTACCGGCCCTGATCCTGGCCTGGGCTTTTGAGCTAACACCCGCAGGCATCAAGCTTGAAAAAGACGTCAAGCGCACGGAGTCCATCACACCCAGAACGGGGCGTAAGCTGGACTACGTGATCATCGTGTCGCTTGGCCTGTCGCTGGGGTACTTTATCTGGGAGTCGCGATTTGAGCAGAAAACGGCGGAAATCGAATTAGCAAAGAGCGCCCCTCCCGTTGAAGCGTCCGTGGTTGAAATTATCGAACCTGAAATTGATCTCACTGCATTGGATATCGACAAAAACTCGATTGCTGTTCTGCCTTTTGCCAACCGTAGCGCCGATGCCGAGGATATCTACTTCACGGATGGTATTCATGATGACCTGTTGACGCAGCTGTCCAGGATCGATGCTTTCAGCGTCATTTCCAGAACCTCGGTCATGGAATATCGCGACACCACCAAGAATCTGCGTCAAATCGCACAGGAATTGAGTGTTGCCAATGTGATGGAAGGCTCTGTGCAACGTGCGGGTGACCGCGTGCGTATCAACGTACAGTTAATTGACGCTTACACCGACGAACACCTGTGGGCCGAGATATATGATCGCGAACTGACCACCAATAACCTGTTCGATATCCAGTCCGAGATTGCAAAAGCGATCGCCGGGGCACTAAAAGCAACACTGACGGATTCTGAGCTGGCCAATGTGGCCGATGTGCCTACAGATAATGTCGCGGCCTACGATTTGAATTTACAGGCCCGGCGGTTTGCTCAGAACGAAACCATGAGTGATTACAAAACCGCCATTGACCTGTACAAGGAATCACTGGCGCTTGACCCTGAGTTCAAGTTTGCCTGGATTGGCCTGGCACGCGCCCATATGACCAATTACTGGGTCTATGGAGGCGATCTGGCTAATCGTGAACTGGCCCTTGAAGCGATTGAACGCGCCCGCAGTATCGACGCGGACTTTGCCGAGTTATACATGGCCGAAGGCTTCTATTGGTACTGGGGTTTCCTGGATTATGAACGGGCCTTGTATAAACTCGACAAGGCCATCGAGATGATGCCCGGCAACGACGAGGCGTATATGTGGCGTGGTTGGGTTTCACGCCGGGCAGGCTTATGGGAGCAGGCTGTGCAGTCGATGCAACAGGCGCTCAAACTGAACCCGCGTGTGCATTTTAACTGGCACGAATATGCACAAACCCTCATGTATCTGCACCGTTATGAAGAAGCGAATGGCGCAATCAAACAGGCGCGTGTGATAGACCCGGACAGTTTTTGGGGTAGAACGACCCAGGCGCTAATTGCCATACAACAAAGTGGTGATACACAGACGGCTCTGCAATTGATTATTGGCGTACGACACGGCGGTGATTATGATTTTTTTGAATCTTACATGGTTGTGAACATGTTAGCGCAGCGTTTTGAAGAGGCATTAACGGCTGCAAGAGACATCCCCAACGACTTGGAAGTCCGGCGTGGTCTGATCACTCTCAGGGAAGACTGGGCGGCGCAGATCCTTCACTATATGAATAAGCCGGACGAGGCCAAACAGGCGGCAGGAGCAGCATTGTTTCGTCTGAAGGGTTTACGAGCAGAACTGGGTGAGGACTATCGAATTGATCTCGCCGAGGCAAGAATCCGTGCCCTGCAGGGTGCCGGTGCAGAAGAAGTCAGGGCCCTGGTACAAAAATCCGTGTCATCAGCGCCTGCGGACAGCGTAGCCGAATTTCAACTCAGACTATATCACGCACAAATATTTGGAATGGCAGGCATGGCACCCGAGGCTGCTGAGATTCTCGAATCACTATTGCAACCGCCAAGCAATGTATCGGTTTACCGGATAGACCTGGACCCGGCGTTTAATGATATTCGTGATGATCCCGCGTTTGTGGCCATGATGGGGCGCAACAGATGAGTACAGGCTTGTATAAAGCAAAGAGGTCTTAATGAAATTTCTCGGAGAGTTGAAGCGCCGCAATGTATTCCGCCTGGGAATGGCCTACATTGTTGCTGCCTGGGTCGTCATCCAGATAGGTGACATCATCGCAACCAGCTACGGCGCGCCGCCCTGGGTGATGGGGGTTGTTATCACCTTTGTGATTGCGGGCTTGCCGGTTGTTCTTTTTTTCACTTGGAACTTTGCGATTACAACAGATGGGGTCAGGAAAGAATCCGATCTCCTGAAGGTCGACACCCTGACCCGAACAAGCGGTCATAAGCTGGATTACATCACGATGGCCTTGCTGGCGGTGGTGGTCGGCATGGTGGCACTGGATCGATATATGCCCGTGCCAATCGGACCCGAGGCCATCAAGAAGGCGGCTCAATCTGCAGTGGTGCCCGAGCCAGAGCCAGAGCCGGAACCGGTCATCGTCGAGAACTCCATCGCCGTATTGCCATTTACCAATATGAGCGCAGAGGCCAACCAGGAATATTTCTCCGATGGTCTGTCGGAAGAGCTACTTAACGTGTTGACCCATGTTGATGGTCTGGTCGTGGCCTCACGTACCTCATCTTTTGCCTACAAAAACGATACAAGAAATATCCGGCAAATCGCCAGGGCACTTCGGGTAGCCAATATCCTTGAAGGCAGTGTGCGAAAAGTGGGTGACCGTTTGCGCATAACCGCGCAGTTGATCGATACCAGCAACGATCGCCAGCTATGGTCGGATTCTTACGACCGGGATATGGACGATATTTTCCAGATTCAGGATGAGATCGCCAATGCCATTGTTTCCGCCCTGACGACTGAACTGGGTATCGGCCTGGAGGCGGTCTCTGTTGACAGTGTTACCAACAACCTGGATGCCTATGATCTCTACCTTAAAGGCAGGGAGTTATTTATTGCCCGTGAGAACCTCCCTACCAGTTGGCAATTGCTGGAGCAGGCCACCAGCATGGATCCGCAGTTTGCACGCGCCTGGGAGGCGCTGGCCGCGGTGCATTCGGTAGCGACTTCCTGGCACCAGGGTGATGGTATTGACCACGATTCACTGGCGCTTGCTGCCGCTCATCGGGCGCTTGAACTTGATTCTGATTTGTCGATGGCCTATGCCGTCATTGGTATGAAACATCAGATCACCGGTGAAGGTTATACCGGTCGAATCAGAAACCTCGATATTGCTATTAAGAACAACCCGAAAAACGCGACCGCCTGGCTTTGGCGGGGAATTTCATTCAGGGAAATGGGTTACTTTGCGCAGTCAGTTGCAGATTTTGAACAGTGTCTTGATATCGATGCCGGATACATGCTTTGCCATCGATACTTGGCTGCAGGCTTGTTGTATTTGGGGCAGATTGAAGCAGCCGTCAAGCAGTTTGAAAAGGCGTTTGAGTTCAACTTCCCCTCGCTCAGTGACGAATTTGTTTCGTACTATGTGCATACCGGGCAGAGAAACATGGCGTACCTGGTTGCCGCCCAGGATCTGGCAGAATACCGGTATGGCCCTGTTAAGGAATGGATTGAAGCCATTGAGAATCCCCTTGATGACCACTCGGCCCGGTTAGCGCGCTTCAATCAATGGGGTGCGGCTTTTAACATTGACGTTTGTAACTTAGACCATGTTGCGATCGCGCTTAGACAGGATGAATGTTTGTTACGTAAGGAAAACGCGGGGCTGATGTGGCATCCCGATGCGGCGTATTTCCGAAAGAAACCGGCATTTCGAGAGTTCGTGAACACCAACCTGCGGGATTACTGGCAAGAGAACGGTCATCCGCCGCAATGCCGTGTCCTGGATGACGGTGAGTATGAGTGTGATTAGTCTTAAACCGGTCTAAATCCAGGTTGTTGCAGACACTCAAAACATGTCCTGCTTCTGAACACAGGTGATCAAGGCAGGTGCGGTGTCGCCAGGTACTCGTTGCTTTGCATTTCAGTGAGACGGCTGGCGGTACGCTGAAACTCGAAGGCCAGGCGTTTACCGTTGTAGAGTTCATCAATGGGAGTCGCGGCTGAGATCAGCATTTTGACGTTACGGTCGTAGAACTCATCAATAAGGTTGATAAAACGGCGTGTGGCGTCGGCATTATTTTCATTCAGCAACGGCACACCGGACAGCAATACGGTGTTGAACGCGCGCGCTATTTCGATGTAATCGGCGACGCTCGTCGGCCGTTCACAAAGTTCTTTGAAATCGAACCAGATAATACCATCACCTCTCTGCCTGGCATTTAATGGTCGTGCATTGATTTCCAGGTGGGTATCCAGGGAACAGCCAGCTGACATGTCCGTGAATGCTGTGCTGAGACCGGTTTCGGCATGATCATCCAGCGGTTGCAGGAAGATTTCAGACCGTAATAACAGACGCAGACGGAAATCAGAGTCGCCATCAACATGCAGGCTGAGGCAATGGCTTTTTAAAGACTCAATGGCCGGAAGAAATTTGGCCCGTTGCAGCCCGTCCCGGTAGAGATCGTCCGGTGCTACGTTGGAGGTCGCAATCAGCGTCACACCTTCCGCGAACAGCGCCCGCAGCAGACCGCCCAGCAACATCGCATCAGCGATATCTGCAACAAAAAACTCATCGAAGCACAATACACGGTATTGCGCTGCCCATTCCCGGGCGATTTCAGCCAGGGGGTCACGGGTAGACTGCTTTTTTCTGAGAGCGCTGTGTACCCTCGCCATGAATCGATGGAAATGGATACGTAGCTTGTCCTTTTCCGGCAGGCTGTCGAAAAACAGGTCCATCAGCCAGGTTTTGCCGCGTCCCACTCCACCCCACAGATACAGACCGGTCACCGGTTTGCGTTGTTTTCCGCGTATTTTTGCCCACCAGCCCGAAACAGGATGGGCGTTCAGCTCTATCCAGACACGATCCAGCGCTTCAATAGCCTTGCGCTGTGCGGGGTCGGCTTCATAGCCACCGTTGGTGACCAGGTGTTCATAAATTGCGAGGGGTCTGCGGTGCAAGCGTTAAACGCGACCAGTGTACTGCATCGTACACATGGTACTTTCAGCGCGGCGAGAAGCCGTCATCTTGCGGTGTCGCCTAAGGGCGCCATTTTTTCCGGCAGGTTTGGACGGACGCCGTTTTTAAGCAAACCGCGCAAATCCATCAGGCGGCGATGGAAGAAATGTCCGGCCTGTTCCATTACGAGAAAGTCAGGTTGGGGGTCGAGGTCTTCCATCCAGCAATTGACATCTTCGAGGGTGACTACCTCGTCTTCATCGCCCATCACCACCAGCCATGGGCATTCGGGGTGTTGTATGCTGGAGAATTCAAAGCGATCGACGGGTGGGGCGATGGAAATCAACTGTCCCAGTTTCAGGTTTTGTGCGGCACGCAGGGTGATATAAGAACCAAAGGAAAACCCGCCGAGCCATAATTCGTCTTCTGGCCGGACCTGGCGTACCCACTCGGTTACGGCAAACAGGTCATCTACTTCACCATAACCTTCATCATGCTCGCCTTCACTCTCACCGGCGCCACGGAAATTAAAGCGGATCGTGTGCAGACCGAGCTCCCTCATGGAGCGCTCCATGATGGTCACAACCTTGTTATGCATGGTGCCGCCATGCAGTGTATGCGGATGACACAATACGATGGTCGCGGGCTGTTCATCGGCAGGATCAGGGACATCGGCAACACATTCCAGCTTGCCGGCTGGTCCACGCAGATTGAATTCCTGCCGCGAAGTCGGGAAATCTTCTGGTTGTTTGGTGTCGGGGGATTCCACCATGGCCTGCTTCATTAAATAACAAGTATACGTGCATCATACCGCAGTCAGCGGAAGGACTCTATGGTAGGCTAAATGCATGAATTTTCTCGCCCACTTATGTCTGGCCAATGGTGATTCCGGATTGATGCTGGGCGGGTTGTTTGGCGACTTCGTCCGTGGCCGACGCGCCTTACGCGCTTATCCTGAACCGGTCAGGCAAGGTATTGTTTTACATCGATATATTGACAAGTGTACCGACCGTTCGCCGGTCATAAAGAAGTTGCGCCCATTGTTTCCCCGTGAGTTCCGGCGCTATGCCGGTATTGTGATTGATCTTGCGTTTGATCATGAACTTGCCATCAACTGGTGGCGCTACATGCCGGGCAGCCTTGAGCGGTTCGATCTTGAGATTCGTGATCTGTTACGTGATAACGCTGATTTGGTGCCAGAGAAACTGGGTGGATTTATGCAGTACGCAGATCGGCACGGACTTTTCAGTGCGTATCGTGAAGAGGAGGTCATTCTATACGCCCTTACCGGAGTCGGTAAACGTCTGTCACGGCCAAATCCTTTACATCGCGTGTCCGAGATATGGCCGGAACTGGCACCGGAATTCAAACAGTCTTTCCGGCAATTCTTTCCCCAGATTCAATCCGAGGTACTCGATTGGCGCCAACGAATGTCGACAACCACCGGGTCGTGATCTGAAAACCTCAACCAGGGTTTTGGTGATTCCATATGCGCAGGAAATGCGGCATTGACGTGCCAGATGTGCGCCTGTGCGTGCTCAAGCAGGGCATCAGAGGTAAAGGCATAATCCAGCGTGCCACGTTGACCGGCATAGATAAAACTGTACTCCGGCAGCTGATTCTTTTCCATTAGCTCTGTGAAACCCGCGTCGCGGATAGCGCCGACAGGATCTTCATTCCGATAGGCGTTCATATCACCCAGTATCAGGATGTTATCCGTTCCCTTCGATGCAGCAAGCTCTTTTGCCCAGGCCGACATTTTCTCCGCAGCTGCCTTTCGCATGGGGTTCCAGCAACCCTGACCATCCTTTTGATTTGCATTCTCGCCGGAGTCAGGACAGGAGCCCTTTGATTTGAGGTGGTTAATGACGACCAGCAAAGTTTCTTCACCAGGCAGTTGCTGAAATAGCTGAGCCTGTGGTTGGCGACTGCGTTTAAATTCCGGACCACCCAGGGTTTCCGAGGGGCCGACAGCTTTTAATCGGTCAGTACGGTAAAACATACCCACGGTGATCTTGTCGGTACCGGTATTGTCATTTTCAGGCCGGGTTACCGACCAGTTGCTCAAGGTGGCATTATCGCTCAGCTGAATAAAATCCTGTGCGGCACTTGCCGGGCCGAAACCATCATTCTCGAGCTCCATCACCGCGATAACATGAGGATCGAGCACCTCGATGGCGGCGCCGATGCGATCACGCTGCTGTTGGAAAGCTTCCATGGTTTCGGCGCCTCTCGGCGTTGGGAAGCCTTTTCCGTTACCATCGCCGTTAAAGTAATTATGCAGGTTCATACCCACTACCCGTAACGAACCCTGGGAGATAGGTTCTGGTGCGGGAAAATCCCGGCTTGAGAAAGTTGAGATGGACTGCAACGTGAGTCGTTTACCGCGGTCATCATGGGCCATCACGCCTATCAGCTGATCCGTTGAATCGCCGTTCACCAGTAGAGTGGGAAACCCCATGCCCTCCGGTAATAAAACGGGCAGGGCAGAGGCCCTGTTCTCTGCAATATGACGGGTGGTAGCCGGGCCCGGTTTGTCTATTTCGGTTGCTACGTACTGAAGTCCATTCCCACTTAGGGTGAATTTACCCTGGTCAAATTGATATACATCGGTAACTACCAGCGTGTCGTTGACGCTTACTCGCATACCTTCCAGTGCTTCACGGGAAGCTTCGTCAAGCGGCAGTGAGACACCGCTTAAAGACAGGGCGTTTCCGGATGAGCATAGAACGGGCTCATCAATGTTTGTTAATGCGGTTTGCGGGTCACGATCGTTTCCAATCTCTGTCACCGTTCCGTGAACCGTGATCAGCGAGCCCGGTTCAATTTCATCGCTGAACTTCCCGGATTGAATAAATATCGCATTTGAGGCGGTCCTGTTTCCATTGGAACCAGGTTCTTCAATGTACAGGCCTTCGCCATTTTGAATCAGCGTAACAATACCCTTTACGGATACCTGCTGGCCTGAAAGGGGTGATTTGTAACTATTGCCCTGGACGTTGGCAATCAATGTCGTGCTTTCCGGACAACGGTTGAGCATATCTTCCCGGGATGGTTGAACTGTTGTACAGGCAGTTAAAACTGCAGTACAAAAAAACGCCGCATAGAGCGACGTTTTTAGGTATCCATAGAGCACAGATGGTCCTATTGAAGCATGAACTCAACAACCGTCTGTATCTGTTCATCCGACAGGTCAGCACGCCCGCCCCGTGGCGGCATGGCATTCAGGCCATTCACAGCGTTTTGCACCAGCATCTCCAGGCCCTTTCCTGAACGTTCTACCATTGCCGGCGATCCCGGTATTGGAGCCCCGGCGGCACCGGTACCATGACAGGCCGCGCACACATTGGTATAAATCATTTCACTGTCAAGACTACCATCGAAGGCAACTGTCATTTCCGCTCCCGCTGAGGCAGCGGCTTCTTCAATGGCGGCAGCGCCAGCTTCACCCGTGTAAACATCAGCCACAGGTTGGATCCGCTCTTCAGTTGCTAGCTCACGACTGGGGTTGTCTTCCTCTGTTTTGAAGCCTACATCCCTTGCAAGAAAAGCAATGCTGAATGAAAATATAATCAACACGACAATGACAATACTGACATTTCTTATGAACACGCTATCGGTTTGCTCTTCCACTGGTCACCTCTGAATCTGGTATTAACCGTCCTGATCCCTGCCAGACCGGCTCTTGTAAGCGCGAATATTATAGCCGTATCAACGTGTAGCGGGAAGCAAAGTTACGTTCCATGGTTTTCCTACACAACAAGAACTGACAATTGGTACCTGATGCTTCGCCCACCGCCCGTTCGTTTCAGAACACCGATCTCTGACAGGTATTGTAAATCACGTGTAGCGGTTGCCTTTGATGTTCTGGTAATTGCAATATATTTTTTGGCGCTCATGCCGCCTTCAAACATTTTGGGCCCTTCATCAAGCATTCGGCGAATAACCTTCATTTGTCGTTTATTGAGCCGCTCTTTGAATTGCTCAAAGAACTTTGTCTTCTTGAGAATAAAGTCGATGCTTTCTTCAGCCCTTGATTGAGCCTCGAGCACCGTGTTCGAGAAATACACAATCCAGGCGGTTAATTCATTTAACCTTTGCGCTGTTTTTAAAGCTTTGTAATAAGTTTTCCTGCCTGCTTCAATAGTTTCGGAGAGGCTCAAGAAAACAGGTCGACCAAGCCTTTGTGACAGTGCCTTCTCAGATATGGCACGGCCTATCCGACCATTACCATCCTCAAATGGATGGATACTTTCAAAATATAAGTGCGCAATGGCGGAGCGTAGTATTGGATTCTTAATCTCCTCTTTCTCGCCAGGGGTGGTCTTATTGAACCAGTCAATGAAGGGTTTCATCTCTCCAGCTACTTTTTCAGAAGGCGGGGCCTCGAAATGCACTTTCCACTTGCCAACAGGCCCGGAAATAATCTGCATTGGGTCTGCATGCGTTCGCCAGGCACCAACTGTCACTTGCCTGGGACCGGATAGAATCATTTTGTGCCACTCAAAGAGTTTCTTTTCGCTGAGGGGTTCCCTGTAAGTATTCCGAACATCAACCACCAGGTCGGCCGCACCCTTGGCATATTGGTCTGCTATTTGTTCTTTGTTTGTAGACAGCCCCAGGTTATGACGGATGGAGGACATGACATCAGAGCGACTGAGGTACTCCCCTTCAATTTCAGAGGTTTTGACCGCCTCGGAGACCATTAGATCGATGATTGCTTCTGTCTGAGTAGAATCAGGAAGGCTTTTCAGAATGCCACTGACATGTCCTGCTTTTTCTGCGAAAGTGAATAAAATATCCTGAGTTTGGGAAACATTGTATTTAAACTCAGGCCAGTCTGCTCGCTGCCAATTATACTTCATGAACCAAATGTACCCTTTAAACGGCTCATTATCAATTGTAAAATGAGCCGAATAACAGTCTTAATCGACTCTTTAAGTAGTGAATGAGATTGAATATTCTAAACGACCAGTAAAACAGCTAAACTACGCAACTGGTTTTACTGCGCCCGTAGCTCAGCTGGATAGAGTACTGCCCTCCGAAGGCAGGGGTCACAGGTTCGAATCCTGTCGGGCGCGCCAATTAAAACTAGCATGAATACAGATGCTTAAAGTGATATTTAGGCTCTCTCTTATTGCTTTCTAATATCGGAAAACACCAGCGTAAATCCTGTGTAAAACATTTAGAGTGGTTTTCCTACGAATGCCACCGACATTTGCTTACATACAAATCTTGCCAAATCACGGATACTAACTCTGCACTCTGCACTCTGCACTCTGCACTCTGCACTCTGCACTCTGCACTCTGCATGTTGAATTGCATTTAATATTGCCCCACTTTTGCACCCAAAAATACGCCGTTAATTCCATTCTAATAACTTGAATATGT
>JASJFX010000027.1:0-75149 GCA_033791845.1 Lysobacterales bacterium | reverse complement strand
TGTCGCTTCCTGGTATGACCTATTGCTGAAAACGGCCGACAGTGGTCATTGGGTTAGTGAAATTGTCAGGGTGAGAATTGATCAAGACGGCATCACAGACATTTAAAGTGCCCAATCAGTTCAGGCTTATCAGTGTGCTTTCTGGTGAAGCTGAGAAGGGCTCTGACGTCGTTAGTTCATCAACCGGTACCGGGTGATGTATGCCCCGAAACGCTCTGCGGTTTCCTCGTCCCTGAGACCGAAGTCCGACCCGGAATAGACGTGCTTTCCGTGCTGCCCCTGGGGATGCGCGCTGACGTACGCTTTTAGACGTGTTTCAAAAACCCCTGTCCATTCCAGGTTGTATTGATCATAGATGCGCTTCACGGTACGGATGGGATCTGCTACCAATTGGTCGTAAAACACATCGTGAACCGTCGCTGCGCCCGAATCACGCGCGGCCATGCTGGAATTGACCCACTGGACCAGGGTGTCGATGTTGACGTTTGCCATCCTTGGGATGTCGTGCTGTTCGGTGACGAGATTGTGCATCTGGTAGATGAGGCTGTTGGTACTGTTACACACGGGAACCGGGTGGCGATGGGTTTGAATGATCAGGGCGTCGGGAATCACGCTCAACAGGGAGCCGATGGATCCGGTATGAGCTGGCGATTTGAGCGTAAACCGTCGTGTGGAATCGGGGTACTGAATGATCTGCAGCAATGCGAGATACTCCCGGTATGCCATCAGGCGATCTTGTGAACTCAGCCAACTCTGGTAACCGTAGACCGGCGCGCAGGTAGGAAAAATGGAACTGGCAAACGTCGTGCCAAAAAGTATTTCGCATTCCTCGGGCGTGTCCGTGCGTGAATAATGCATGCTGTCGAGCTTTGGAATGAGGAGGGACTGGGTCTTGTTTTCCCAATGATACGTCCGCCGGCGACGATCGGGTTCACCGTTCGCAATCGGTCGCATCGCCTGCCACGCCGGGAGCGACCGATTCGCCGGGTCCAAAGCCAACATGCCATGTAGAAATGTGGTGCCGCTGCGAGGTAATCCCAATATGACCAGTGGAGGGAGCAAGGGGGTGCGGAAAATTTCAGGTCTGCGTTTGCGGGTCTCCGCCAGAAGCAAACGATTAACCAGGAACACCGTGATCAGGGTACTCATGACCTTGCGGCCAAGCAAATGTAGCCTGGCATCGTTTTCAGCCGATTCAATCAGGCGTGTCAGACCCTCCCGGTAATGTGTATCGCCAAAATCAGCCAAGCCCGTTTGCTTTATCGCGGCGTTGGACAGCGATACTTCATCCAGCCGAACCCGCGGCCAGAGGCGTTTCGTGGCTCCGTTCAGAAGACGAAGGGGCCATCCCAACGTTGATTTTGAACCGTGGACTTCGTCAATCATCAGATGAACTTACTGGTTGGACACGAATTTGTCTTCCTTTTTTACTCCGGTGTTTCAATAGCAACTAAAAGTTTTGTCCTGACCCTGCCATACAGGGAGGTTAAGAATGGTTTCTAAATGAGGGTAATATTTGGGGTGAACATCAAACTGCTGCGACAGTTCCAAAACTGTCTTTTCATCTTGTCATTTACGTTACACCCACTTAGTGATATCTTTTTACGACTCGTTTAAGGGTCTTGGCTTATTTCACTAACAACCGGAGGAGTTAAATATGAAATTTTGCATACTATTAATCAGTTTGGCGTTATCTGTCCTTTTCACTGGAAGTGCAGTGGCAAAAAACAACTGTGCGACCATTAAAGACAACACTATTTATGATAGCAACGGCAATCTCATTGAAAACGGTTACGATGATTGGGGATACAATTATCAGGCACGTATGTTTAATGGCTTTTATGATAATTTTACGCGACCGGCGGAACCTGTCACTGAAGGCAACAGACTTCAAATGAAATGGTCGGATGCATGGTTAAGTAAGCGTGATTGTGATTTAGATGGCACGCTTGATCGTGGCGCTGGCACTGATCTTCCCGGTGTTTCACAGGGCTGGTTAACTAACCACGAAAGAGGAGAGTATGAAGGTATCGATGGAGAGATGTGCCATTACACCTACTTTGTGAAGGTCGTTTACAACCCGGAAAGCTGCAATGCCGATAATGTCATTTGGGATTTTTATTGCATTATCCAAGAAGTATCAAACGATCAATGCGGCGAACATGGAAGAGTCAAAGACAATTTGGTGAATCCAGCAGGACTTGGTTTTTACACAAACTAAAGAGGGTGTAAACTTGACTGTGTAACTGTCGGCTGGTTTCGCAGAGCAATGTGGAACCGAAAAGCCAAAGCCGAAACCTTAGCAATCAAGCTTTGCGGCTACGTCATCACCCTTGTTGTATGGATTTTGGGTATATCAATGGCCAGTTCAGAATTGGGTTCCTGGGGCGGGTTTGTCCGATCATACAGCTCAGTCAGTGCCAGGACAGCTGCCTTTCGCTTGTTGCCGGTGACGGGGTCTCCACATGAGTGACACGTGAGAGCAAACAAAAAGTAGAGTTCGGGAGTAGCATTTTCGAGTAGCACTTTTTCAAACAACCCTAAATCTGCTACTTTCTGGTGAACCCTTGTCATTAGGCTACCATATTACAAAGAACCCACAAAACGTATATACAGCAAGGGTTTCAGAGGTCAAAAAACAGGACTTTAAGGCACAAAAAAGCCCCAAAAAGGGGCTAATTGGAGGCCAGGGTCGGAATCGAACCGGCGTAGACGGCTTTGCAGGCCGCAGCATAACCACTCTGCCACCTGGCCTCTGTGACAAGTTCCTGGGCATTTGCTCAGGAGCGCGATATTCTACTATCGCTTGCTTCACAATGCTATGTGTTCACCTATGAATATTATAGCCTGTTTATCACTGTCCATAAAAAAACCGGCCATGGATTAACTCCAGGCCGGATTTTTTAATTTGGAGCGGGAAACGAGACTCGAACTCGCGACCCCGACCTTGGCAAGGTCGTGCTCTACCAACTGAGCTATTCCCGCATTAAGGTGGCGTATTTTAGTCAAATCCAACGTTGTGTCAATGTTATTTTGCATTAACCCCTTTCGCGCCAAGCCTACGGGTGGCACAATACCGCCACTTTAGTAAGGCATGGGACTCATGGCAAAAGAAGATGTAATCGAAATGGAAGGCAAGGTATTGGAAACATTACCAAATACCTTATTCAAGGTTGAACTGGAAAACGGACATGTTGTTACGGCACACATTTCCGGTCGTATGCGTAAGCACTACATCCGGATTCTGACCGGTGACGGTGTCAAAGTTGAATTGACACCATACGATCTTTCCAAAGGACGTATTACCTACCGTATGAAATAAACTACCGGCCCTGGCGGATTATTAGCTCTCTGATGCTGCCGGCAGGGCTTTCGGTACTACCTTCTTCGGCCTGGTACGGATGTTCAGTTTCTTACCCTGTTTCTTCGACAGTGTAATATCCACCTCACCCCCTTCCGACAAGACGCCAAAAAGCAGGTCATCTGCCAGTGGGCGTTTGATCTTGTTCTGAATGACACGTTTCATTGGCCGGGCACCCATTTCCGGATCGAAACCCAGTTCTGCGAGCCATTCCTTTGCAGCGATGGATACCGACAGGCTGACATCCTTCAGGGCAAGTTGTGCTTCAAGTTCGAGTATGAACTTGTCCACGATCAACAGCACAATGGAGGAATCAAGCGCCTTGAAATGAATGACGGCATCGAGGCGATTACGGAATTCAGGTGTAAACGTTCTGCGTATGGCTTCACTGGAATCCGAAACGTGTTCCTGCTCGGTGAACCCGATTGAACGGCGTGAACTTTGCTGGGCACCCGCGTTGGTCGTCATCACCAGGATGACATTACGGAAATCCGCTTCCCGTCCATTGGTATCCGTCAACTTTCCATGATCCATTATTTGTAGCAGGATGTTATATACATCCGGGTGGGCTTTCTCGATTTCGTCCAGTAACAATACGGCATGCGGATTGCGTGTCACCGCCTCTGTCAGCAGACCACCCTGGTCAAAACCCACGTAACCCGGTGGTGCGCCGACCAGGCGCGATACGGAATGTGCTTCCATGTATTCCGACATATCGAAGCGGATCAACTCGATACCCATGGTCATCGCCAGTTGGCGGGTTACTTCGGTTTTACCTACACCGGTGGGTCCCGCGAACAGAAACGATCCGATCGGTTTTTCTTCTTCACCCAAGCCGGAACGGGACATCTTGATTGCCGCAGCGAGGGCATCGATTGCCTCATTCTGTCCAAATATGGTCAACTTCAGATCGCGTTCGAGAGTGCGTAATGCATCACGGTCAGAACGTGATACCTGTTTGGCCGGAATACGTGCCATATGGGCGACAATGGCCTCGATATCATGCTCATCCAAAAGCTTCTTGCGTTCATCTTCCGGTAACATACGTTGCCGTGCACCGGCTTCATCAATCACATCGATGGCCTTATCAGGCAGATGACGGTCATTGATATGACGGCCGGCTAACTCTGCTGCTGCACACAGGGCCTCATCGGTATATTTAATCCCGTGATGATCTTCAAAGCGTGATTTGAGACCACGCAGTATTTCGATGGTCTCTGAAATGGTCGGCTCGACGATATCAATTTTCTGGAAGCGCCGTGCCAGTGCCCTGTCCTTCTCAAATACTCCACGGAATTCCTGGTAGGTGGTGGAACCGATACAGCGCAATTCACCTGAGGCGAGTACCGGTTTGATGAGGTTGGACGCATCCATGACACCACCTGACGCAGCGCCTGCGCCGATAATCGTGTGAATCTCATCAATAAACAGTACCGCCCCTTCAATATTATGCAATTCAGACAATACGGCTTTCAGCCGTTTTTCAAAGTCGCCACGGTACTTGGTGCCGGCGAGTAATGCGCCGAGATCCAGCGCATATATTGTCGCGTCTGCCAAAACCTCGGGTACATTGTCTTCAACAATTCTAAGTGCCAGTCCCTCGGCCATCGCGGTCTTGCCGACACCTGCCTCACCGACAAATAGCGGGTTGTTCTTACGTCTGCGGCACAAAATCTGGACAGTGCGCTCGACTTCGTCCACACGACCGATCAACGGGTCGATTTTGCCTTCACGCGCCCGCTCATTCAGGTTGCTGGTGAAATTATCAAGCGCGCTGCCACCGGCACCTGCGCCCTCTTCCAGAGCCTCTGCCTCGGACTCTTCAACGCTGTCCCCGGTGCTTTTTTCCACTGGGGAAATCCCGTGAGAAATGTAGTCCACCACATCGAGACGGGTAACATCAAATTTATTCAGAAGATAGATGGCGTATGAATCCTTCTCGCTGAATATGGCCACCAGCACATTGGCACCGATCACCTCCTGCTTGCCGGCAGATTGAACGTGATACAGCGCTCTCTGCAAAACACGCTGGAAACCAATCGTCGGCTGGGTATCACGGTTGTCATCCTCGGCCAGTTCAGGAACAGTATCGCGAAGCGCCTTGCGCAACTCGGATTCAAGCTCCTTGATATTGGCGCCACAGGCACTGAGGATGGATAAAGCAGAACTGTTGTCCAGTAAAGCGAGCAATAAATGCTCTACCGTGAGAAATTCGTGACGGGCGCTGCGGGCCTCTTGATAAGCCTGGCTAATGGTTGCTTCCAGTTCTTTACTGAACATTTAATTTTCCGTGTTTGGAGTATTGATTGAGACCGGTTCCGGCCTACAGGGTTCACTGGACCGCATCAGGCCTTTTCCAGTGCACACTTGAGAGGATGCTCGTTGCGGCGTGCGTAATCATTCACCTGGGCCACCTTGGTCTCGGCAATTTCAAATGTAAAAATGCCACACACGCCTTTGCCCCGGGTGTGAACGTGTAACATAATCTGAGTCGCCCGGTCATGGTCGATCTCAAAAAAGGTCTGGATTACGTCCACCACAAAATCCATCGGTGTGAAGTCGTCGTTCAATAGCACAACCTTGTACATCGGCGGCGGCTTGACCTCCGGACGGGCCTCTTCCAACGCGATACCGCGATCATGTTGTGATTCAAATTCATTGCTCATGGTTTCATTGTAGTACATCTATTGGTAGAAGATGAACCATCAATTCAGTGATTGACGTTCTGTATTTTGACCCCATTTAACTGACATGAACAAGGCAAGTGGCAAAATCATGGTGGCCATGTCCGGCGGGGTCGATTCGTCGGTCTCGGCGCTGCTATTGCAGCAGCAGGGACTGGATATTGCCGGCATGTTCATGAAGAACTGGGAGGAGGATGATCGATTTGGCGAGTGCTCTGCAGCCGAGGATGCCGCGGATGCAAGGGCTGTGGCGGAGTCCATGGGCCTCTTGCTTCATACCCGCAATTTTGCCACCGAATACTGGGAAAATGTCTTTCAGGAGTTTCTCAGTGAGTACCGGGCAGGTCGAACACCCAATCCCGATATCCTGTGTAACCGTGAAATCAAATTCAAAACTTTCCTGGAACATGCCGAGGAACTCGGTGCTGACAGGATTGCCACCGGACACTATGTGCGTTCGGCTTACAGGCATGGCAAACACTGCCTGTTGCGGGGCGTGGACCACAATAAGGATCAGAGTTACTTTCTGTACGCGGTCGGTCATGAACAACTGGCAAAAACACTATTTCCCGTTGGTGAACTCGAAAAACCAAGAGTGCGTGAAATCGCTGAACAGGCCGGTTTTAACGTCTTTGACAAAAAGGACAGTACCGGTATCTGCTTTATAGGCGAACGCAACTTCACCGCCTTTCTGAGTGAATACCTGCCCGCGCAGCCCGGTGAGATCCGAACCGCCGATGAACAGCTTATTGGTGAACACCAGGGATTGATGTTTCACACCCTGGGACAGCGCCAGGGATTGGGAATCGGCGGTGTGAAGGGCCATCCGGAAGCGCCATGGTATGTATTGCACAAGGACATGGACAACAACGTATTGTATGTCGGCCAGGTTCATGAACACCCGTGGTTGTTGTCAACCACGCTTGAGGCAAGACAATTGGCCTGGGTATCGGGTACCGCACCCGAGGCGGGTCAGCTACTGACCGCGAAGGTCCGGTATCGTCAGCAGGACCAGTCAGTGCTGATTGAACATATCGATGAAGATCGCATGCAGCTGACGTTTCAACAGGCTCAACGCGCTGTCACCCCGGGACAATCCGTTGTGATTTATGACGGTGAAGTTTGCATGGGCGGCGGCATCATTGAATCCATGAACACACCGCCTTCGGGCACTCACTAAAGATGGTAATCGAATGAAAGAACGCATAATGGCACTGTCCGGTATATTCCAGGCCTCTGAACTCGTCAGGCAGGCGGCCAATCACGGCACCTGGTCGGGTTATTCTGCGGATACCTGTCTCGAGAGCCTGCTGGCTATTGAGGCCGACAGCGTCGACGATATCTTCGGTAGTGCCAACCGTTTGCGCCTCGGTGCAGACACACTGATCTCGGTGCTCCAGGGTGACCGGCGTTACATGGAGAGTCTCTCCTACGCGGTCTCTATCATGCAGCTTGAAAACAACTTTCGCAAAAAGACGGAAATGCAGGCGCACATCGGTGCCGAACTACTGCCGATATCCGAAATCGACGATGGCACTGAAATTCACGAAATAAAGGATCTGCAAGCCAGGAAAATCGCCGATCTTTACACTCAGACCATCAGTACCCTGTCACCCCGCATCGTGGTCAATGGACGACCGCAACACTTACAGATTGACCGCACCGTTCACTGGATTCGCACATTACTTTTTGCCGGTCTGCGTTCAGCGGTTCTCTGGCGACAATTGGGCGGTGGCCGTTTCAGCCTGATGTTTGGACGTAAAAAAATGCTCGAACAGGCTCAATCACTGTTACCCGGATAATACTATTTGGGAAATCGGGTTCCGATAGGTGATAATAACCGGTCATCCGGTTGCTACACATGCACTTTAATGGAGGCCAGCATGCAAGATTCATTTTCCGTCCGCAGTACACTTTCCGTTAACGATAAAAATTACAACTATTTCAGTCTGCCTCTGCTAAGTGAAAAAATTGATATTTCACGTTTGCCCTTTTCCCTGAAAATCCTGCTGGAAAACCTGCTCCGCCACGAAGACGGCATCGATATTACCCATAGTGACATCGAAGCCCTGGCCAATTGGGATCCTCAGGCAAAACCGGTTACAGAAATCGCGTTTACACCTTCACGGGTTGTTTTACAGGATTTCACCGGTGTACCGGCAGTGGTCGACCTTGCGGCCATGCGCGATGCCATGAAAAAGCTCGGGGGTAACCCGGAACTGATTAACCCATTATCTCCGGCCGAGTTGGTGATTGACCATTCAGTACAGGTAGACCGCTTTGGCAGTGCTGATGCCTTGACCATCAATAACGAAATTGAATTCGAACGTAACCAGGAACGCTATAGCTTCCTTAAGTGGGGTAAAAGCGCGTTCAGTAACTTCAACGTGGTTCCGCCCAACACGGGTATTGTTCACCAGGTCAATCTTGAGCACTTGGCACGTGTTATTTTTGGCGCCGAGCGTAACGGCGAATTAATGGCCTACCCCGACACGGTGGTAGGAACCGACTCCCACACCACGATGATTAACGGAATCGGAGTACTGGGTTGGGGTGTGGGCGGTATTGAAGCCGAGGCTGCCATGCTGGGGCAGGCAATCACGATGCTTATCCCGCAGGTTGTCGGTTTTAAACTTACCGGTGAATTACCCGAGGGTGCCACCGCAACCGACCTGGTGTTAACCGTGGTGGAAATGCTGCGTGAGTTAGGTGTGGTGGGCAAATTTGTTGAGTTTTTCGGTGAGGGTCTTCCCGGTCTGCCACTGGCTGATCGTGCAACCATTGCCAACATGGCACCTGAATACGGTGCGACCTGCGGCATTTTCCCGGTTGATCAGGAGAGCCTGAATTACCTGCGTCTGTCCGGACGGTCTGAAGAACAGATCGCCCTGGTTGAAGCTTACTCACGCGCACAGGGCATGTTTCATACAACGGACTCACCTGTTGCCCAATACTCAGCAGTGCTTGAGCTGGATATGTCCACGGTCGTTCCCAGCCTGGCGGGCCCCAAACGTCCGCAGGACAGGATCTTGCTGAGCGAGGCCAAGCAGGCCTATTTGAGAGACAAGAACCAATTCACTGAAGGACGCGAAGGCACCGGCAGTGCTGCCGTAGAATACAACGGTCAGCAGTTTGAACTGGAAGATGGTGCAGTGGTCATTGCGGCCATCACATCATGCACCAATACCTCAAACCCGGCAGTGATGCTTGGTGCGGGTTTGCTGGCAAGAAATGCTGCCGCCAAGGGCCTGAAAGCCAAACCCTGGGTTAAGACCTCACTCGGACCCGGTTCACGTGTGGTCACCGACTACCTGAACAAGGCAGGCCTGATGGATGACCTCGAAGCCATGGGTTTCTACGTGGTCGGTTATGGCTGTACAACCTGTATCGGTAACTCCGGTCCTTTACCGGAGGAGATTGGTAATGCCGTGCGGGCCAACGACCTGGTGGCCTGCTCGGTACTGTCAGGCAACCGCAATTTCGAAGGTCGTATCCACGCCAATATCAAGATGAATTACCTGGCCTCACCACCGCTGGTAGTTGCCTATGCTATCGCGGGTAATCTGAACATCGACATTACCACTGAATCCCTGGGCAATGACCAGCATGGTAATCCGGTGTACCTGCGTGATATCTGGCCCAGCAGCCACGAAATCCAACAATGCATTAGCGATAGCGTAACCGCCGAGATGTTCAAGAAAGGTTATGCCAGTGTCTTTTCCGGTGATGAACGCTGGCAGGCTGTCAACGCTCCTGTGGGCGAAAGTTTTGACTGGCAGGATGACTCAACCTATATCCGTAACCCGCCCTACTTCGACGGCATGAGCATGGATGTACCTGCAGTTCAGGATATTCACGGCGCACGCTGCCTGGCACGGCTGGGTGATTCCATTACCACCGACCACATTTCTCCGGCCGGTGCGATTGCCGAAGACTCCCCGGCGGGTGATTACCTCAAATCAAAGGGTGTTCCCAGGTCAGACTTTAATTCCTACGGCTCCCGCCGTGGAAATCACGAGGTCATGATGCGCGGCACTTTTGCCAATGTACGTTTACGCAACCAATTGGCTCCGGGCACCGAAGGCGGATGGACAACGTTCCAGCCGGATGGTGAACAAATGACTATTTTTGATGCCTCCAACCGTTACCAGCAGGAAAACACACCACTGGTGGTGTTGGCCGGTACGGAGTATGGAACCGGCTCCTCCCGTGACTGGGCGGCTAAAGGTACCCAGTTGCTGGGTGTGAAAGCAGTGATCACCGCCAGCTTTGAACGCATTCACCGCTCCAACCTGATAGGTATGGGTGTATTGCCCTTGAACTTTATGGAAGGTGAAAACGCCGACAGTCTGGGTCTGGATGGTACAGAAACCTTCGATATCGATGGTTTGGGTGATGGTTCAGCCAGCCAGGTTACAGTCACTGCGACAGCGTCCGATGGCAGTCGTAAACAGTTCCAGGCCAAGAGCCGGCTGGACACACCCAAAGAAGTGGAATACTACCGCCACGGTGGCATTCTGAACTATGTCCTGAGGCAACTTGCCACCATATAGACAATTCGCTGATTTCAATTATGTTAATAAATGGTGTATAAAAGGGGTGGTTGATCAGGGAACTGACAGTCAGCGTAATAAGTTATAATGGGAAATGGGAATTAGAGACATGACAATTTCGTTTGAGTTTTTCGAAAAAGACGCCTATCTCCTGGCAAAAATTTCCGACAAAAGCCTCAATCCCAGGCGCGCCGAATTAATCCTCAAGTCGATCAATGCTGAATGTGAAAAATGCAACTGTCGGAAAGTTCTTCTGAACGAGTTATCGCTTGAAGAGCGCAAGGTAGCAAATCATGAACTGCCTGGTCTCAGTGAAAACATACGCAATATTCGTTTGGCATTTCTTTGCCAGCCTGAATTGATAGATGACAAGGCAATGCTTTTCGGTGCATTGACCTTTGCCGGGCAATACACTATGAAGCACTTTTGCGTTGAATCTGAAGCCATCCAGTGGCTGCATTCCGCCCCCATACATTGAGATTCGTCGCGTCTGATCAGTTCAACTCGATCTACTCATGTTGCCATCTACCCATGAGTACTCCAATAACTGAAACGTTCTTGCGAGCCCACCTGTTTTCCTTTCTATCCTTCTGTACCGGTATGCAATAATCCTGTTTCGTTATTCTCCGGGAACCGTATGAAACATTTTTTTGCCCTTTTCATATTTCTATTGTTAAAGCAGGCCTACGCTTTTGAAACAGCATCAAGTCCGGAGGTTGAAAATCTGTTCAAGGAAGCGGGTGTAAACGGTACCTTCGTTCTTTATGACGTGAACGCTGACCGGTTTGTCATCCATGACCTGCAAAGGGCCGAGAAACGATTCATCCCCGCATCGACTTTCAAAATTGCCAACAGCCTGATCGGTCTTTCAACGGGTGCGGTAACCAGTGTTGATGAGGTTTTACCTTACGGCGGCAGGCCCCAGCCATTCCAGTCCTGGGAACAGGACATGGGCCTTCGTGATGCAATCAAGGTTTCCAATGTACCTGTATATCAGGAACTCGCCCGGCGTATCGGTCTTGACCGTATGCGTGAAAACCTGTTCTCCATCCCCTACGGTAATGCCGAAACAGGCGACGAAGTCGATAAATTCTGGCTGAAGGGGCCATTGCAGATCAGCGCGATGGAGCAGGCAATTTTCCTTGCCCGCCTGGCACAGGACGATCTGCCCTTTTCCAATGAGGTCCAGCAAAGCGTGCGGGAAATTGTCAGGATGGACGAGGAGAATGGCCGGGTTTTATATGGCAAGACCGGATGGACAACGACACCCGACCCGGATATCGGCTGGTGGGTTGGCTGGGTCGTGAAGAATGGACATATCTTCAGTTTCGCCTTGAACATCGACATGTCGGACAGGGTCACCGTTGCAAAACGGATAGAACTCGGCAAAGCCAGTCTCAAAGCGCTGGGCATCTTTTAGAATAATACTTAAGCCTATATCAGTAAAAACCGGAGTGCCCAATGTCAAATTTAGAAATTCGTCCTGCCAGTGCTGAAGATTCCGTGCTGATCCTCCGCCTGATTACGGATCTTGCCATTTATGAAAAAGCCGAGGATGCCGTGATCGCCACAGTATTCGACATTGAACAAACCCTGTTTGGAGAGGATTCGACCACACGTGCACTCATTTGTGAATTAAATGGCCAAGCGGTCGGTTTTGCAGTCTATTTTTTCAACTATTCAACCTGGCTGGGTAAACGCGGACTCTACCTTGAAGACCTGTTCGTTTCACCGGAACACAGGGGTTTGGGTGCAGGAAAAGCACTTTTGGTCCAACTGGCGAAAATTGCAGTTTCCAACCAATGCGGTCGCTTTGAGTGGAGTGTTCTTGACTGGAATGAACCGGCGATAAAATTTTATCAGTCTCTGGGTGCTGAACCACAAAATGAATGGGTGTCGTATCGCCTGACCGGGCAGGCATTGGCAGATCTTGCCGAAAGCTAAAGACTCTTAACCTGATGCGTTTTTGCTTTCGCTCTGTTCACCGAGGTACACCGTAGCCAGGTCAACATAACGTTTAGAGGTGTAGTGAAAAAACTTGAATTCCTCGTCCGTTAAGGCCCTTGCCTGACGGGCAGGGTTTCCCATATAAAGGTACCCGCTTTCAAGTACTTTGCCCGGTGGCACCAGTGTACCGGCTGCAATAATAACCTCGTCATTGACCTGGACACCATCCATGATCACGGCTGCCATCCCAATCAGAATACGGTTGCCAATGGTGCAACCATGCAGCATGGCTTTGTGGCCAATGGTGACATCATCCCCGATGATCAGCGGAAACCCATCAGGGTTGTAAGGGCCGGCATGGGTTACATGCAAAATACTTCCATCCTGCACGCTGGTTCTTTTACCAATACGTATACGGTGAATATCTCCCCTGATCACGGTCATTGGCCAGACAGAACTGCCCTCACCGATTTCAACATCACCGATAACGACCGAGTCAGGATCGATATATACATCTGCAGCAACCTTTGGGTGCTGGCCAGCATGACTACGTATACTCATTGTTCAGGGTCATCCTTTTGCGATTATTAGACACTGGCCCACACATTACCCTAAATTGAAAAATAAGACGATTGTGTCGGTTAGAAGTTGGAGAATCCGCTATTATCACCCTCTTCAGAACTTCATGGTCGAACTCAATTCATGCGCGAAATCTACTTTCCTGAAAAAGATATGCCCTTACGTGATGATGTTCGCGTACTCGGTGCCCTGGTTGGAGATATGCTGGCGGAGCAGGAGGATTCGGAATTCCTGCAGCAGGTTGAAGCCGTTCGTCGTACTGCGATAGACCGGCGTGAGGGTAAAACCGGTGCGGATGCGGCACTGGATCAATTGCTCAGCGGAATGGGTGTCACCGAGGCCGGATTGTTGGTGCGTGCTTTCACCACCTATTTCCAGGTGGTTAACCTGGCTGAAAAGGTGCATCGTATCCGCCGGCGCCGTGATTACCTTAGAAGAGGTGAAAGGGCTCAGCCCGGTGGGCTCCTGGCGGTGATGCAAGGACTCAGGACCCATTCTCTTGAAGAAGTCACGCAGGAACTCAACTCGCTGAGTATTGAGCCGGTAATGACGGCACATCCGACAGAGTCCACACGCCGTACCCTGCTGGAAAAGGAACAGATGATCCTGCGCAGACTGGTTGAGCGTCTCGACCCGTCCAGAACACCCGACCAGGAAGCGGCTGCGCTGGAACGCATACGTGCGGCAGTCACCAGTAACTGGCAAACCGAGATGTACCCGGAACAAAAACTCTCGGTCAAAAATGAAATGGAGCACGTCTTGTTTTACCTGACCGATGTGCTCTACCGGGTTGTACCGCCGTTTTATGAGAACCTGTATCAGGCCCTCGAGTCCAATTGGCAGGACGTGCCCGACCGGTCATTGCCGTCACTGCTTCATTTTGGATCCTGGGTGGGTGGTGATATGGATGGCAATCCCAACGTGGATGCGGTCACCATCCGCAATTCACTGGAATATCACCGGCGTGAGATCATCAAAAAGTACCTGCCAGAAATGCACTCTCTTTCAAGTTTTCTCAGCCAGTCGCTGACGGAAGTAAAAGTTAGCCGGCCCGTATTGGACCAGCTGCAAAACTACTGGGAAATGCTCCCGGATGAGGCCCAGGCAATTGGTGAACGCATTCGAAATATGCCTTACCGCTGTCTTCTAAAACTCATGATGGTCCGGATGCAACAGGTACTCGATGGCTTACCGGGTGCTTACCACACTGCGGGGGAATTCAGAGCCGACCTCGAGTTGATCAGACAATCGTTGCAGACAAACAAAGGCCGGCATGCCGGAATATTCGCGCTCAATCGCCTGCAGATTCGTGAAAGAACCTTCGGGTTTCACCTTGCCACACTGGATATCCGCCAGGATTCACTGGTACACCGGCAGGTGATTGCACGGATACTTGAAGATGAAAGCTGGCTTGAGCTTGATGCCGGAGCAAGGGCCGACCGTCTGACCGAATTGATTTTGTCCAATCGGTTGCCCGACCTGCCAAATGATGAAGCGGTCGCCAGGACAGTCGAAGTTTTCCGGAGTATCGCCTGGGGACAAGAGCATTTCGGCCGGCGTGCCCTGGGCCCTTACATTATCAGTATGACCCAGGGTGCGGATGACGTGTTGAGTGTATTGTTCCTGGCAAGAATGGCCGGATTGGTTGATGAAAATAATAATGTGCCGCTGGACGTCACCCCCCTGCTGGAAACGGTACCTGATTTACAGCATGGCGAGGTCATTCTGGAACGTTTATTTACTGACCCTGCCTACCAGGCACACCTGGAAGCACGTAACCGGCGTCAGATCATCATGGTGGGTTATTCCGATTCCAATAAGGACGGAGGTTTAATTTCCGCCCGTTGGGCACTGGCTACAGCGCAGACTCAACTTGCCCACATTTGTAAAAAGCACGCGGTCAGTCCGGGTTTTTTTCATGGACGGGGCGGCACGGTAAGCCGCGGCGGTGGTAATTTTGTCCAGGGTATTCTTGGTGCACCGGCAGGCACGGTGAATGGATTTCTGCGTGTAACCGAGCAGGGAGAGGTGATTAACCAGAAGTATGGAAACCGCTCATTGGCCGAAAGAAACCTTGAGTTAGCAACAGCAGCGACACTAAAAAGCAGCATGGGCACAGCATCCACACCGAAACCACAATGGCTTCAGGCCATGTCACTGATGGCTGACACTTCAAGACAGGCCTATCGTGAACTGGTCTACACACACCCGCAATTTATAGATTATTTCCGGCATGCGACCCCAATTGATGTCATTGAACGAATGGGTATTGGGTCAAGACCGGCTTCCCGTCGTTCAGGCGGCGGTGTAGAGAACCTGCGTGCTATTCCCTGGGTATTCTCCTGGGCACAGTGTCGCATCGGTTTGCCGGCAGCCTTCGGAATGGGCACCGCCCTCGCCGCAGTCAGAAAAGAGTTTGGGTTCGAAACTTTAAGGGCCATGAACCATGGCTGGCTATTTTTCAGCAGCATGTTATCTGATGTCGAAATGGCCCTGGCAAAATCCGACCTGGATATTGGCCGGCATTACCGGCTTCTGGCACCGTCACCAAGCCAGGTTATATTCGAGCTGATCGATACCGAATTAAGACTTGCCCGCTCAATGATTTTAAGTATCAAGGAACAGGGTGAACTGCTTGATTCAGAGCCGACCCTGCAAAGATCCATCCGTTTACGTAACCCCTATGTAGACCCCATGAGTCTGTTGCAGGTAGATTTGCTCAAACGATGGCGTGCAGGTGACCGCCTGGATAACTCCCTACTTGAGGCTCTGCTGGTCACTGTGAACGGTATTGCACGCGGATTACAAAACACTGGATAAATTTCTAACCCTATACACTGGCTGATCAGGATTGTCTCGCATAACCTTGGAAGCGGGACTTATCCTTTGCTTTGGCCATGGCCGCAGCAGCGGTGATTTTACCTTTCCTTAGCAGGTCTTCCAGTGAGTCATCCATCGCACACATACCTTCGTTGACACCACTCTGGATCACGGATGTCAACATGGTCGTATTACCCTCGCGAATGATATTCGGCAGACTGTTTGTGCGCAGCATGATCTCGTAGGCGGCACAACGACCCTGACCATCGGAAGTCGGCAGCAGGAGTTGCGATACGATGGCACATATGGAATCAGCCAGGGTGGTGCGTATCTGGGACTGCTGACTGGACGGAAACGCGTCAATCAAACGATCAATCGTTTTGGTCGCGCTGTTGGTATGCAGTGTTCCAAATACCAATGTGCCCATCTCGGCTGCCGTAACGGCAAGCTCAATTGTTTCCCTGTCACGCATTTCACCCACGAGGATCACGTCGGCATCCTGACGGATGGTGGCCTTCAATGCATCAGCAAAACTGAGCGTATCATGACCAACTTCACGCTGTGAAAACACGCACTTTTTATTGAGATGAACAAACTCCACCGGATCCTCAATAGTGACAATATGTTTACTAAAGTTTTCGTTTATTTCATTGATGATCGAAGCCAGCGTTGTAGATTTGCCTGAACCGGTAGGACCGGTCACAAGCACCAGTCCCCGTTCGAGGTAAGCCAGGTCGCGAATTGCCTTGGGTATATTGAGCTCATCGAAGGTGAGGATTTTTTCAGGGATGATACGAAATATGGCGCCGACGCCCAGGTGCTGATTCAGGAAATTGACACGAAAACGAGCCTCGCCTGGCAAAGCCCAGGCAAAGTCCAGATCGCCACAGGCATCGAACTCCGACCACTGCTCCTCGGAGCATATCTCACGCAACAGTTCCCGCAATTCTTCGTCCGAAATAAATCCCCAGCCGTCGACGTCCGTCAGCTTGCCGTGAATACGTACGCGGGGAGACCTTGTAGCCAACAGGTGCAGGTCCGAACCGCCCTTCTCTTTCAGATATCTAAATAACTCATCGATCCTGGCCAAATCATTCCCCCTTTACTTGAAGTTCGCAGGCTCTTCAGCATGCTTGATCGCTTCCTTCCTGGTTATCACCTTGTCGTTCATCAACCGGGTCAGAGAAGCGTCAAGAAGTCGCTGACCGTCGGCTATACCGGTTTGCATAATGGACTTGATCTGACAGGTCCGGTTTTCGCGAATGAGGTTAGCGACCGCATTGTTGTTGATCATCACCTCAAGTGCCGCAACCTGGCCCCGGTCATCTGCCCGCTGCACCAAGCGTTGTGAAATGACGACTTTCAGAGATTCCGACAGCATCCTGCGTATCTGGCAAATCTGATCTGGAGGGAAGACACCGAGCAAACGATTGATGGTACGAATGGCATTGGACGTGTGAAGTGTTGCCATGACGAGATGGCCGGTCTCAGCAGCGGTTATAGCAAGCGAGACGGTCTCTAAATCACGCAGTTCGCCAATTACGATTACATCAGGATCTTCTCGCAGAGCCGCCCTCAAGGCCTTGGGGAACGACTCGGTCTGGGCCCCTACTTGCCGTTGTGTAACGTTGCACGCGGCCGAGGTGTGCACAAATTCAATCGGGTCTTCAATGGTCAGGATGTGATCATGTCGACGCTCATTGATCAAGTTCGCCATCGCAGCCATGGTCGAAGATTTACCGCAACCCGCGGGACCGGTGAATAGAATCAGGCCCTGGTGAAACTCAGTATATTTTTTGAACTCCTTTGGGAGTCCGAGTTCAGCCAAGGTTGGCGGTGAGGGCTTGATGGTGCGGAACACCGCGTCACAACCACGCTGTTGCTTGTAAATGTTAGCGCGAAAGCGCCCGACTCCGTGTACCTCGTAAGCGAAGTCGACCTGAAACTTCTCTTTCAGTTGTTTGAGTTGCGACTCACTCATTATGTCCATAATGAGCTTCTCGCACTCCTGCGGGCTTAGTACGGTAGCTGTGGCATCATGAAATTTACCACCAACGCGAACGCGCAACACCGCGCCACTGTGGATGTGCAGGTCGCTGGCATTCTGTTCGATCGCCTGTTGCAGCAGATCCCGAAGGGCGACGCCGGGACTGTATCGCAAAGTGCCGGATTTATCAGCCTGTGAGGGCTGAACTGCCTGTGTGGGTTTAACCGCTTGCAGGGGTTCAACAGCATCTACAGGTTCATGTGCTTGTACAGGCTCATATTCCTGTACAGGTACAGCAGTAAGCTTCCCGTCAATTTTGACCAGTCTGATCTGTGGTTTAGCGGCGGGGGCTTGTGTACTCGACGAGTTTAATTCATCGACTGCAAGATCAGCTCTTAAGTGCATTGTCTGTGGTGTCATGGGTTTAACACCCTGGACGAACCCGTCAACACACTTGTATCTTCAATTCCAGTTCTGAAAACAAACACACAGAACATCAAAATATTGATTGGAAGTTTCATATGGTAGTCCTTTACCAGTTGTTATTATTTGTTGGTTGAACATCCTTATCAAAACATAAAAACCAACCACTACAGGGGGTTTATACTTGCTGGGGAAATACACGTCTGCTGCTAAAATTGCCAGTATTACAAAATGAATTAACGTTGCTTGTTTTGAATGACCCAATATTTCCTTAAAAGGAAATCGGGCATTAGGCTACAAAAATAACTATTTACGATGCACTGAACTCAAATTTGGCCAGGGTCTCACAACCAAAAGCCGCCGTTGGGCTTCGCGACTGGCCTCAGCGCCGATGTTTGCAAACTCCTGAAACTCCTCACCGATCATCCGCGCGACGGGCAAGCCGTTTTCCAACAATACCCTGTTGCCGCTTACCGATGGGGTCTTCACTCCCGGTGTGATCACACCGCCCAGGTTTAAAGGGTCACACGCGCTGATAACGGTGAATATCGGCTTGCCATCGACTCCGGCGGGTTGGCGAAGCAGACCCAGTGCCTCGGGTAATGCAAACTGCTCCCCGGAAAACCCATCCACAAATCGTCCGCCACGAACTTCACCACGATCTTCCATGCGTCTCAGGTAGTTCAGTAAATCCCGCCAGGGTGGCAGGAGTGTTTCTCTTTGTATAACTGCGCGGAATACAACACCGTAGCGACGTAGCAGTGATTGGCAAATTACAGCCATTCGCTGTTGCCCATTGTTGCCTGTTACACCATCCTGCTGAGTGCCAAAACCATGCACTGTGACACTCCAGCGACCTACCGGTAAATTAACAGCATGTCGTTTCGCCATTCTTGATCGACGTAATTTTTGCGCTTCAGGCCGCAGTAACCAGCGCACCGGTGAGAAGGCATCAGAGGTAATCGCACCGGCTGCGATCAGGGTTTTTAAAGCCTGCTCCAGTTGCGGTCGCAAAAGACCTGACTGCTGTTCGAGATCCGAAGTGAACATGGCCCCGTGCTTCTCAAGCAGGTCCAGGACCTTTTTTGCTACCGAGTCGGATATAACCTCAGGGTCCGGTGTCTTTGGCAGCCATTGGGGAATATTGATACGCGGCACGATGGCGAGTGGTGTCGCCGTAACGATGGTGCTTGTTTGTTCCGGCATAGAATGAGGTCTGAACCAGGCCAGCTGACCACTCAGAAAACGCTGATCCAGTTGCTCGGGGGAGTAATCCTTACACCGTGAACCCAGCAAGTTGTGTTCCCACATCAGTGCAGGAGCAGACCACCCCTGCAAAAGCGATAGTGTCTGGTCAAGATCAGCACCTGCGTCATCCAAACCATGCCAGTGCACCAGGAAGTTCATAAAAGTTGCCGGTGAGACCGGTTTTACCGCCCTTCGGCGCTGCTCGCGGCTATAGCGATGTATTCTTGCCAGCAAGCGTCGTTCACACCACAGGTTTTCAGTGGATTCATCCTGCATCAGGATTGCAAACCCTTCATTCTGCAAGCTCAGCAATGCCTGCTGAAGACGGTCTTCATCCAAACCGAAGTCCTTGGCCAGTTGAGACCTGCTAACGGGGCCCAGGCCGCTCATGCGGCTTCTCAACATCCCAACCAGTGCTTCATCCTGCTCACAGCAAGGAGTATCGGGTAGCAGAGCGGTCGGATCAGGTGAGAATTGGGACTCCGGATGAATGGCCAGCCATTCGGGTAAGCGTTCGGAGGCCACCCACCAGTGTTCAAACTTCCCCTCCCCGCCTTGATCCAGCTTTACGCTGCAAACTCTGAAGTCAGTGCCAAGTGCTGAGAACCACTGACTCCAGTTGCCCGCAGTGCCGCCTGCGCCGCAACTTGAGTTGCCACTCGAATATTCCGGCCGGGTCAAAAAACCCAGTTGCAAGAGGCCGTCATGCAACTCATCGGCGTTACGTGGCTGAATCCAGGCTTCATCACGAACCTGTGTGCGTGCCTCAACGCTGATGATACTCAGCGTGCTTGCAGAGGAAAGATCATCCGGGTCACTGCCTATGGCGCGTGTACGCCGGTTTTCGGCCTCACCATCATCCAGAAAGGCATATGGCCGGGCGTTGATTATTTCGCGTGACAATGGCGAAGGGCCAACCAGGTCAAGGCAGTGTATCTCGATGTCACCCGCTGCCATTTTAATCAGCAGTTTTTCCAGGCCATCGATATCCATCGTATCGGTCAGGCAATCATCAATGGTCTGGTTGACCAGTGGGTGATCGGGTATCTCACGTGAGCCCCGGATATTCTCAAAACAGGCGATCTGATCCGGAAAAACGACTGCGACCAGGTCTTCGGCCTGGTTTCTTTGCCACTGGGGCGGTATTTTTTTACCGTTACGCATTCGCTGTACCGCCAGCGCGATGGTTGCATTCCAGCGCCAACGCAATTCAAACATGGGTGCGTCCAGTAGTGCCTGTATTAATACATCGCGTACCGTCTGGGCCTTTAAATAACCGGCAACATCGGCGATTTCGAAACTGTGTGTTTCGCCCAATGAGAGTATCAGTGAGTCTTCTAGTGCCGATGCCTGCAGTTCAAAATTGAATTGCCGGCAGAAACGCTTGCGCAATGCCAGGCCCCAGGCACGCATGAGACGTGAACCCAGCGGTGCGTGTACAACCAGGTGCATATCACCGGAGTCGTCAAAAAAACGCTCCATGATGATTTTGCTCTGCGTTGGCAGACAACCCAGGGCCTGAATGGAGGCATGCAGATACTCGACCAGTTGTATGGCCGCAACCCGCGTAATTCCTTCTTCACACAGATTATTGATAACTTCCATAGGTTCATGTTTTTTAAGCTTTTGTTCTATCTCTTTTCTTAAGCCAGAAACTGCGATTGATAACTCATCACTTCGTCCGGGCTTGTCTCCGGTCCAGAAGGGAATGTTGGGAGGCTGACCGTGCGCATCTTCAACCAGCACCCTTCCCTGTTCTATTTTCAGCATGCGATAACTGGTATTGCCCAACTGAAAAATATCCCCGGGGATACTTTCAAAGGCGAAGTCCTCATTGAGGGTTCCTATACGGTGACCCTGCGGCAGCATGATGACCTCGTAATCGAAGTGATCCGGGATGGCGCCGCCATTTTGCAGCGCTGTCAGGCGCGCCGCAGGCCGGCCACGTAACTGGCCGTTGATGGCATCATAAAAAAGCAGGGCGGAGCGTCTACCTCTCCGGGTTGAGTAGCCATCGGCAAGCATTCTTACCGTTGCGAGAAACTTTTCATTGTCGAGATCATGATATGGCCAGGCTGTACGAACGACCTGGAACAGGTCATCCACCTGCCAGTCCCGGGCGGCCACCTCTGCGACCAGCTGTTGAGCCAGCACATCCTGTGGTGCTGGCGGAATGACTATGGCGTCAAGCTCACCGGATTCAAGTGCCCTCTGCAAGGCCACACACTCGACCAGGTCATCACGGCTTAATGGGAACAACCGCCCCTTGGGGGTTTCACCCACCCCATGACCGGAACGGCCAACACGTTGTAACAGGGCCGCGATGCTGCCGGGTGTTCCCAACTGGCAAACCAGGTCCACATGACCAATATCGATTCCCAACTCCAACGATGCGGTGGCCACCAATGCTTTAAGTGAGCCGGATTTGAGTGCCTGCTCCGCCTCCAGCCGGTGTTTGCGCGACAAACTGCCATGGTGTGCCGTAACAGCATCCTCACCCAGGCGCTCGGCCAGGTGACGGGCAAGCCGTTCGGTAAGACGACGGGTATTGACAAATATCAGCGTTGTGCGATGGTCGAGAATATATGCTACGAGTCGCTCATAAAGCTCTTCCCAGACCTCGTTGGATAACACCGGTGCCAGCGGTGACTCCGGCAATTCCAGGCAGATGTCCATGTGCCGTTTGTGCCCGGTGTCGACAATGGCACATTCCAGGCCACCACAAAGGTAATCCGCAATTCTCTCAATGGGTTTTTGCGTGGCTGACAAACCGATTCGTGCAGGTGGAAACCCGCACAAGGCATCAAGCCTTGCCAGTGATAATGACAGGTGACTGCCCCGCTTGTTGCCCGCCAGCGCGTGAATCTCATCCACAATCAGTGTAGATACACCATCAAGCATGTTTCTGCCGGATACCGAGGTTAGCAGAAGGTATAAGGATTCGGGTGTCGTAACGAGGATGTGCGGTGGCCGTTTGCTCATTTTGGCACGCTCACCGGCAGGTGTGTCTCCGGTCCTGACCGCCGCACGAATATGGTGGGGCGCTTCACCCATTGCTGCCAGTTCTTCGGCAATACCCAACAGCGGTGCCTGCAGGTTCTTTTCTATGTCGTTTGAGAGTGCTTTGAGTGGTGACACATAAAGCACATGAACCCTGCCTTCCAGTGCACCGTGCCGGCTTTGCACGACCAGATCATTGATAGCGGATAAAAATGCTGCGAGGGTTTTGCCGCTGCCTGTTGGTGCTGCAATGAGTACACGTTTCTGAGAAATCGCTTGCGGCCAGGCGGCTGTCTGTACCGGTGTGGGTGAATCAAACGATTTTTCAAACCAGGCGCTTACAGCCGGATGAAATTCGGCTGGCAAAATTCTTGGTGACTCGGACCGGGGCATATGTAGATTGTAGACCAGCCATTCTCAAAAGCCGAGAATCGCCTAAGGAACCCCTAATCTCCAACCGTTGGCAGATCAGGCAGGTACACCGGCTCCCAGTCAGCTTTGGTCAGATCCCAGCCTCCGCCATCACGCAGCCAGCTTGTCTCAACTTCAAATAACTGCCCGCTTTCCGGCAATAGACCGCCGCCTCCGGTGACCAGTATCCGGAAGTGCGCTGACGCAGAATTCTCAGCGGTTTCGGTGACAAAAATCGGGAAAAACCGCGCCTGCAGACGCCGGTTCTGGTTGATCTGAAAAATCATGAAGCGATGAAATTCACGCCGGTCCATTGAACCTTGCTGACCACCGAATGACTCTGCAACGTAAGTCATGAACTCCAGGTGCTGCCCTTCCTCTGCGGCATATTCCATGTTGCGGAGGGTTGCGATGATCTGTTGTTCTACACTGAGTTCGTCACCACAGGCTGCCAGTAACAGGACCGTCGATAGAAGACTTAAAACGAGCCTCATCCCAGGTTCATTTGGCGTCTTCCAGGTAACGCTCCAACAGGTGGGAAGAAACCAGGATCAGATCATGCTCGGTGATGAGACCGTGCAGTTTTCCATCGTCTACCACCGGCAGGCAGGCCACACGGGCTTTGCGCATCAGCCGTATGGCATCGGCCGTGGTCGCATCCGAACTCACCGTGACGGGGTTTTTGGTCATGATTTCCTTAACAGTGACCTTGTGCTCACCACCAACCCGGCCTTCTGCAACAAGACGCAACAGCGCCCGGTGGGATACAAGACCAACGAGCACGCCATCATCACCTTCAACCGGCACATGTCTCACATGGCGCCAGTCCATCAGTGTCGCAGCAAAATCCACGATGTCATCCGGGCGCACGGTAAACAGATCCGTTGCCATAAACTGGGATACTTTCAGGTAACTCTCTCGCCAGTCCTGTTGTTCACAGAAATCGGCCAACACCCATTCTGATATCGGCAGGCCTGTTGCCTGCTGTTCAACCATGCTGCCGACAAGACAACGCAGGCGCTGATCTTCTGTTCCGCGTCCGTGCATTTCATTAAGCGATTCAAGCGCCCACCGCGCGCCATTTCTACGTGTCGAAACGCGGTCATGCAAAACACCAAGGTACTTATCGATATCTTTCTGGTCAACCTTGTATTTTTGCAGACCATGCTCTGCGAGCGGCAACAGTTCATCCAGAATCAATTTACGGGCCGGCATGTGGGTATCACCGAACCAGTTCATTTGTGCACGGATTCCGCCCCGGGCAGCAGCGAGGAAATTTGCCTTGATATCGTCAAAGGTAATTATCTCACGAACGTCGCTGTACTGATCGGCCATCCCTGCCATCATGCCCACGAAAAATGCCGTATTGGCGATCTCATCGATAATCGTGGGCCCCGAGGGAATAACACGGTTCTCAATCCGAAGGTGCGGGATATTATTGTGCACGCCGTAACAGGCCCTGTTCCAGCGGTAAACCGTCCCGTTGTGAAGACATAATGCTTTGAGTTTAGGCGCGATACCCTGCGCCACCATCGCCAGGGGGTCGTTTTCAGTTTCCGTCGTCAGAATCACCCGGAAGCGTGCTATGTCTTCCTTGAATATCTCTGTAACGGATTTGTCTACCCAATTGTTACCAAAATGCACACGTGGCTTCAGACCCCTGGTCTGGTGTGTCGTGGATCGTGCGTCAACGGAATACTCAAAAACGGAAATACGTGTTTCATGCCAAAGACGTTTGCCAAGCAGCAGGGGTGAATTTACCGCTGCGGCCAGCAATGGACCCGTCACCGTTTGCGCAATGTTATAGAGACGGGCGAAATCTTGCGGGCTAACCTGGAAATGCACCTGGAAACTGGTGTTACAAGCTTCGAACATCAGGTTGTCGTGTTTGACCACAAGCTGGTCCGTGCCGTTAATGGTGAACTGCAGATCATTGCCACGAAGCGCCATGATCGCTTCGTTAAGGGCGTGATAACGGGGGATCGGAACCATGGAGTCAAGACCGAGATTATCCATGGTCAGCGTTGGAAGAATTCCAACCAAAGCAATTTCGCTATCGCATTGATGAGCTGCTTTGCGGGCCTTGGCGTAGACTTCCTGCGCCTCGTTTTCCATCCGCCTCAGGCAGTCAGTTTTCAGCTCCTGGACAGAGAGATTGGCTTCGATATTGAACAGACCCAGCTCATGCGTGAACCTGTCATCGTCCAGCTTCTTTAGAACTTCGAGCCCCGTCAATGCCGGTTTTCGTGCTTCATCGATCAGGAACATTTCCTGCTCTGCCCCGATCCGGCTGACACCTGATTCCACCATACCCTTATCCAGCATGGCTTCCAGTGCCCTCACCTCTTCCAAAAGCGACTTCATGAACTCCTGCCGGCTCGATTCGCTCGCATGTACTTCTATGTTCTGTTCACCCATCAGGTGCCGCCTTGAGATTTGCCATTGTACTGATGATAAACACAGCCATTGAGGTCGGCAAACAAAAAATACAAAGTTTCTGCTCCAAGTCATTTATCATATGAAGATAATAGGCGATATTAATAAGATTCATGTCGGTGTCGACTCACCTGAAGAGGAATCACAAATGACAGACAAACCATGGCTTAAAAGTTACCCACCCGGCGTACCCGCGCAAATAGACCTGAGCGGCTACCACTCCATAGTCGACATACTGGAACAAAGTTGTGACAAGTATAGCGACCGCATGGCCTATCACAACATGGGCGCGGAACTGAGTTATTCCGAGCTTGACTACCTGACCCGGAATTTTGCGGCCTCGCTTCAGGAAATGGGTTTGCAGCAGGGTGACCGCATCGCGCTGATGATGCCGAATATATTGCAATACCCCGTGGCGCTGTTCGGTGCACTCAGGGCAGGCCTGATCATCGTCAATACCAATCCCATGTACACCGCGCGTGAGTTACGCCACCAACTGGTCGATGCCGGCGCCAAGGCAATCGTTGTGGTGGAAAATTTCGCCTCTGTACTTGAAAGCGTGCGCGATGAAGTTCCCCTGGAACATATCATCACCACCGGGGTTGGCGATTTACTCGATTTCCCAAAATCCCTGCTGGTGAACTTCCTATTGCGATATGTGAAAAAGACCATCCCGGCTTGGAAATTACCAGGCTCGGTAAAATTTCAGGATGTTCTGGACAAGGGTAAAAAATTGCCATTGAAGCCGGTTAATATCGCCTTTGAGGACGTTGCATTTCTACAGTACACCGGCGGCACCACGGGAGTTGCCAAAGGCGCGATGCTGACACATCGCAATATCGTGGCAAACCTGCTCCAGGCGCGGGCCTGGCTGGCCCAATTGGATGGTGAATCACACGAGACTATCATCACTGCCTTACCGCTCTATCACATCTTCGCATTGACCGCGAACTGCCTTACTTTTCTTTACCTGGGTGGCAGTAACATCCTGGTCAGCGATCCGCGTGACATGCCCGGGTTTGTCAAGGAACTCGGTCGCCATCCATTTACCGCAATCACCGGTGTCAACACGCTGTTCAATAGTTTGCTGCATACAGAGGGCTTTGCCGATCTCGATTTCTCAAAGGTCAAGATGACGCTCGGTGGCGGCATGGCGGTTCAAAAAGCTGTCGCCGACCAATGGAAAGAAGTCACCGGCGTTACGCTGGTTGAGGCTTATGGACTGACGGAAACATCCCCTGCCGCCTGCATAAACCCCGTAACACTGGAAGACTACAATGGTTACATCGGTCTGCCAATTTCCTCAACGGAAGGGGCCATTATGAGCGAGGAAGGCAACTTCCTGCCGATGGGTGAAACCGGCGAATTGTGTATACGCGGGCCGCAGGTAATGAAAGGCTACTGGCAACGTCAGGAAGCAACAGATGAAGTACTGAACGCTGACGGCTGGTTACAAACAGGCGATATAGCGCTGATGACAGAAGATGGCTATTTCAAGATCGTTGACCGCAAAAAGGACATGATCCTGGTGTCCGGTTTTAATGTTTACCCCAACGAGATTGAAGATGTGCTGGCGCTGCATCCGAAAGTACTGGAGGTCGCCGCAATTGGTGTACCGGATGAGAAATCCGGTGAAGCGGTAAGTTTGTACATCGTCAAAAAAGACCCGGGCCTTACCAAGGAGGAGGTCATTGCATTTTGCAAAGAAAACCTCACTGGTTACAAACGTCCTCGTTATATTGAGTTTATGACAGACCTGCCAAAGAGCAATGTTGGAAAGATTCTGCGCCGGGAGTTAAGGGACTCTCAGCAAAAAGCGTAATCTACTGAGCGAAACACCTGCTCAGTAGATGAATGATCCGGCATTGCCGGAAACACTACACGGGCTTTGTGTTTTGAGCTTTTCTTAGTGCGCGTGCGTGTGTCACTTTGTTTTCACCGTAGCGGCGGTTGATTTCGTCGAGGGTTTTATCCAGTGCTTTTTGTGCGACCGTATCGTATTCGATGCCCCGGTCGTCCGGTTCTTCAAGCCCGCTAACACCCGCACCCAGTAATCTAACCGGGGTATTCACGTGTTCCAGCAACCATTTTTTCAGCAGTGAACGGGCTTGTCTGAACACAACCTCGGTACTTGCGGTCGGCAGTGCGAGACTGCATCTTCTTGTCGTAGTACGGAAACGTGCATCACGAACCTTAATCTGGATAGTACGCGCCACCAGACCCTGGGCACGCAGACGTCCTGTTACCGATTCCACCTGTCGTTGCAGCTCCGCATACAACTCGTTCGGCTTGCTGATATTCTGGTCAAATGTCACTTCACGACTGAGGGACTTATCCGGCCTGGAAGCCACCACCTCGCGTGAATCCTCGCCCCTTGCCAGTGCCATGAAGTGTCCGGCACGGTTACCCAGCACACGGCTGAGTTCAACATGATCTGCCTTGCGAAGCTGTCCTATGGTCAGAACACCTATTTTTTTCAATTTGGGCAGTGTCTGTTTACCAATCCCCCATATCCTGCTCACCGGCATGGGATCGAGAAACAAACGGACACCATCACGTGGAACATGGACAAAACCTCTCGGCTTAGCTGCATCCGACGCCAGTTTAGCGAGGTACTTATTATGCGCCATACCCACCGAGGCATGCAGGCCGGTGCGCGTGAGTATCTTTTCCCGCAGTGATGCACCAATCGTTTCGATGCTGCCAAAAAGGGAAAGGCTTGCAGTCACATCCAGAAATGCTTCATCCAGAGACAGTCCTTCTACTTCGGGTGTCGATTCGCGGAATATTTTGAAAACCTCGGCAGAAACTTCCCGGTAACGTGACATCCTCACGGGCAGTACCACCGCCTGTGGACACAGGCTGCGAGCCCGGGACATTGGCATGGCTGAAAAAACACCAAATTTTCGAACCTCATAGCTGGCGGCAGCAACCACACCACGGTTGCCTGTACCACCTACCATGACCGGTTTGTTTTTGAGTTGAGGCTGGTCGTGTTGCTCAACCGATGCATAAAATGCATCCATATCCACATGAATGATGGCGCGTTCACGGGAGAGGTCTGAATTTGAAGTTGCGATGGGTGTCACAGTGCGTTCATTATATCGATATGAACCCTGACACCACAGCACAGAATCCGGCCACCGCCATTCCCACTGACGAGTTTCCTGTTTTACAACATGGTCTCTATGCCAACCACGCAGCCATTGCACCCTGGCCAAGGGCCGCTTCAGAGGCCGTTGCAGCATTTGCACGGGAGAATGCTGAGATTGGAGCGGAAAAATACAGCCGCTGGTTATTACGTGAGTCTCAACTCAGGAGAAGGCTGGCAGGCTTGATCAATGCAGTTTCAGAAAATGATATCGCACTGTTAAAAAATACTACGGAGGGCATCTGCACCGTGGCAAACGGTATCGATTGGCGGGCTGGCGATAACCTGGTGCTACCTGCCCAGGAGTTTCCATCAAACAGACTGCCCTGGCTGGCTTTGAAACGCTACGGGGTGGAAGTACGTGAGGTCGATATTCGGCGTACTGAAAATCCGGAAAAAGTGCTGCTGGAGCAAATAGACAAACGTACACGTCTATTATCCGTCAGCGCGATTCAATGGACCGACGGGCTACGTTTAAAACTCGAAACACTTGGTCAATTTTGCCGGCAGAACAATGTGCTTTTCTTTGTGGATGCGATCCAGCAACTGGGTGCCATGCAATTGGATGTACAGGCCTGTGGAATAGATTTTTTAGCTGCTGATGGCCATAAATGGCTACTCGCACCGGAAGGAATCGCGGTCTTTTTCTGCCGCGAGGGTGTGCGTGAAAGACTACAGATTCATCAACAGGGTTGGCACATGGTCGATGAGCCCTATCAATTTGACCGTCAAGACTGGCAACCCAGCAAAACGGCCATGCGCTTCGAGGCCGGTAGTCCCAATACCCTGGGGCAGGTTGCCATGCATGCTTCCATTGGTCTGTTACACGACGTTGGCATGCCACGGGTCGAGTCTTTGATTGAAGAGAACTCACGTGTACTTTCAGCAGGTCTTGCAGATATTTCCGGTGTTGAACCGCTGCGCCCGTTCGATCCGCAAAGGGTATCGGGAATCGTTAGCTTCAGACCGTTGAATAAAAACCCGGTGGAAATTCAAAAAGAATTGAAACAAAGACAGCTAAGCTGTGCGCTGCGTGGAGGTGGCATTCGTCTCTCACCGCATTTCTACCAGGCAGGCAAACCCGTGCTGGAAATGCTCGAGCTCATCGAGCATGTAATGAATATAAATTAGATCAAATATGTCTCTTATACTATTGATATAGTTACATTGTATGAGTGCGTTTGTCAGAACTTATCAATTGGGCGAGATGCGACTCAATAATGGTTCTGGCATGTGCACCATCGGAGGTATCCCCGAATTGAACACCGATTCCGGGTCGCCGGTTACCTTGCGCACCTGGTGGTGTGACCCATACGACCTTACCGGGTATGGGAAGGCGTTCTTCCAGTTCCATAATAGTCAGCAACAAAAACACTTCATCACCCAGTGCGTAGCGCTTGGTGCTTTGTACAAATAGTCCACCGCCCTGGATAAACGGCATATAGGCGCTATACAGCGTTTGCCGGTCCTTGATCGATAATGAAAGTATGCCTTGCTGTGCCATGCTCTATTCCTCTTTTTTCAACTGTCTTCCGTTATTGATCGTCAGTATTTCATACGACCTGTTCTGCCCATCTTATCAGCCAATCCCGAAGAAGTAAGTCCCCGCGTACCGGTGTAGTTGCCAATTGCCGGTTAACATCCGCCTTTCTTTGCAACTCCAATAGCGGCTTGCCGGATAATTTCGAACTGGCAGGCAGCCACTCCAAACCCTGCTGCGTCATGATTGATTTTATTACTTCGCCAACACAAATGGAAAGCCAACGCCACAAATCAACCGGATTTAAAGCGCCCAACTCATTGCTGACCAATGATACAGAACCCGGTCTGTCCAGCAGCCTGACAAGACCTGCCCTGACCTGTCCATAGGCATCCAGTTCGGGCGAATCCAGGTATTGCGCCGCCCGTAACGGGCTACCGCCGGCCGCTTGTAACGCAGCCTGGACCAATTCAGCGGCTTTACCTGAGTCTTTCTTCAACCAATCCTGAACAACTTGCGAGTCCGGTTGATTGACAGAAATGGCCTGGCATCGGCTACGGATGGTAACCGGTAAGCTGGCCGGGTGATCACTCACCAAGATCAACACGGTGTTTCCTGCAGGTTCTTCAAGACTCTTTAACAGCGCGTTCGCTGCTGCGCCATTCATCTTTTCTGCCGGATGAATACAGGCAACCTTGCGCTCACTGATCGATGTGGTGAGATCCAACTTGCCGATCAGCGCCCGAACCTGGTCTACTTTGATGACTTCCTTACCCTCTTCAGGCTGCAAATCAAAACTGTCCGGGTGAGTTCCGGCAGCGAACAAAGTACATGAACGGCAGTGACCGCAGGCCCGGGGTTCATTCTCACGACATAAGAGTTTTGCGACCATGGCAGATGCCAGGGGCATTTTTCCGATGCCTGCCGGCCCTTCGATCATTAAGGCATGTGCGAGTTTGTCACTTTCAAGCCTTTGCATAAAAAACGACCAGTGACCGCTCAGCCACGGGTAAATGACGCTGGCTGAAAACCTGGAGTCACTCATAAACCCAGCTTCTCCCTCAGGATGTTTTTGACTTGTAACCAGACTCTGTCTTCATCCAGGCTCGCGTCAATGATCCTGAAACGTTGCGGATCAGCCGCAGCGCGTTCAAGGTAAGCGGCTCTGACCCTTTCGAAAAACCGGATCGATTCTATTTCAAAACGATCAGCTTCACCCCGCCCCTCAACCCGCTTCATTCCCTTTTCAACCGGAATATCAAACAACAGGGTCAAATCGGGTTGCAGGTCTTTCAATACCAGTTTCTCCAGGACTTCGACGGTTTCGGCACCTAACTGCCGGCCCCCGCCCTGGTAAGCGTAACTGGCATCAGCAAACCTGTCGCATACAACAACCTTTCCATCCGCCAGCGCAGGCAGAATGACTTCCTGAACCAGTTGGGAACGTGCGGCAAACATCAACAACAGCTCGGCAGTTGCTCCAAGCCCCGCATTGCGTGTATCAAGCAGCACCCGTCGAATTTGCTCCGACACGACCGTACCGCCCGGTTCACGGGCCTCTACAAGCTCGAGCCCCTGCCCTTCAAGCCACTCAATAATAAGCTTGTTCTGTGTGCTTTTTCCTGCCCCTTCACCTCCTTCAAGACTGATGAAGAATCCTTTGTTCAGCTGTGTCATTCCCCGGTTCCGGAATCGGCGGGCTTAACCCTGGTTTGCTTTATCAATATTCTGACTGCCTCATTGTGTGCTTCAAGCGTACTGCTGAATGTATGCCCCCCTGTGCCATTGGCAACAAAAAACATGGCATCACCCTCAGCTGGATGAGCGGCAGCCTGTAAAGACGCGAAACCCGGCAGTGCAATCGGAGTTGGAGGCAAGCCATGGCGGGTATAAGTGTTATAGGGCGTGTCCATTTTAAGATCCTTTCGACGGATATTACCCTGATATGCATCGCCCATACCATAGATAACCGTTGGGTCTGTTTCCAGTCTCCAACGCTTCAGCAATCGACGCATAAATACACCTGCGATATCTGCCCGCTCACTTTCAAGGGAGGTCTCTTTTTCTATGATTGATGCCATGATCAACAATTCGTACTGCGTCTCATACGGCAAGCCCTCGTCACGGCTACTCCAGGTCGTTGCCAGGCTTTCTAACATATCATTGTACGCACGTCTCAGTATTTCCTGATCAGAATCACCTCGAACAAAAACATAGGTCTCGGGCAAAAACCAACCTTCGGGGTTACCCCCGGGAAACCCTTCCAGACCTTCCATATCCGCCACGCCTGCAATGCGATGCTCCAGCACAGGGTTCTCGTGCAGTGCGTTGAGTAACTGCTTAACAGACCAGCCCTCCACGATAGTAAAACGGTAGCTTACGACCTTTCCTGAAGCCAGAAGATCCAACAGGTCCGGGGGCGATAAACCGGGTGTGAGTTCGAATTCACCGGTCTTGATGGTTACCTGCTTAAGACGCCCTAACAACCGCCAGCGCCAATCCAGACGGGTCAAGCCCTGTTGCTCAAGCTTTGCAGCCAGGGAGCGGATGTTTGTTCCGGGTTCTACCACTATGACCACACCCGATGACTTGATTTGCAGTGGAGTTTGCAAAAATTGCTGGTATTGATTCCACATCCCCGCCATGCCGGCAGAGGTCAGCAGCAAGGCTATCAGGGCAACGGGCAAAAGCCGTTTCATATCTTTCTGGCTCCCTCCATCAGCCATGTCTGCAGCTCCCGGGTCAGCGGCCCGATCTCAAACACCTGCTCGTCTATTGCCTTCACCGGAACGATGCCTTTTACCGTGTTGCAGATGAATACCTCGGTTGCCTCCTGCAACATATCCAGTGTGATGCGGCGCTGCTCACAGCGCGCACCGAAACCCGCCAGTATATGGCTTCGTACGACACCACGAACACCGCACAGATCAAGCCTCGGTGTTAAAAGACGGTCTTCTATCACCAGGAAGATATTCGCCGCAATGGCGCTGACAACATGCTCTTCCCGATCCAGCAGGATACCTTCATCTACACCGGCTTCACGTATTTCAGCGCTGGCCAGCACCTGTTCAAGACGGTTCAAGTGCTTCATCCCGCCAAGCGCAGGCTGTATGCCAAGACGAAGTTCGCATATGCGCGTCCTGACGCCTTTCCTGACCAGTTCAGCAACACCGTCGGGGTAGTTGTGGGCGCTGACAACCCTGACGGGATTTTCACCTTGAGGTGGCATGTAACCCCGTCCCTCCCCTCCCCGGGCAATGACGATTTTGACGACTGCATCGGTCATACCTGCACTGACAGTCTGCACTTCACGCAACAGGATCGATTGTGGTGGCATCGCCAGGCCGAGTCTCTCACAGCCGATACCCAGACGATCCATATGGCCTTGCCACCTCTGTGGTCGGCCATTGCTTACCAGCAGTGTTTCAAAAAGACCGTCACCATAATTGAGACCGCGGTTTGAGGTCTCTACCAGGTTGGATATTTCGCCGTTGACCAAACACTCTTTCATATTGTGCCCTCGATCACACGTTTTACCGGACCCAGAGCAAGTAACAATCCTCGGGCCTTATCTTCAGTTTCAGCCACTTCACAGTCCGGATCCGAGTCTGACACTATTCCGGCCCCGGTGCGAAAAGAAACATGTTTGTCATGTATTAGCATGGAGCGTATCAGGATATTCAGATCCATACTGCCGTCAAGCCCCATGTAACCAAATGAACCGGTATAAAAACTACGGGGCTTACCCTCCAGCTCGGCAATGATTTCCATGCAACGCACCTTGGGGCAACCGGTAATCGTGCCGCCGGGAAATACAGCGCGGATAACATCAACGGGTGTCATGCCGCTACGCAGACGTCCACGCACATTGGATACGATATGATGAACATGTTCGTAACTCTCCACAACCATCAGTTCATCCACCACCACGGTTCCAGGCTGACAAACCCTGCCCAGGTCATTGCGCTCAAGATCAATCAGCATAATGTGCTCAGCACGTTCTTTCGGGTGTGCTAACAACTCGCGGCTAAGCGCCTGGTCGGCGTCATGGTTGGATCCACGTGGACGTGTGCCGGCAATCGGCCGGGACTGAACCTCTCCGTCACTGAGTTTGACGAGCCTCTCAGGAGAGGAACTCATCAATACGAAATCATTCCAGCACACCTTGCCGGCGAATGGCGCAGGATTGTTTTTTCGCAGCGACCGGTAAAGTGCCCCGGTATCCGGTCGCTCGTCGAATTCCCCATTCCAGCCACGGGACAAGTTGACCTGAAAAACATCACCGTCGAGGATATATTCATGAATTTGTTCGATGGCCTTTTTAAATGAAAGCGGCTGGTCCACCCTCAAGCCGGTGAGTTGCGTACACCTTTGCTCAGCCTCGGGTTGTAAACGGTCAAGCTCCTTACGCATTTCAACCAGTAAGGCTTCATTTTCAGCGACCAGGTGCAAAACATCCGGCTGGTCCTCACGGCTGTAGATAGCAGCGGGACAGCGATTGGCAAACGCCACCGGAAAACCGTCTTGAGAGGCGGGGAAATTGACTACCGGTTCGATTTCTGCAGCCAGTTCGTAGCCAAGGTACAGGAACCAGCCACCATTAAAAGGCCATTCGCCTGACTCTGATGAGCTTGTCTTTTCCTTTTGATACCAGTTATTAAGCCGGGTCAAAAACCCACCGCTGTCACCCGGCCCAGTGATTTGACCATCACTCTGAATGCACAGTTGCTCATCACTGGTTCTGAGAAGCAGGCTGTATTCACTCAGTGGACCGATTGCTGCACTGTCGAGCAGGAAGGGATAGCGATCCGGTAATGCGGCTGCAATGCCCGGCAGATCGTAACTACATTCGAACGAACAGCTGTACAAGAGTTTGGTCAGTCGGCGAATTTGCGAAACACAAGACTGCCGTTGGTGCCACCAAAACCGAATGAATTTGAAATTGCAATGTTCACATCCGTTTCACGTGCTGTATTGGCCACATAATCCAGATCGCAATCCGCACTCGGGTTCTCAAGGTTGATCGTCGGGGGAATGATGCTATCGCGGATACTGAGCACACAGAATATGGCTTCAATACCACCTGCCGCTCCCAACAAGTGCCCGGTCATGGACTTGGTTGAACTGATTGCAAGATCGTATGCACCATCACCAAAGATGGTTTTTGTCGCTACGGTTTCTGCCAGGTCGCCCAGGGGGGTTGAGGTGCCATGTGCGTTGATATAGTCCACATCCTGCGTACTCACAGCGGCATCATTCATCGCAATACGCATGCAACGGGCTGCACCTTCACCATCGTCCGGCGGGGCTGTCATATGATATGCGTCGGCACTCATACCAAAACCTATGACTTCGGCATAGATTTTGGCACCACGTTTCTTCGCGTGCTCCAGTTCTTCCAGCACAACCACACCGGCTCCGTTGGAAAGCACAAAACCGTCACGGTTTTCATCCCAGGGACGACTTGCTTTCTCCGGTTCATCATTGCGTGTGGACATGGCACGTGCCGAAATAAATCCACTCATCGAGGTGGGGGTTGTTGCAAATTCTGCTCCACCGGCGACCATCACATCAGCTTCACCATATTGAATCATACGGGTGGCTGATCCCATGTTATGGGTCGCGGTGCTACACGCGGTCACAATTGCCAGGTTGGGCCCTTTGAGGTTGTACTTGAGTGATACATAACCGCCAATCATATTGATGATCGAGCCGGGTATGAAAAACGGACTCACCTTGCGGGGACCACCTTTCATATAAGCCTCGGTGGTGTCTTCAATGGTCTTGAGACCACCTATACCGGAACCGATCGCACAGCCAATACGCTCCGGATCAAATCCGTCACTTTCTTCCAGCAAACCGGAATCCCGCAAGGCGTCAACCGATGCCGCGAAACCGTAATGGACAAAGTTATCCATGCGCTTGATTTCACGTAGATCCAGGTAATTGGACGCATCAAAATCAACCACTTCACCGGCGATACGGGTCTTCATGTGACCCGCGTCAAATGAAGCAACCGTACCGATACCACTGCGGCCATTGCAAATGGAATTCCAAGCGGTATCAATGGTGCTGCCTACGGGCGATACAATACCCATACCAGTCACTACAACGCGACGCTGTGACATTTGGAATACCTCGACAATTTAGGAGCCTCTGATCTATTCATGAACTCGTATCTAGTGTCCAAAATATCCAGCTTCTGCGCCGCAAATCTTGCCAATAGCTCGCTATTAGCTGCGATTCGCGACTTGAATCTGAACATTTTGAATCACAATCTACTTCGCTCAGAATAAATCAGTGGCTCCTTGGTTGAGTAAAACGAATAACGGCCGACAAATTGCCGGCCGAAAACGATTATTTCATGGTTCTGATTTCAGCTTTTGACGGAATTGACGTAATCAATAGCCTGCTGGACACTGGTGATTTTTTCCGCTTCTTCATCGGGGATTTCACACTCGAATTCTTCTTCAAGTGCCATAACCAGTTCAACGGTATCCAGAGAATCTGCGCCGAGGTCGTCTACAAAAGATGCATTGGCGGTAACTTCCTCTTCTTTAACACCAAGTTGCTCTACAACAATCTTTTTAACGCGTTCTTCAATGCTGCTCATTATTTTATATTTCCTAAAAAGTTTGACTCGAGAGACGCAATTTTAAAGAATCTGCGTCAGTTCTGCCAGTTTAATCCTATTCGCCACCGTATGGTTCACGGTTGTCGAACGATGAAATGAATGTTTGCTCTGTATCTCACTCAATTTGAAAATAAAACTTTAGGTAACGTACATACCGCCATTCACATGAATGGTCTGACCGGTTATATAAGCCGCCGACGCCGATGCCAGAAAACTGACCGTGTCTGCAATCTCAGCGGCCTCACCCAGCCGATTTAACGGGATGTCTTTCAACATGGCTCCACGTTGCGCTTCATTCAATTCGCGGGTCATGTCAGTATCGATAAACCCCGGCGCAACCACGTTAACCGTGATGGCCCTTGAGCCAACCTCACGTGCCAACGAACGGCTGAAACCCATCATACCAGCCTTTGCCGCGGCGTAGTTTGCCTGACCGGCATTGCCCATGGATCCAACCACCGATGCGATACTGATAATTCGTCCCTGCCGTGCTTTCATCATGCCGCGCAAACAGGCTTTTGAAAGACGATAAACAGAACGAAGATTGGTATCAAGCACTGTTTGCCAGTCTTCCTCGGACATTCTCATTAACAACTGATCGCGTGTTACACCGGCATTATTTACCAGGATCGTCGGCGCTGATGCCTGTGCGGCAATTTCGGCCAACACCGAGCTGATGTCTTCAGTGTTGTTTACGTCTAAAACCAGACCGCTAAGACCCTCGACATTCCGTTCATCAATCGCCGTAGCACCCGATTCGCTGGTTGCTGTACCGAAGACCCGTACACCTTCATTTGCAAGTTTGTCCGCAATGGCAGCTCCTATGCCCCTGCTGGCACCGGTTACCAGGGCAACCTGATCCTTCAAACCATTACTCATCTCTATTCTCCACTTATAACGCCTCGTTGATACTGACCTGCCCGGTTAATTCAAAAACACTGGATTGCGGTGAAATGCGACGATTGAAATCAGACAGTACTCCGCCTGGACCACATTCGACGAACCGGTTCACGCCCGCATCCGCTAACGCCAATATGGTTTCAGTCCAACGGACTGGTTGCCACAGTTGCCGTGCCAATGCCTCTCTGATCTGCTCCGCGTCGTGATAGGCACGCACATCTGCATTCTGGATGACGGGTATAGAGCTGTCGGAAAAATGAACACCCAATAGTGCCTCCTGCAGTTTGACCGCGGCAGCTTGCATCAAACGGCAATGCGAAGGAATATCAACCGGCAGTAATGTAAGCTTCCGGGCACCTGCTTTTTCTGCCAATTGACAGGCTTCCCCGACCGCGGCTTTATTACCTGAAATAACGACCAGGCCGGGCGCATTATAGTTGGCGCAACTGACGACCTCGCTGTTTTCAACCTTGCTGCATATTTCGCGCATCAGTATGTCTTCAAGACCTTGTATGGACGCCATGGCCCCGCCCCCGACAGGGGTCGCCTCCTGCATGAAATGACCCCGCTGGGCGACAATTGATACTGCGTCGGTAAACTGCATGACCCCGGTTGCCACCAATGCGGTATATTCACCGAGACCATGGCCAGCAAAGAAATCAGGCCTTGCACCCCCCAGATCCTGCCAGACGCGCCAGGCCGCAATACCGGAAACCAGCATTGCGGGTTTCTTGATTTCAGCCTTATTGAGTTCAGTTTCCGGCCCGTATGCGGTCACAGACCACAAATCGTAATCCAGCACTTCCGATGCTTCATCAAAAGTACTCCGTACGATACTGAAGTCTTCTGACATTGAAGACATCATACCTACCGAGTGGGAGCTTTCCCCGGGGAACATAAAGGCGGTTTTTGTCATTACTTATCCTGTCTAACGATCGGGCAACGATCGCTTCTAGTATTTAATCAATGCAGAAGCCCAGGTAAATCCACCACCGAATGCTTCCAGCAATAAAACTTCTCCACGTTTGATCTTTCCAGCACGCACGGCTTCATCCAGCGCCAGCGGCACTGATGCTGTGGAAGTGTTTCCGTGTCTGTCAACGGTTATCACAACCTGGTCCATTGTCATCCCCAGCTTCTTTGCTGTTGCACTGATAATACGCAGATTGGCCTGGTGGGGAATCAGCCAGTCAAGTTCGGACTTCTTCATCTTATTGTGCTCGAGGGTCTCATCGACGATACGTCCCAGTGTTCTGACCGCAACCTTGAACACTTCATTACCCTTCATCAGTATTCGCACGCCGCCGCCTTCCTCTGGCTTAAAGCCCGTACTAACGCCAACGTCAGTACAAAGAAGATCACTGTGTCGACCGGCAGCGTGAATGTGGGTTGACAGAATCCCTGCCTCTTGCGACGCTTCAAGCACCACCGCACCGGCACCATCACCAAACAGAACCGCAGTGCCACGGTCACTCCAGTCCGTCATTGCGCTCAGTTTTTCCACACCTATCACCAGTGCCTTTTTGACTTCACCACAGCGAATGTATTTGTCTGCAATTGAGAGTGCATACAAAAAACCCGAGCAGGCGGCATTGACGTCCATGGCGCCGCAATCGGGCAGACCCAGCCGCGCCTGCAACAGGCAAGCTGTGCTAGGAAACACCAGGTCCGGAGATGTAGTTCCGACAATCAACAGGCCTATGTCTTGCGGGTTGACGCCTGCTGCCTGCATCGCCCGTTGGGCCGCAACCTCCGCCATATCGCCACTGGTTTCATCGTCCCGTGCGATACGACGTTCACTGATTCCGGTGCGCTCGCGTATCCACTCGTCCGAAGTATCGAGCATTTTTTCAAGGTCGGCATTGGTGACTACTTTTTCCGGCAGATAACTACCGGTACCTACTATTCTTGAAAACTTCACAGGCCTACCTCAATTGAAAAATCATTAATCATCGATTCAATCAATTGCGGAACCTGACGCTCAGCTTCCACAACCGCTTCCCTGATTGCGTGACCAAGCGCCTCGCGGTCCGCATTCCCGTGGCTTTTTACCACCACACCCCGAAGTCCAAGCAACGGCGCACCATTATGCTTGGAAGGCTCAAAACGTTCCAGCGTGTCCTGCAATGATCTTCGAAGAAAAAAGGCGCCCGCCTTTGCCAACCAACCGCTATTCATTGCCATATTGATGTGCCGGAAAATCATCGTGGCCAGACCTTCGCCCGACTTGATAATCAGGTTGCCGGAGAAACCGTCACACACCGCAACATCGGCTTTACCCGCAAAAATATCATGCCCCTCGATAAAACCGGTGTAATTGATAGGCAGTTCCTTCAGCATGGCATGGGCTTCTTTCACCACGGCATCGCCCTTGCTGTCCTCATGACCCACGTTAAGTAAGGCCACTTCTGGATCCCCAGTCAAACCGTCCACCGGACAGGCAACCGAACCCATGATGGCAAACTGCACCAGTTGATAGGCACTCACGTGCAGATTGGCACCCAGATCCAGTAAATTGGTATGACCGGAAGCCGAGGGCACCCGCGACATCAGTGCCGGCCGCTCAATGCCCGGAAGCATACCCAGCAACTTTACCCCGAGGGCCAGTATTGCAGCAGTACTGCCAGCGCTGACACAGGCATGCGCCCTGCCATTGGCGACTTGTTCGAGGGCGAGCCACAGGCTACTGCCCTTGCCGCGCCGCAACGCGGCGACCGGCCGTGCATCAGGGGCCAACGCGTGGCTTGCATCAATGGTTCCCAGCCGGTCAATACAGTGTTTCAGAGCATGTTCAGATTTGAACTTGTTCAGTACAGGCTGTATGTCTTCGCTGATACCGCATAGCAGGATTTCAAGGTTTGAGTGGATCGCCAAAACGTCCAGTGCTGCGGGTATGGTCACATCCGGGCCAAAATCACCACCGTGCGCATCCAGCGCCAGCACAACTTTATCGGTAACCGTCTCTTCTGAAGTGTTCATATGGCTTCAGCGCAGAACCAAATCCGCCGGCAATATCGCCGGCGGCCGGTACAACCAATTAATCCCCATAAAAAGGATTATTATTCTTCGTCGTCTTCGATTTCAACCACTTTTGAGTCGATTACTTTACGGCCCTTGTAGTAACCCTCCGGGCTTACATTGTGACGTAAATGCGTCTCACCTGTTGTCGGGTCGACAGATAAGGTCTGCGCCTTAAGCGAGTCATGTGAACGTCGCATACCGCGCGTTGATGGTGTTCTTCGGCTCTTTTGTACAGCCATGATGTTCTACTCCTGGTTCAAAAAAATAACATTAATTCGACTTGTCCTGCTTTAGCATGTCCTGCAAAGCTGAAAAAGGGTTTTTCCTGCTTCCTTCCGAAAGCGTTTCTTCTTTGCCTGTCTGCCCACCGGTCGAGTAATCGACCTCCTTCAACCCCGGCTTACGCGGAATCTGCGGTAAAGCAAGTAACAATTCATCTTCTACCAGGCTGACAAAAGCCAACCTTCCATTTTCTGTCTGTACCGGCTCATAGTTTTCCGGCAACTCAAATTGCTCGCCATCCTCATCGATCACAGCCAGTTCGCTACTGCGTCTGACCTCCTCATCGTAAACTTCCAAGCTGGCCTGGCAAACCAGTGGCAGCGCGGCTTCAACCTGTAAGTCAATAACGATGCGTTGCTCCAGGTCCATTCTGAATGCTGCCGAAAACGATGCCTCGCCCTGTGCGTTAACCAACAGTGCGGCCAGTCGCTTCATTCGTGCTAACGGAATGGTCCCGCTGAATATGCGTTTACCTTCAGCGGCACGATTTGGCGAAATCCAGTCTGGAAATTCCCGCGACATAGCTTCACAATCCTTAACTAAACCAATACCGCCCAACTTACGCACTTGACCCGCGCAATGGAATCCGAAAACCAGAACACAGTAAATAATTGATAACGAATCAACTTAACCGGTAATTTTACTACATAAATGAGCAACGAGTCACTATCTTCAAGGCTAATTCTTGCGTCTTCCAGCAAATACCGAAAAATGCTGCTGGACCGGCTGGGCATACCTTTTGAGTGCCTGGCACCTGGGATTGACGAAACCCCGGGAGAAAGCGAGTCACCTTTCGATCTGGTCTTCCGACTCGCAGACGAAAAAGCGAAAACCGTCAGTAATGACCACCCGGATGCGATCGTCATAGGCTCGGATCAAGTCGCTGTTTTTGAGAACAGGATTATTGGTAAACCAGGCTGTCATCGTGTAGCCCTTGAGCAACTGTCATCTTTCAGCGGCAAGACGGTTAAGTTTCTGACTGCGTTGACGGTGCGATGTCTTGCCACTGACTTCACCGAACAGTATGTCGACACCACACGGGTCTGCTTCAGAAAGATTGAAGCTGAGGAAATTGAGCGTTATCTAGAGACTGAAAAACCCTATGACTGTGCCGGGGCATTCAAGGCTGAGTCACTGGGTATTGCGCTGTTTGAAAAGATTAGCAGTGACGACCCGACGGCTTTAATCGGTTTGCCTTTGATCCGCACAGCAGCCATGCTGCGCAAGGCTGGTCTGCAATTGCCATAAAGCGTGCAGAAAGCAGGTGAAAGTGGGAAAATGAGGCTTGCAAGCTCGATATATGCCCTTATCTTTCTAGACTAGTAGCCTATCGGTTTTAACATGATCGGCTCCTAACTCACTGCTCAAAACACCGGAATTCTGATGAATGAAACAGCAAGCAAAGCCACCACTTTCAAGCACTGGAAACTCGCAACTGATATTGATAATGTTTTGTGGCTAAGCCTTGACCGCGAAGGCGAAAGTGCCAACAGCCTGTCCCTGGAAGTGCTCAGCGAGCTTTCCACCATCGTCGATGACCTGGAAACCACTGCACCTGCAGGGCTCGTCCTTCAATCAGGAAAACCGGGCACATTTATCGTCGGTGCCGATGTACGGGAGTTTGACGACTATGAGGATGCCGACCTGGCCAGCGACGGAATCAACCAGGTACACCGCTTATTTAACCGCATCGAAGCCCTGCCATTTCCAAAAATCGTTGCCATTGATGGAATGTGCCTTGGTGGCGGTTTGGAACTAGCCCTCGCGTTTGACTATCGCATTGCGACCAATGTCGAGCACACACGCCTCGGTTTCCCGGAAATTAAACTGGGTATTTACCCTGGCTTTGGCGGCAGTGCCCGCAGCGTTCAGCAGGCAGGGGCTTACAATGCCATGCAACTCATGCTCAGCACACGCAACCTGCGGCCGGGAGCGGCCAGGGCCATGGGGCTTGTAGATGAACTGGTCGCACCACATGGCTCATTGCGCTGGGCGGCCCGGCGTGCGGTGAAAAAGGGACGCAAGAGCCGAAAACCCGGGCAATTAAAGCGCTTACAAAACTTTGCCCCGGTGCGCTCGCAGATGGCGAGAATGATGAGAAAACAAGTGGCTGCAAGGGCCAACCCCGAGCATTACCCTGCACCGTTTGAGTTGATCGAGGCCTGGGAACGTTACGGTGATGATCCGCAACGAATGATGGCTGAAGAGTGTGACAGGGTTGGCAAACTGATCACCGGTCCAACTTCAAAGAGCCTGCGGCGTGTCTTTTTCCTGATGGAACGCCTCAAGGGCATCGGTAAACAGACCGATGCCAGTTTTCGCCGCGTTCACGTCATTGGTGCAGGCGTCATGGGTGGGGACATTGCCGCCTGGTGTGTCGTGCAGGGCATGGAGGTGACGCTGCAGGACCGTGAACTTAAATACATTGAACCCGCCATGAAACGGGCGAAATCCCTGTTCCGGAAAAAACTCAGGGACCCAAATAAAGTCAATGGTGCCCTTAGCCGTTTGCAACCCGATGTTGATGGTAAAGGTGTCAGCAAAGCCGACGTCATCATAGAAGCGATCTTCGAAGATGTTGATGCCAAGCGCAAACTTTTTGCCGACGTCGAGCCACGTATGAAACCCGGTGCGGTGCTCGCCACCAACACGTCAGCCATACCGCTGGACGAGATTTCCTCGGTGCTCGAGAAACCGGAACGTTTGATCGGCATTCACTTCTTCAATCCAGTAGCAAAGATGCCACTGGTGGAGATCGTGTACGACGAAAAATCGGATGCCGCTCAAATCGCCAGGGGTGCGGCATTTTGTGGTGCAATCAATCGCTTCCCGTTGCCGGTGAAAAGCTCTCCCGGTTTTCTGGTCAACCGGGTTCTGGCCGGTTACATGGCAAAGGCCATGAGTATGCACCTGGAGCGCAATATCCCAATTGAAATCCTTGACAAGGCGGCCACTTCCTTCGGTATGCCGATGGGTCCGGTAGAACTGGCGGATACAGTCGGTCTTGATGTCTGTATGAAAGTTGTCACCTTGCTGGGTGGTGAGTCAAGCAAAAGGGAAGCCACCCTGCTGCAGGAAAAAGTCCATGCAGGCGAGCTGGGTAAAAAGTCCGGAAAAGGCTTTTATGTTTGGGAGAAAGGCAAACCCAAGCGGGAGGATAACGATAGCAGTCAATACGCCCTGGAGGAGATTACCGAGTCCCTGATGCAACCCTATTTTGAGGCTTGTGAAGCGGCACTGGCTGAGGGCATCGTCGAAGATGCTGACGTCTTGGACGCCGGTATGATTTTTGGAACCGGGTTCGCGCCCTTCCGTGGCGGACCGTTGTATTACCTTAAACAGAAAGGAGCGGAACAATGACAGATTCACTACGCAGGGTAGCCATTGTAGGCGGTAGTCGCATTCCATTCTGTCGCTCCAATACAATGTATGCTGACAAGAGCAACCTCGATATGTTGTCAGCCGTGATCGATGGCATCGTTACACGCTTTGACTTAGGTGGCGAGCAACTGGACGAGGTAATGGCAGGTGCCGTCATGACCCATTCTCGAGATTTCAATCTCGCGCGCGAAGCCGTTTTGTCCAGCAAGCTTTCATCACTGACACCGGGTATCACGTTGCAACAGGCCTGCGGCACGAGTTTACAGGCTGCCCTGACCCTGGGCGCAAAGATTGCAACCGGACAGATTGAAAGTGGTATAGCAGCGGGTACTGATACAACCTCGGATGCGCCTATCGTGTTCGGCAACAAGTTTGCTCACCGCATGATAAATCTGAGTCAGGCCAGGACCATGAAACAGCGACTCGCTGCACTCAAGGGCTTCAGTCCCGGCGAACTCAAACCGGTTTCACCAACTAACGGTGAAATGCGCACCCACCTTTCCATGGGACAGCATTGTGAACGCATGGCACAGGAGTGGCAGGTTGCACGTGAAGATCAGGACCAACTGGCATTTGACAGTCATCAGAAAGCCGCTGCCGCTTATGATGCCGGTTTTTTTGATGAGCTGGTCACACCCTGGAATGGTGTTAGCAGAGATAACAATCTGCGCCCCGATACCAGCCTTGAAAAACTCTCAACCCTTCGCACGGTATTCGACAAAGGGTCAAAAGCCACATTGAGTGCAGGAAACAGCACCTCGCTGACCGATGGTGCAGCAGCGGTATTATTGTGTTCCGAGGACTGGGCTGCCGAGCACAAACTCCCGGTGCAGGCATACCTGACCACCGGGCGTTCCGCCGCAGTGGATTTCGTCAATGATGAAGGTCTGTTGATGGCACCGACCGTTGCGGTCGCTGAAATGCTTCAGCGCACGGGTCTGAAATTACAGGATTTTGATTTTTACGAAATCCACGAAGCATTTGCCGCGCAGGTTCTGTGTACCCTGAAAGCCTGGGAATCCGAGGAATATTGCCGGGAAAGACTGGCTCTGGACAAACCACTTGGCAGTATTGACAGGGAAAAAATGAATATACACGGCAGCAGTCTTGCAGTGGGTCACCCATTTGCAGCGACCGGTGCCCGTATCCTTTCAACACTGGCACAGATACTGGAAGAGAAAGGATCAGGCCGCGGTTTGATTTCTGTTTGCACGGCAGGTGGTATGGGAGTTTGCGCCATTGTGGAGCGGCCCTGATACCGGTTCAGCGGAAATAATTGGCAGCGTCCTGCACGAGATAGCGCCGCACATCCGTTAGGCGGTGTCACGGCGCGAGTCATCCAGACTGCCTACTTGTGCGGCTCACCGATAAAAATGCCGGCGGCCTCGGCGGTATTTAACATCAATTTCGCCCTGGTCATGGGACCCACACCACCGGGCACCGGTGTTATCCACGAGGCCTTGCGTGCCGCGACTTCGAAATCCACATCACCAACCAGTTTGCCATTTTCCAGGCGGTTGATACCAACATCGACAACAACGGTACCTTCAGAAATCCAGTTGGCGTCAACAATCCCACGGCTGCCAACGGCAATGATCAGAATTTCGGCCTGCCTGACAAAGTGCTCCAGGTTTTCTGTGAAACGGTGACAGGTTGTTACCGTCGCCCCCTGGATCAGCATTTCAAGACCCATCGGCCGGCCGACGATATTGGATGCTCCCACGATAACGCAATGGTGCCCCTTGGCATCTATATCATAATAGTGCAAAAGCGCCATGATTCCGCGTGGGGTACAGGGGCGAAGTCCGCGTTGACGCAGGGCCAGCCTGCCAACATTGAAAGCATGAAACCCATCCACATCCTTGCTGGAACTGATTGAGTTGGTAATTGCAATTTCATCAATCTGCGGTGGTAGTGGCAATTGCACAAGCACACCGTGAACCGCATCATCGCGATTAAGCTGGTCAATCAGCGCCAGAAGATCTGCCTGCGTTGTTTCATAGGGCAAATCAAAATCCCGGGTCGTGATACCTGCCTTCTCGCAATCCCTGCGTTTGGCCCTGACATATATCTTCGAGGCATGATCGGAACCGACCAGTACCACCGCAAGACCGGGTCTTTGACCTCCGCTCTTGACGTGTGCATCTATCGCCTTGCGCACATCGGTCAGTACAACCTCACTGACTTCAAGGCCATCGAGTATGGCGGCAGGTCTGTTCATCGGGATTTCTTTCAATGCGGTCTTCCAAAATAAAAATGATTGCGTAGTGTAACGGATCATAAGCAAAAACGGGGTTCATAAGCTATGCTATACGGGACTATTTAGAGGTAGGCTTAATTATGAATGTTTTCGAATTCGTTTTTATGGGTCTTCAGGGCGCCAGAATGCCGTTGTCCAATTATCGTGGACAGCCTATATTATTCGTCAATACCGCTTCTGAATGTGAATACACCAATCACTACCAGGAACTTCAGCGTTTGTGGATGGATTACAAACAGAGTGGATTGATTGTCGTTGGCATGCCCTGTGATGACTTTGGACACCAGGAACCCGGCGACGAAGATGCCATCGCAGATTTTTGTGAAACACAATATCAGGTCAGTTTTCCAATGACGGGTAAATACCATGTCATGGGTATCTCGGCTCATCCTATGTTTCACGTCATTCGCGAGGAATTTGGCGACGATGCCACTCCGCGTTGGAATTTTCACAAGTATCTGTTCGATCGTAACGGTCAAATGATAGGACAGTGGCCGGCTGCCATACCGCCTGATGACAGTGCGGTAACCCATAAAATTGAGTGCAATCTTCAATCCTGGGTTTTATAGACCACGAATAATCCGGGCTATTTTCTGGATTTACTCTTGGTGAACTTTTTTAGCCGTTTGCGCTTGGCCAATTGTCGCGGTGTCAGTTTGTTCTTGTTGTCCTTGAAAGGGTTCGAACCACTTCTGAAATCTATTTGCAATGGTGTTCCACGTAACTTGAAGTGACGGATGAAGACATTTTCCAGGTAACGTTTATAAGACGCCGGTATGGCATCGGTGCGGTTACCGTGAATGATAATCCTTGGTGGACAGTTACCGCCGGCATGGGCAAACCTTAAACGGGGAGTACGCCCCTGGCTCATCGGAGGTTGATGGGCTTCAAAAGCCTTAAGAAGCACCCGCGTCAACTCCGGCGTCGGCATGTCTATGGTGGCACTGCGCCAGGCTTCTTTCACCGCCTTGTAAAGCTCTTTAAGCCCCGATCCATGAAGTGCGGAAAGGCGGATTTGCCGGGCCCAGGGTACATATTGCAAACGGCGGTCCATTTCGGAAAGGACCTGCTTGCGGTCGTATTCCTCCATACCGTCCCACTTGTTCATCGCAATCACAAGCGCCCTTCCCTGTTGCAGGATGTGACCCAACAAGGTGGTATCCTGGTCAGTCAGGCCCTCGGTCGCATCGAGCATCAGCACCACGACATGGGCCCGGTTAATGGCCTGAAGTGCCTTGATGACGCTGAACTTTTCAACCATGTCTGTGACCCGCGCGCGTCTCCGTACGCCGGCGGTATCAATCAGTTCGTACTTGATGCCACCCTGCTCCATAAAGGTGCTGATGGTGTCCCGGGTTGTGCCCGGAAGGTCGAAAGCCATGACACGTTCCTCACCCAGCATCCGGTTAACCAGGGTTGACTTTCCAACATTGGGCCGTCCGACAATGGTCAGTCGCAAGCGCTCTTTGTCCTCCTCTGCGCCCTCCCCATCCTCTTCAACCGGAGGCAGAATTTCGGCAGCTTCCTCCATCAGGCTCGTCATACCCTGCCGGTGAGAAGCAGCGACGGGTAAGGTCGGCCCCATTCCCAGCATGGCAAACTCCGCCAATGCAATATCCGGGTTGGTGCCGTCGATCTTATTGCCGATCAACAGCACCGGACGGTTGTGCTCACGTAAAAGGCGGGCGATTTCCTGATCTTCAAGAGTAAGCCCATCTCTGGCGCTCACCACGAATAAAACCAGTTGGGATTCTTCAATGGCCTGGTGTACCTGGCGGGCAGTCAAATAATCGATACCTTCGGCCTTGGCGACCAGACCCCCAGTGTCGACCAGGACGCAGGGTCTGTCCCCTACATCGCTGATACCGTATTGACGGTCACGGGTCACACCCGGCATATCCGCCACCAATGCATCGCGAGTGCGGGTTAAGGCATTGAAGAGGGTCGATTTTCCGACATTAGGCCGGCCAACGATGGCAACAACAGGTAACATTATTTCAGGCTATTAAATCGGCTTCTAGAAAGGCTGCATAATACATCAGCGCAGCCTGCAAAGTAATGAAGACCGGGCTAATTAAGCGCAGCACCCGCCCGAAACGCGGTAAGGCTTCCCTTATCAGTCATGACATAAAGCGTATTTCCCACCACCAACGGCGGACCGGTAAAGCCTTTCTTGCCGATTTTTTCACGCGCGGCAAATCGTCCGTCCTTGACATTGATCCAGTGCAGATAGCCTTCGGCGTCACCCACCACGATAAAGCTGCCGAAAAACACCGGTCGTGTCAGACCCCGGCGCTGCAACTGGTCGAGCTTCCAGCTCTCAGCTCCATTTCGCCGGTCGAGTAACCACACATTTCCTTCCTTGTCGCTGACCGCCAGGTTGACACGATCTACCGAGACACCCGTGGATGAAGAGATATCTTTAAACCAGAGCAAGCGACCGGAATCAGCCGCGAGAGAAGCCAATCGGTCTTTATAACTTGACACCAAAAGGTCAGAAGCAATAAATACCAATTGCCCATCGATATCCGAGAGGCGTTCCAATTCAGTACGGCCCTCCGTCGTTACCAGTGTCTGTTCCCACATCAGGGTACCGTCTTCCAGCTTCAAGGCGACAACCTGGCCGCCATCGTAACCAACAAAGACCACACCAGCTCTCAATAAAAGCGGTGCATTACCCCTCAGTGTTAACAACGGTACATTGTGGTCATAGACCCAGATACGCTGACCCGTATTCACATCAAGACCGAATACGCGTCCGTCTATACAGCGTACAACGACGATACCATCAGACTCTGCCGGTGCCGCAAGCACTTCAGATGTAACCGTCGCAGACCAAAGCTGGGTACCGGTGGTTGCGTCAAATGCGAATACCTCGCCGTTTTCAGTGCCCATCAACAACAGGTTATTTGAAACCCCGGGGCCACCGGTAAATGGCAATTCAGTCTTGATCTCCCAACGTTTACGGCCGCTGTCTGAATCAAGCGCCACTAACAGACCCTTGTAATCGGCTGCGTATAGTGCCCCTGATGAATATGCGGGTCTGATTTGCCTGCCGGCTTTGTCCAGTCCTTTACCGATATCGGTAGACCACACCTTGCCCACTTTGAGCGTTGTCTCAAACTCAACCAGTTCTGCAGGGGCATCCGGATCATCATCATCACCCCAGCTTTTTATCCAACTGCAACCATTAAGCAGCAATAATGCCGCCAATGCAGGGATAAACCATTGCCTCACATTTCACCCCCGCCGGCATCATTTTCATCCACTCCAAGGTCCGCCTCTGCAGCCCCGAGTGCTTCCAGTTTGATTTGAAGCAGTTCACGATTTCCAACGCCTTCCTCAAGTGCATCAAGTGAAGCCTGGTAACTTGCGATCGCGAGTTCAATTTCACCCCTGGCCAGGTAGATATCCCCGCGAATTTCGGCAAACTGTGCTTCAAATCCAACAGCCGATGGTGCCCCGTCGAGTAATTTCAGCGCCTCGTCTGTATCACCCTGGCTCAGGCTGAGGCGTGCAAGCCGTTCCCTTGCAATTATTCTCACCGGTGCGGGTTGGGCGTACTCCATCGCATATTCAAAGTCCCTTGCAGCCAGGTCAAGTTGTCCGGCATTCAAACGTGCTTTGGCCATCATCATGGCTGCCATTGAGCTGTAGGCAGATTTTGAATACTCTGCTTTCAACACTTCGTAGTTGGAAACTGCGGCATCCATGTTGTTTGCCTCGAGCAGACTGGCCATCACCTGGTATTCAGCTGATGCCTGCTGGCGTTCACTGGTTTGCCAGGCCTGCCACTGTTTGAAACCAAACATCAAACCAAAGGCGAGCACCAGGCCCATGATAATGGCACTGCCATTTTCCCGTAACCAACTTTTTACGCGTTCACCCTGTTCATGGGTATCATATAATTCCGACATTACTTTTATTAATCCATCATTTTTAAATTACACCGGTCATTAACCGGCAGAAAGTTCATAGCGCTTCGATGTAACTACGAACCCAACTCCCAACCTCGTCGCGAGCCAGGTTTAACTGTTGCTCGCCGCTACGTAAAAATTTAATCGTAACCTTTCCATTGAGAATCTCATCTTCTCCCAACACCAGGGCGAATAACGCACCACTTCGGTCAGCACGTTTGAACTGCGTCTTAAAACTGCCGCCATTCAAATTGATAATCAAGTGCAGATCCGGAACCCCGGCGCGCAAATCATACGCGAGTTTCAAGGCAGATTCAGTGCTGTTTTCACCAACCGCAACTATGTAACCGTGTTTTACCGGAGGCACAATATCGTCTTTTTGCCGCAGTAGTTCAACCAGGCGCTCCTCACCCATGGCAAATCCAATACCGGGCCAGGGTTTGCCACCCTGCAATTCGATGAGGTTATCGTAACGGCCACCGGCACAAACAGTACCCTGTGCACCCAACTCATCGGTGATCCACTCGAATACCGTATGGCAGTAATAATCAAGCCCACGCACCAGGCGTGGATTTTCATGAAACTCTATCCCCAGACGATCCAGGTAACGCTTTAGCCGCTCATAGTGACCGCGGGAGTCTTCACCAAGATGATCAGCCAGCAAGGGTGCATCTTCGAGTAGTGCCCTGACCTTTGGATCCTTGCTATCGAGCACCCGCAACGGGTTTCGTTCTGCCCGCTCGTTGGTCTGTTCGTCAAGCTCATCCTTATGTGCGCTGAGAAACGAGTGCAACTGGTCCCGGTAGCGTGCGCGTTCGTGGGTATTACCCAGCGAATTGATTTCCAGGCGCAAATTATGTAATCCAAGACTATTCCACAACTGGCTGCCGAGCATCAGTATCTCAGCATCGGCGTCCGGACCCGGGGCTCCAAACAGCTCTGCTCCAATCTGGTGAAACTGCCGACTGCGGCCTTTTTGCGGACGCTCATAACGGAACATTGGACCGCTGTACCAAAGCCGTCTGGCCTGACCATACAACAGCCCGTTTTGTAAGGCTGCACGCACCACGCCTGCGGTTCCTTCAGGACGCAAGCTCAACGACTCGTCGTTGCGATCATTGAAGCTATACATTTCCTTGGATACAACGTCGGTCGCTGATCCGATACCACGGGTGAAAACTTCTGTCTTTTCAAGTATCGGTAAGCGGATCTGCTCAAAACCAGAAGCCGCGAAAACCTGCACGGCCGTATCTTCCAGACGTTGCCAATAGTGCATACCCTGAGGAAGGATGTCGTTCATCCCTCGAATTGAGCGAATAGGGGAATTCATTTCAGTCGCCGTCTGGCTCTTCATTTTCGGCCTGTAACTGTTGTGGCCAACTTAGCTGTGCAACGTCATCCTTCGTAAAAGCGCTCAGATCCACCGCTACACCATCCATCGACAAACGCACTGCCGACGCACGACCTAACAGAATCTTGTATGGCGGCTGACCGTGGTAGGCTTTTTCACTCCCCCCGCGTAGCAGGTCCATTTCAAGTTCCTGACCACTGGCATCGATAATTTCAACCCAACTATCAGCTGAAACCATGATTTGCAGACTGCTTTCCCCATCGGGTAAAACCGGTTTTGACAAGGCTGCCCATGCCTGCTCGGCGGTATCCATGCCCCCCTCACTCCTGGCATGCAGAGCGCCCAGTGGCGCAATTGAAGCGTTAACGGGTCCACTGATTTCCTGTTGTTGAACGGGACCAATCGGTTCCTCAGTATCCGCCACGTTTGCACCGTTACTCTGAAGCCGTGAACCATTTTGTGACAGCCTCACCGCTTCATGTATGAATTGCCAGGCCAAGGTGCCGACCAGCAAAGACGCCAACACATAACCGCTGGCGCGCAACCACTTATCCATCGAACTGCGTTTTGGCGGTTCAACAAAAATATGCTGTAAGCTGGATTCTTTTGAATCGGCTTCTTCCAGCAATGCCGAAATCTCACCCTCAGGCACCTTAAGAAAACGTGCATAGGTCCGGATATAACCATTTCTGTACAACATGGCGATATGACCGGCGTTATCCTGCTCAAGGTCTCCCAATAGCTTCTCGTCCAGTATGATCGCTTTGGCAACATCGGCAAGAGAAAGCTTCCGTTTTGTCCTTAAGGATTTAAGGTACTCACCCCTGGCCATTGGGATTAATGGTTGTTGTTCTTTCATTTTCCAGAGAGCCTCCGGACCTCAGCGGTCTGTTCAGATTCGGGAAAGTTGCTTTCCAGCATCAATTTGTATGCCGATGCGGCCTTTCGGTTACCCGACGCTGTCTCTAACTGGTAAGCAAGCAGCAGGGTTTCTGCGTTATGACTGGCGATTTGTTCATACCTTTGCATGAACGCCCGCGCTGTCAGGTATTTATTCTGTTTATAGGCCAACCTGGACATATTCATCAAAGCATCCGAGAAGTCCGGTTCAATTGCTAGTGCGCGACGCAGGTACTCATCGGCAGCGACCAAGTCACCACTTTTAAGTGCACAGGAACCGGCATTCGTCAAAGCAATGGAAGGGGAACTGTAAAACGGGTCATCCAGGGCCTTTAAAAAATGCTCATTTGCCTGACGCTCCTTGTCGGTCTGGCACAGGTAAACACCGTAATTATTATTCACATCACCATTAGTAGGATCCGCCTCATAGGCCTTCTTGTAGTGCTTGCCCGCCAATTCAAATTCACCGAGACGTTCATAGAGCACTGCCAGTACCGTCTGAGCCGGCGCATAATTCGGATCTTCCCTGACAGCCTTCTTCAATTTACCCATGGCCACCTCATACTGGCCCCGGTTCATGTATTCGAGGCCTAGAGCTGTATTGGATTGCACCGCCTTTTGCGTATTGGTTTCATTATAGGGATCTTCTTCTTTATTCTGTGATGCACAGCCACTGATGAAAGCGGCCAAAATGACTGAAGAAAACAGCCGTAATGGTCTCCTGGAAAACACGTTTCCTGCGAAAAACATAGGAGGTCTGTACTTAGTCATGGGGTGAGTTCCGCTATTTTTGTTTTTATACGTTCACTTCTCTTGGTACGATCCTGTACCCTGCCGACCAATTGTCCACAGGCCGCGTCGATGTCCTCTCCACGGGTCTTTCTCACCGTTGCAACTATCCCACCCTGCATCACAATTTCCTGAAACCTGGTGATACGATCCTGGCTTGAACAACGGTATTGAGTGCCTGGAAACGGGTTAAAGGGTATCAGATTAAGCTTGCTCGGTACGGTTCTGAGTAATTTTACCAGTTTTCGTGCCTGCTCAGGGTGATCATTGACGCCATCGATCAATGTGTATTCGAAGGTCACCGTACGCTTGTGTTTTTCAGAGACGTAATCCCTGCAAGCCTGCATCAACTCAGCAATGGGATACTTGCGGTTGAGAGGAACCAGTTCAACACGCACAGCATCTACAGGCGAATGCAGTGATACGGCGAGAGCAACATCAATGGCTTCACGCAGACGATAGATACCCGGGACCAGGCCTGCAGTGCTTACGGTGACGCGCCTGGCAGCAAAACCAAAACCAAGGTCATTACGCATCAGCGACAAAGCCGGTACAACCGCATCAAAATTGAGCAGGGGTTCACCCATACCCATCATCACAATATTGGTGATTTTACGCAGACCATTTCGCTCATGCCCCAGTGCCTTCGCCGCAAGCCAGACCTGCCCGATGATTTCACCGGTACTCAGATTGCGTGCAAAACCCTGTGCTCCGGTTGAACAAAAAGAACAATTCAGCGCACAACCAACCTGCGAAGACACGCATAAAGTACCGCGCCTGGGTTCAGGGATATAGACTGTTTCAACCGCATTACCACCATGAAAGCCGATAAGCCATTTCACCGTACCATCGGCCGAACGTTGTTCGCGGAGAATTTCAGGCAGACGTATCTCTGCAATTAAATTCAGTTTCTGGCGCAAGACAATACCAAGATCGGTCATTACCCCGAAATCGGTTTCCGCGTGGTGGTAAACCCATTTCAGTATCTGCTGGGCCCGGAAAGGCTTTTCACCGATAGACTCAAAAAAACCGCGTAAACCAGCCTCATCGAAATCAAGCAGGTTTATGCGACTTTTGACAGCATTCACGGCGATTTGACTATTTGTGTCTTCAGGCGCCAAAAAAGTAGGCGATCTCGGTTCTGGCAGTGTCCGGTCCATCAGAACCATGCACTGCGTTGGCGTCGATGCTTTTTGCAAAATCTGCGCGAATGGTACCCGCCTCAGCTTCTGCAGGATTGGTGGCGCCCATTAACTTGCGGTTCAACGCGATGGCATCTTCACCTTCAAGAGCCTGGATCATCACCGGGCCCGAGGTCATGAACGCAACCAGGTCGTTAAAAAATGGACGTTCTTTGTGAACCGCGTAAAAACCTTCGGCTTCTTCGCGGCTCAAATGCTGCATTCTGGCCTCAACAATCTTCAGTCCGGCCTTTTCAAAACGGCCATAAATTTCGCCGATGACGTTTTTCGCAACTGCATCGGGTTTAATAATTGATAATGTACGCTCAACAGACACTTAAGAACTCCCTATAATTGATTGAAATAAAAGAATATATTAGACAATAAATGTTTCTTTTTATTTAACTCGAGACAACAGTTAATTTTAAGCTGACAAAGGCTGGCATGCAATCAGCTTTCGGAATATGTTGAGTTACCATCCTGAGCCATTTTCATCTATGATATTTACCCGTAAAATGAATTGATCCTGTCACCGGGTCAACTTGACTAATTTGCCACGTAAAAGCGAGGACATGTATGACCGCTCTTTTTTTGGTTTTGCTGGTATTCTCAGTACTTTTACTGGCTTACTACCGTATACCGTTGCTGATCTCTATTGCTATCCTCGCCGGGTTAACCTTCGCGTTTACTGAACTCCGTCACTTTTATGAAATTCCAGCCTGGTTCCGCTGGTCTTTGGGCATAGCGACTGTCAGTCTTGCAGGCTTCGCTTTCAAACCTCTGCGCCGGCTGTTTATCAGCAACCGCTTATTCAGTGTGTATCGAAAGGTGATGCCAAAACTCTCATCCACCGAGCGCGAGGCGCTCGAAGCCGGCACCGTCTGGTGGGATGCTGAATTATTTAGTGGCAAGCCCCGCTGGCGGCGCCTGTTACGGCAACCACCCCCCAAACTCAGTGAACGTGAACAGGTATTCATTAGCGGTCCGGTTGAAGAATTGTGCCTGATGCTTGACGACTGGGAAATCAGTGAAAAGCACAAGGATTTGCCCGAGCCGGTCTGGCAGTTTATTCGCGACAATCGCTTTTTCAGCATGATCATTCCACAGGAGTACGGTGGTCTCGAGTTTTCCGCCCAGGCCAATTCCGCCGTGGTAATGAAGATCGCCAGCCGCAATATAACTGCAGCTGTCAGCATCATGGTGCCTAACTCGCTCGGTCCTGGCGAATTACTGCTGCACTACGGTACTGAGGAGCAAAAAAACCATTACCTGCCGCGTCTCGCCAGTGGTCAGGAAATCCCCTGCTTTGCACTGACATCACCGCTGGCCGGTTCCGATGCGGGCGCCATGCCGGATAAGGGTGTCGTGTGCAAAGGTACTTTTGAAGGCAAAGAAGTTCTGGGTTTACGGGTTAGCTGGAATAAACGTTATATAACCCTCGCCCCTGTTGCGACATTGCTTGGTCTTGCTTTCCGTGCATACGACCCGGATGGCCTGCTGGGCGACACGACCGACCTTGGCATCAGTTGTGCGTTGATTCCAACCAACACGCCCGGTATCGAAATAGGCAATCGCCACCTGCCGGTTGGCGCAGTGTTCATGAACGGTCCAACCCGTGGAAAGGACGTATTCATTCCGATGGACTGGGTAATCGGTGGCCAATCACGACTGGGACAGGGATGGCGTATGTTGATGCAGAGCCTGGCTGCGGGACGCGCTATTTCATTGCCGTCACTTGGAGTGGCAGGTGGAAAAATGGCCACCATGCTGACCGGGGCGTACGCCAGGATTCGAACTCAATTCGATGTACCTATAGGTCATTTTGGCGGCATTGAAGAACCACTTTCCAGGATAGGCGGCAGAACTTACCGTATGGACGCGGCACGGTTGTTAACCCTGATCGCGCTTGATCAGGGCGAAAAACCCGGTGTGCTGTCGGCAATCAATAAATACAAGCTCACCGAAGGCAACCGTCAATGCATCATCGATGCCATGGATGTACACGGAGGCAAAGGCATTATCCAGGGGCCCAATAATTACCTCGCCCGTGCTTACCAGACCCTGCCAATCGCCATCACTGTCGAAGGCGCCAACATCCTGACCCGTTCAATGATAATCTTTGGCCAGGGCGCGATCCGGGCACATCCCTGCCTGTTAAAGGAAATGAACGCTGTAACCGGCATTGCCAACAGCCAGGCCAGGCGAACATTTGACAACGCCCTTTTCAGCCATGTTGGATTTGCCTTAAGCAACATGGTACGCAGTCTCTTACTGGGTTTAACCGGTAGTCGGATGACACCGGCGCCGGTGAAAGGTCCGCATGCAAATTATTTCCGGCAACTCAGCCGGATGAGTGCGGCGTTTGCATTCATGGCAGACATGGTACTGGTACTGCTGGGCGGCAAATTCAAATTCAAGGAAAAACTGTCAGGCAGACTGGCGGATGTGTTAATCCATTTGTATATGGGTAGCGCCGTACTGAAGAGGTTTGAAGATAATGGTCGCCCAGCTGCTGACCTGCCGCTGCTTCAGTGGGCCATGGACGACAGTCTGTATCGTATCCAGCAAGCTTTGCTGGGTGTCATCCAGAATTTTCCCGTACCCGTACTTGGCCGGGTTGTTCGCTTAATCGTGTTTCCCTTCGGTAGGCCATATAGCGGACCGTCCGATAAAACAGTTAAAGCCGTGGCGCAGATATTGCTCAGTGAAAATGAAAGCAGGGATCGCTTAACCGACGGCGTATTTATCTCGGACCGCGATGACGCTACCGGTCGTGTTAACAAGGCATTCCACCTTGTGCTCCAAGCCCAGGCTGCCGAGCGCGCCATCAAGAATGCTTTGAAACAATCCGTCAACTTTGAAAATTACGAGGGACTGGTTAAACGTGCCACGGAAAGTGGCGTGATCACCGAGGAACAGGCGACCATGGTGCGACTGGCTCAAAAGGCAAGTGCCCTGGTCATCGCAGTCGATGACTTCCCTCGTGAAAGTAAAAACAACCCTGTCGTCCCAGTGGTCAAACCCGCTGAACCGGAGCAGGCGGAACCGGAGCACGTGGAAACGGAACAACGCAAACTGGCTGATTGAGACAGCCCCTAGTTTTGCAGGAAATGGATAATCTCCTGTTTCGCGCTCATACCATCGGTGTAACCAAGGTCAATCAACTCTCCACAATAGGCGGACTCAAACAACAGGTAACTGGCCATGCGCCAGTCCCTGCCCCAGCCACCCAGTGTGCGCAATAAAACCCGTACACTGCGGGGTATATCATTGACATGGGCCTGTGTAACATAGCGTAAATCCTTGCTGGGCTTGATCACCAGGCTGTTGATATTAATTAAATCAGTCTGTTGACGTTTTTCTTCAGGTATAAGCTTCAGGGTCTTGTTGATACGCCTCATCCGCGACAGGTCGGCATTAAGCGTATCCATGAAGATGGTATCCATCAGGTAACCGCCAATTTCACCGGCAGTTGGATACTCTGTAGGGCTCTCGGGCGGCAGGTCAGGCTTTTCGTCACGTGTGCCAATCACCATGATCCGGTTCGCACCCAGGTGTATGGCGGGACTCAGTGGAGCAACCATACGCATACCACCATCGCCAAAATATTCGTTGCCGATGCGCTCTGCCGGAAAAAGAATCGGCAGGGCTGCTGAGGCTAGCAAGTGGCTTACATTCAGTTTTGAAGCCAGCCCCCGGCGGCGTGTACGTTGCCATTCATCAATATTATCCTGCGCCTGGAAATAGCTGGTTGCAGTGGCACTGGTGTAACCGGATGCCGTAACAGCCACACCGCGTAATGCACCCAGGTCCAGTGCAGTCTGAATACCCTCCAACTGCAGGTGATCTTCCAGAAACCTTCGTAGCGGCATGTTATCCAGAAAAGCCCTTGGGTCCGTCTTGATCAGACCGCCGGACAACAGGGTAAGTGCGAAACGCATGCCGGATTTTAATACCGTCCATGCATCGGTGCGGTAAACCCGTGCGCAAAACATACTTCGCCAGAATTGTTCCAACCGGTCAACCCCGGTTGAAAACTCATGGGCATGGCTGGCCAAAACCGCCGCATTGATCGAACCGGCCGAGGTTCCGCATATCACAGGAAAAGGATTGACGTCTGCGACCGTCAATTCACTGACGGCCTTGAGCACACCGACCTGGTAGGCACCACGTGCGCCACCACCGGGCAATATGAGCGCTGTGCATTTTGATTGCGTGTTTGACATGTCAGTATGACCCAAGCCTCGTGTGGTGTAAGGAGTGTACTCAAAAGTTGCTGCTGAAGTCAGATACTTCCATGAAATGAGTTTCAGTGCGAGTAAATGTATACTGTGGCAGGAGCGTGGCTATGACCAAAGGGCCGAAATGTGTTTTCGAGCCTGTCAGTCCAGGGAGAGGGTTTGGTTAATTTAGAGAATAAGCACTGTAAACCTTGTGAAGGCGGCGTTTGTCCACTGGATGAACCGCTTTCAATCCGGCATCTTGAGCAATTACCCGGCTGGCAACTGACCGGGGATAAAAAAGGTATTAAAAGAAAGCTCAGGTTCAAAAATTTTTCAGCTACAATTTCATTCATCAATGCCATGGCCTACATGTCAGAACAACAAGGTCACCACCCGGATTTTTCAGCTGGATATAATTATTGTGAAGTGAAATACACCACGCATGCGATTGGCGGCCTGTCTGAAAATGATTTCATTTGTGCAGCAAAAATAAATAGTTTACTGGAGCCCTGAAAATTAATGGAATTCTCCTTACAGACCCCTGACCCCGAAGGTCATCGTCATGATCGCCTGAACAATGCGGTCAACACGGTCAACAACATTGTCATGGGCAAAAAGCAGCAGGTGAAACTTGCGTTCAGCTGCTTATTGGCACGCGGTCACCTGTTAATCGAAGATTTACCCGGTGTTGGTAAAACCACGCTTGCACACGCGCTGGCAGCCGTCATCGGCGTTCGTTACCAACGCATACAGTTTACCAGTGACATGCTGCCGGCAGATATTCTGGGTGTTTCCATTTACAACCGGGACCGGGAAAAATTTGAATTTCACCCGGGTCCGATTTTCTCTCAGCTTGTGCTGGCCGATGAGATTAACCGGGCCACACCCAAGTCGCAAAGCGCCCTGCTCGAAGCAATGGCGGAAGGCCAGGTCACCATCGAGGGTGAAACACATACCTTGCCCAAACCATTTTTTGTGATTGCCACCCAGAACCCGCTTGACCTGGGCGGCACATTCCCCCTGCCCGACTCCCAACTGGACCGTTTTCTGCTGAGTATTTCGCTTGGCTTCCCTGAACCGGAAATTGAGCGTGAACTGTTAACGGCCAGGGACAGGGCTTTGGTACTGCAGGATACACAGCCTATCATCAGCCCTGATGATGTGTTGCAACTCACCCGGGATTGCGAGAAGGTACACGTCAGCCAGGCCCTGTTGGACTACGTACAGGCATTACTGGCAGGAACACGGAACAGTCGCTGGTTTGAAACCGGCCTGTCACCCAGGGCCGGTATTGCAATGCTGCATTGCAGCAAGGCCTATGCATTCCTGGAAGGCAGGGATTTCGCCATTCCGGAAGACGTCAAGGCCATTTTTCCCAGTCTCGCCCGTCATCGTATGACCGTACCGCATGGCATGGAAACTTCCGTCAAAGAGCAGATTTCCAACTTGTTAAACCAGGTCGCAGTCCCCTGAGTCAGCCAATGGTAACGGTCGTCGCCCCACCACCAGGCAAGTCTTTAACCAACACCATTTCAGACCGGATCAAGCAGCGGGTTCGAAATAAGCGCGGCCCCATGACGCCGCCTTTTGAGTTGGTGTATCGTCATGTTTTTGTACTACCTACAAAGTTTGGTTGGGGCTTTGGGGTCATGCTGGTCTTCATGGCGCTCGGCGGTCTTAATTTTAATAACAACATGGCCCTGATGCTGGTATTTCTGCTCGCCACCATTGCTCAATTGACCACATTGATTGCCTACCGCAACCTGTCCGGGCTGAAAATTGACAGTGTCTTTTCTGAACCGGTTTTTTGCGGTGAATACGCACATTTCCGTGTCTTTGTCTCCAACGGGAATGAGCGCCAGCGATTTGCGATCCAGGCCGGGTTCAGACAGTCCCAGGACTGCAAGGATTTCAAGCTCAACTCCTACGACTCTTTTCTTCTAAAGCGTCCAACGGAGACACGTGGATGGCTGGAAATGCCCTCTTTTCGATTGGAAACCCGTTTCCCCCTGGGACTTTTTAAGGCCTGGTCATGGGTTTTTCCCCAAACCCGCTGTCTGGTCTATCCTGCACCCGCAAGAAAAGCCCCAGCGCTACCAAAAACAGGCCATGGCCAGTCAGGCCGTGCCACCCGGGGGGATGGTGACGAAATTCATGGACTGCGAAAATACCAGCCGGGTGATTCCATTCAGCGGGTTGCATGGCGCGCCAGTGCACGCCATGACGAACTTTACAGCCTGGAAATGGAAACCCCGCGTGAAGATGCATGCGAACTGGACTGGGATAGTTTGAAGGGCAGCGATGTTGAAACACGCTTATCCATTCTCACCGCATGGGTCATTGCCGCAGACCACAAACAGCTATCTTATAGCCTGATACTTCCTGACACCGCGATACCAGTGGGCAAAGGCGAAAGTCACCGGTCACGGTGCCTGGAATCACTGGCGTTATACCTGCGGTGAAATCTTTGCCTACAGCCAGGCTAAACCGTCTCAGTGCATTATGGGTCATCACGTCGCTCCTCGTCAGTATGCTTCCACAACTGGCGAGTATGCCGTTTCATCTTGTGCCGATTACGCTTTTGCCCATTGTATGGCGAATAATTGCGGAGTTCCGCCACTGGAAACCCATACCAATGATGTTGCGGGTACTCGCGACAGTATTGGCGGTAACCGTGCTGGTCACCACCTATGGCGGACTCATTGGAAGACGCGCGGCGGTCAGCATGCTGGTGCTGATGCTGTCATTGAAATTACTGGAAACTTTCCGAATCCGTGATGCCCGTATTGTCACCAGCCTGGGTCTGTTCCTGTGTGGTACCCAGTTCCTGTTCTCGCAGGGCATTCCAATGATCATCTATATTATTGCCTGCCTGCTCAGCTCGTTGATCGCTTTCATGTATTTGCAAAGATGCGAAGCCTTCAGCGTACTGAGCGAAGAACCGGAAACCGATCGCAACCTGTTAACAGAATTGGGTTTCGGCGCCTCCCTGATGGCGCTTGCCCTGCCGGTTGGCATTACGCTTTTTTTATTGTTTCCACGCTGGGGCAGCCCACTCTGGGGGCTGCCTGAAGATGCCCTGGACGCCCGTTCCGGCTTATCCGACTCCATGACGCCTGGCAGCATTCAGAACCTTTTTATGGACGACTCACCGGCGTTTCGCGCCAAGTTCGAAGGCGGTATGCCGAGAAACAGTGATCTTTACTGGCGTGGCCCGGTATTCTGGAATTTCGACGGCCGCAGTTGGGAAGTCAGTTACCTCAGCCGCAACCTGCTGGCCGATACAAAGCCCGATCCCAACATAGCGCCCTTTCGGTATGAGGTGCAGATGGAGCCGACGGAACAGCGCTGGTTGTTTGCCCTGGATTACCCCGCGATGACGCCCCGCAAAACAAAAATGACGGTGGATTACCAGTTAATCGCGTCCCGCCCGGTCACCCGGTTGCGTAGTTACACCATGGCCTCAGATCCAAATTTCCAGGACAGCCCTGTACTCAGGCAAACCCTGCTCAGGGCAGCACGTGAATTACCCAAGGGGTTCAATCCGAGAACCGCTGAAATGATGGCAGACTGGCGCAAAGAGGCCAAAAGCGACAGTGAGATCATCCGGAGGGCATTACAGCATTTTAACCAGCAGCAGTTTCACTACACGCTCAACCCGCCACTGCTAAGCCGGCACACGGTAGATGAGTTCCTGTTTGATACGAAAGAGGGCTTTTGTGAACACTATGCATCGGCATTTACCGTCATGATGCGCATGGCCGGTATTCCGGCGCGCGTGGTCACTGGTTACCAGGGAGGCTTTTACAACCCCATCGGCTCATATGTGCTGGTCAGGCAGTCCGATGCCCATGCCTGGTCGGAAGTCTGGGTCAGGGGCACCGGCTGGACACGTATCGATCCCACTGCTGCAGTCGCACCGGAACGTGTGCAACAGGGAGCCGTTGACTCTCTTGATCAGCGCCGCTACTTGCTGGATTTTCAATGGCTTAGAAATGCACGTAATACCTTTGATCTATTTCAGCGCGGCTGGAACAACTGGGTGGTTGCATTCGGCTCTGACCGCCAGTCACGCCTGTTCTCAATTTTTGGCTGGGAGTTTCTTGGCCCGGCCAAACTTGTCATGGCCATGGTCGGCATTATCCTGATCACCGGTGCAATTATTTTTCTGCTGGTCCCCATGCTGTTGAAGTTCAGGTCACCAAAAAAGCCGGATCCACTGCTGCGTTTATGGGGTAAATTCATTAGAAAACTGGAAAAAGCCGGTTTTGTTTCACACCCCTCAATGGGTGCCATGGAACTCGCAGCAAATGCCGGAGGTCAATTAGAATACAAAGGTGATGCAATTTTCAGGATTGCTGAGCTCTACACCTTATGCCGCTATTCAAGAAAAACAGGTAATGAAGCGGAATTGACAGACCTGATCAACCGATTCCAGATAGGCTCAGTATCCTGATCATGTCGAAAAATAGCGCGCAGTTGTTGATATAACGGAGGAAAGGAATGAACCGCCTGATCTGTACAAGTAGCCTGATTTTGATGAGTGCTCTGCTGGTTTCCGCCTGCACCACCATCCCGGAACAACTGCAGGGAGATTACACTTCACTGGTTCCGAAGGACATCTCCGAAAAAAACCTGGAAACACCAGTACGCTGGGGTGGGGTCATACTGGAAACCCGGCCGGACAACGACTACACCTGTTTTGAAATTCTATCGAAACCGTTACAAACATCAATGCGCCCGAAAAAATCTGATCAGGTCGAAGGACGGTTCATCGCCTGTAAACCCGGTTTTTACGACCCGGAAGTTTTTAAGAAGGGCCGTGAAGTCACTGTAACCGGCAAGATCATCCATCTTGATGTACGCAAGGTGGGTGAATACGATTATCGTTTTCCGGTGGTGGATTTTGACTTCATGATCCTGTGGCCTAAACTCAGGAACAGGGTTTATTATGACTATTACGGTATGTACCGGCCTTACTACTGGCATTATCCGTATTATGGCAGAGGTTACTGGCGCTATCCCTACTTCAGGTAAATACATAAAAAATGTCAGGATTTAATGGCTTTCCAAATGACTTTTTCGCCTTTTTCAATGAGCTTAAGAATAACAATAACCGTGACTGGTTTAACACCAACAAGCAACGCTATCACGAGTCTGTTGTTCAACCGATGGGTGAATACATTCGCAGCATTGCACCGCGACTGAAGTTCATCGCACCTTTCTACAATGCAGACCCCCGAGCGCATGGTGGTTCCATGTTTCGTATTTATCGGGACACACGTTTCTCCAAGGACAAAACACCCTACAAAACCCATGCTGCCTGCCATTTCAGACACCAGGCCGGCCGTGATGCCCACGCCCCCGGTTTTTACCTGCACATTGAAACCGATCACATCTCTGTTGGTGGCGGCATATGGCGTCCACCGGCCAGGCAACTGGGTCAGATACGGGAGTTCATCACCGACAACCCTTCCGCCTGGGAGAAGCTGTCCCGTTCTTCCGCACTCAGGAAACTCGGTGGTATCCAGGGGGACTCACTGAAACGCCCGCCACGGGGTTACTTACCTGACTCAAGACATATTGATGACCTGAAACGTAAGAGTTTTTACGTGATGGCAGGGCTCGACGTAAAACTGGCACTCAGTTCAACCCTTGTTGACGAATCTGTCAAAATTTTCAGTACAGCATGCCAACTCAACCATTTCATTTGCGATGCGCTGGAATTACCTTTCTAACCCGAACAATACACTGAGTACTCGCAACGTCATCCCGGCGAAGGCCGGGACCTCCCCAAGGTCACTTTGAACCCAACTATTGGTAGTTGAATAAAACCTTAATACTGTATATATTTACAGTATCAAATACAGGGCTACCAAAAGTGACTGAAAAACCACTGACAAAACGTCAAAAGGAAATTCTTACGTTCATATCCGATCACATTGATTCCGCCGGATTCCCTCCCACGAGAAATGATGTCTCAAAGCACTTCGGATTTCGTTCACCAAACGCCGCAGAGAGCCATTTACGTGCACTCGAGCGCAAGGCTGTGATCCGGATTGAAGCGGGACGCTCGCGTGGCATCACCCTTACCGCCCTGTCGTCCTCCAACCTGCCGCCATCCAACAGCAGACGCACACCTCTGCCACTGGTTGGACGGGTCGCCGCCGGCAGTCCGATTCTGGCCCAGGAAAACATTGAAAATGAGTACAGGGTGGATCCGCTTTTATTTTCATCCCGACCACATTATCTTTTGCGGGTTGAGGGTAACAGTATGATCGATGCCGGTATTCTGGATGGTGATCTGCTGGCGGTACACCGCACACCAGAGGCCCACAACGGACAGATTGTGGTTGCACGACTTGATGACGAAGTAACAGTCAAACGTTTTAAACGCAGTGGTCACCGTGTCAGCCTGTTACCGGAGAACCCTGAATTTCAGCCTATCCAGGTCGACCTGCGGTACCAGGAACTCGTCATCGAAGGTCGGGCTGTGGGTGTTATACGGCCCCGCCTGGAAAACTGAGCAGCGGCACTGGCTCCCCCTCCCCGGCAATGGCATCTGCAACGGTATCAACTTTAACCTCTCACCCACTGCTGTGGCGCGGCAAGCAGGTTTCACACCGCATACCAACACTCAGCACCGGCCACGCCCTCCTGGATGAGGCACTGCCGGGCGGCGGATGGCCGCTGGGTGCAATCACAGAACTCGTCAATGATACAAACGGTTGCGGGGAGCTGAGCCTGTTGTTGCCGTTGCTGGCGCGGCTTAGCCGGGGGAATCATTGGATCAGCATGATCGACCCGCCGTGGATACCCTACCCGCCTGCCCTGCACGGCCATGGCCTGGCATTGGAAAAACTGCTGTTAATCCGCACGCAAAACAGGGGCGAATCCTTATGGGCCTGTGAGCAGGTCGTGCGTGGTATATCCGGCGGTGCAATGCTGGCCTGGCCCGATATCCCGTCCTTCAGTGAACTGCGGCGTTTACAACTGGCGGCAGAACGCACGCAAAAAGCCGTTTTCCTGTTCCAGGGTAGTAAAGCCGCAAGCACCTCATCACCCGCCGTATTACGACTGCAGTTGACAGCAGATGATGGCGACCTTCAGGTCAGGGTATTGAAATGCCGTGGTCAACGACCGGCAACAAGCATACGTATCCGCCGGTCACAGCTGCTTCAACCCCTGGCGGCACCCCGGGTGAGCCCAGGCGAAGCCGGAAAACACATCGGTTCTTCGTTGCAAAGCCAGGTGCATTCCTTGCCCATATCACGGATGTCAGTGGTATCATAACGCAGCCTCAAACAGAGCTAAAAAATCATGCAACTTTCATCCCTGACCGCCGTTTCATCTGTTGATGGACGTTATGCGAACCGCACCGCCAGCCTACGTGAAATTTTCAGTGAATACGGCCTGATCCGTTACCGCGTTGTCGTTGAGATCCGCTGGTTCCAGGCGCTGGCGGCCAGCGCCGATATTCCACAGGTATCAAGCCTCAGCGAAACAGCCAATGCCTTTCTCAATGACCTGATTCAAGACTTTAACCTGGACGCAGCACAACGGGTCAAAGCCATCGAAGCCACCACAAACCATGATGTCAAGGCGGTTGAGTACTATCTGAAAGAGTGTTTTGAAAAACAGGATGAACTGAACAAGCTATCAGAATTTCTGCACTTTGCCTGTACCTCGGAGGACATCAACAACCTTTCCTATGCACTGATGATGCTGGATGCACGTGAGCGCCTGTTGATGCCGGTATTTGCAGATATACATTGCACACTGCAAGCCATGGCTAGCGAATATGCCGATGTCGCCATGCTGTCGCGCACACACGGACAGACAGCTTCCCCCACCACCCTGGGTAAAGAGATAGCCAATGTGGCAATACGTTTGCAGCGACAGGTCAATCAATTTTCGCGGCAGCCCATACTCGGAAAAATCAACGGCGCGGTCGGTAATTTCAATGCACATATAAGTGCATGCCCGGAAGTAAGCTGGCCACTGTTTGCCCAGCAGTTTGTTGAGTCGCTGAATCTGACCTGGAACCCATGGACAACACAAATCGAACCGCATGACTGGATGGCCGAGAGCTTTCACACATTAAGCCGTTACAATACCATTCTGATAGATCTGTGCCGGGATATCTGGGCCTATATTTCTATCGGTTATTTCAGCCAGAAAACCATCAGCGGTGAAGTCGGCTCATCCACCATGCCACACAAGGTCAACCCGATAGATTTTGAAAATGCCGAGGGTAACCTGGGTGTTGCAAATGCCCTGTTGGGCCACCTGGCGGAAAAACTGCCGGTTTCCCGTTGGCAGCGGGACCTGACTGATTCAACCGTATTGCGCACCATAGGCACCGCCGCAGGTCATGGCATGATCGCCTATGCTTCCCTGCTCAAAGGCCTGGACAAACTTCGACTGAATGAGCAGGCACTCACTGACGATCTCGATAGAAGCTGGGAAGTACTGGCAGAACCTATCCAGACCGTGATGCGTTTGTATGGCATTGAGAACCCTTATGAACAGCTCAAAGCTTTGACACGCGGCAAGGCGATCAACCCGGAAATACTTGAGGAGTTTGTTCAGACACTGGAGATTCCAGCCTCCGCCAAGCAGCGCTTATTGAAGCTGACGCCCGGGGCATATACGGGCAATGCCGCAGAGATGGCGCATTCACTGGACCGGAACGGCTTGTGAGCGCCCCGCTGGGAACATGGAGCACTCAGCAATTTCTCGAGCATTACTGGCAAAAGCAACCCTGCCTGATCCGGCAGGCCATTACAGAGTTCGAACCACTGCTTGATGGAGATGACCTGGCGGGTCTCGCCTGTGAGCAAATGGCCGAGTCTCGGCTGGTCAGGGGAACAGCCGAAGCCGCTGACTGGACACTCGAGCATGGCCCCTTCAGCGCGGCTGATTTTGCCACTCTGCCGGATAAAAACTGGACCCTATTGGTGCAGGATGTGGAAAAACACTACGCCCCGTTGCAGGTCCTGATGCAGCAGTTTAATTTCATCCCAAGCTGGCGGCTTGATGACCTGATGATCAGTTACGCAGCCACTGGTGGTTCGGTGGGTCCACATGTTGATCAATATGATGTGTTCCTGTTGCAGGCTGAAGGAAGGCGGCGCTGGCAGATCGCCCTTTCTTTCGAACCAGCTTTGCTGAATGACTGCCCGCTAAATGTTCTGAAACAATTTGAAGCCGAACAGGAGTGGGTACTGGAACCGGGTGATATGCTCTACCTGCCCCCCAATGTAGCCCACCATGGTATCGCGCTGGAACCGGGTATGACCTGGTCGATCGGGTCCCGGGCACCCTCCATGGCCGATCTTTTACAGGGATGGGGTGAGTGGCTGGCCTTCTCCGATCATGAAGGAGGCCGATACAAAGACCCTGACCTGCAAACTGCAACGCGGGCAGGTGAGATCGACCGGAAAGCACTGCTAAGTTTGAAAAAACTGATGCTGGATGGCATTGATGCGAATAGGAATCTAAACAACTACCTGGCTGCTTTTTTAAGCCGTTTCAGACTGGCGCATGATCCAATGCCACCGCCTGCAATGGTAAGTTCCGAAGATTTGCTCAACGCGTTAAAAGACGACGCCAGACTGCACCGCAACCCCTGGACACGCCTGACATGGATTGATAATGCGGAAGGTGCCCGGCTGTATGCTGCCGGCCAGGCATATGACTGCAGCGTCGTCCTGGCTGAAACCCTGTGTGCAAGTGAGCAACCCGGAATCAGGACCGGCATGCTGGATCAGGCTTCCCTGGATACGCTGACAAAACTGGTCAACAACGGCCACTTCCTGTTGACAGATGCAGGCTGATTTACGACTGCATTGGTGATGTGTAAAACGACCTCGATTAAAAATCCAGTCCTTCGGCACAATGCACGTACCATCAGCATCTTCTGTCAGTTATACTGTAAAGTTAGGCTGTGAAATGTTTGTAAAAAACATTTTAGGGTGTTGTATGTTTTTTTGTTTCAGCACCTGTATTTCTTCAAATGGCAGAACCCGAAAGGCAAAGAAATAGTGAGCTCAACACTGGAGCAGTTATACCTGACCTCGCACCTCTATGGCGGCAATGCGTCCTTCATTGAAGCCTGGTATGAAACCTGGCTGGAAGACCCCGGCGCAGTACCTGAACAATGGCGCAAATATTTTGAAAGCATGCCCACTGCACAAGCACCTGAAACCGGTCATATTGAAGTTGGTGAACGTTTTCGTAACCTGCCCTTGTCCAATAAAGGGTACCCGGGAACAACAACCGAATTCACTGACCACAAACAGGCCAGCGTATCGCGTCTGATCAACTCCTACCGTATCCGTGGGCATGAGGTTGCAAAACTTGACCCGATGGGCAAGCCGCACCACGCACCGGTTGCCGACCTGCAACTCGACTTCCATGACCTGACCACCAACGACCTTGAGCACGAGTTCGACACCGGATCACTCGCGATCGCTGCACCCCGTATGAAGCTCAAAGATATCCTGGAGTTGTGTGAGCGGGTTTATTGTCAGAGCATCGGTACTGAGTATATGCACATGGTCGATACCGCAAAGCGCGACTGGATGCGGAAAAGACTGGAAGGATCGCAGGGTTTCTACGACGTCACCAACGATGACCGGCTTCGTATTTTGCAGATGTTGACAGCAGCAGAAGGCCTGGAAAAATACCTGCATACAAAATACGTCGGCCAGAAGAGGTTTTCACTTGAAGGCGGTGACAGCCTGATACCGTTGCTGCATGAAACCATGCTGTATGCCGGCGCCCGTGAAGTTGAAGAAGTCGTGATAGGCATGGCACACCGGGGACGATTGAACGTACTGGTCAATATCCTCGGAAAGTCTCCCTCCATGTTATTTGATGAGTTTGAAGGCAACCACGCCAAGAATGATCCCGACCGACCCGGTGATGTCAAATATCACCTGGGTTTTGCATCCGATATTCAGACCCCGGGCGGCGAGGTGCACATGGCGCTGGCCTTTAATCCATCACACCTGGAAATAATCAACCCGGTGGTGGCGGGTTCTGCACGTGCTCGCCTGGTTCGTCGCAGGGATACCAGCCTCGACACGGTCATGCCCATACTGGTTCACGGTGATGCCGCTTTTTCCGGCCAGGGCGTGGTGATGGAATTGTTCCAGATGTCGGAGGTACGCGGTTTCGCGGTTGGCGGAACGATGCATATCGTCATCAATAACCAGATAGGTTTCACTACCAGCAATCTACTCGATACCCGTTCAACACTGTATTGCACTGCCATCGCCAAGATGGTGCACGCACCCATTTTTCACGTCAATGCCGATGACCCCGAAGCGGTGCATCATGTCATGAAAATTGCCTGTGATTTTCGCCGCGAGTTTAACCGTGACGTGGTAATAGACCTGATCTGTTATCGCCGACATGGTCATAACGAGGCGGATGAACCGTCTGCGACCCAGCCAATGATGTATAAAACCATTCGAGGCATGAAAACCACGCGGCAGAAATACGCCGAAGACCTGGTCAAGCGCGGTATCATCGAGCCTGATTTTCCGCAGATACTGATGGACGAATACCGCCGTAAACTGGATGATGGCGAACAGGTGGCTGATGTTGAGTCGCACCCGCGCACCAACAAAAACGCCGCCAAGTGGCAGAGTTTTGATCATGGCGGCGACTATGACGGCAGCGGTATAGAAACCGGCGTGGATATCGACGAGATTAAGCGCCTGGCAGAAAAAATAACACAGTTGCCGGAAGGTTTCACACTCCATCCACGGGTCAAGAAAATTTACGATGACCGCCGGAAAATGATTCGTGGGAAATTGCGACTGGACTGGGGTTTCTGTGAAACCGCTGCCTACGCCAGCCTGATCAGAAACGGCACCGGTCTGCGGCTTGTGGGTCAGGATTCCGGTCGCGGCACATTCTTCCACCGGCACGCTGTTCTTCACAACCAGGTTGATGGCTCACAATACACTCCGTTAATGGAAATTGACCCGCAACTTGATGTCAGTATTATTGACTCTTTATTGTCCGAGGAGGCTGTTCTCGGCTTCGAATACGGTTATGCCACCGCCGCACCTGAAACCCTGGTAATCTGGGAGGCGCAATTTGGTGATTTCGTCAACGGTGCGCAAGTTGTTATCGATCAGTTTTTGAGTTCCGGCGAAGCCAAGTGGGGCCGTTTATGCGGCCTGGTGTTGTTTCTCCCGCACGGTTATGAAGGCCAGGGTCCCGAGCATTCAAGTGCCCGCCTGGAGCGTTTCATGCAGTTATGCTCCAATGACAATATCCAGGTCTGCGTTCCGACAACGCCCGCGCAGATGTTCCATATGATCCGCCGGCAGATCGTGATGTCGACACGCAAACCCCTCATCGTTATGACACCCAAGAGCCTGCTCAGAAACAAGGCATCTACTTCAACACTTGATGAACTCGCCAGCGGTGGTTTTCAGTTGGTCATTGATGATGAACGCAACCTTGATCAATCCGGGGTCAAACGCGTGGTGATGTGCTCCGGCAAGGTCTACTACGACTTGATCGAAGCACTTGCTGAAACACCGCAGGAAGATATTGCGGTGGTGCGGGTTGAACAGTTATACCCGATCCCGCATGCCGAATTGTCCTATATATTTAACAGCTACCCCGCCAACTGCGAAATTGCCTGGTGTCAGGAAGAACCAAGAAATCAGGGTGCGTGGTATCAGACAATGCACAACCTTCGTTCCGATATGCGCGAGGGACAGGCGCTCTATTACGCCGGCCGGCCAAGTTCGGCTTCTCCGGCCGTGGGGTATTTTTCTGTGCATTTAGAAGAACAAAAAAGGTTGGTTACCGAAGCCATCACCATCGGTGCCGGGCAGAGATATTAGAGACCGGAACTGAACAGGATCAAGCAACGAAATTAAAGTTTAGCACCCGGGTTGAAAGGCACAGTCAGTCGCTTCTCAAACCCACAACGAGGAAGACAATGAGCACAGAAATTAAAGTTCCGGTTTTGCCAGAATCCGTCGCGGATGCGACGGTCGCCCTGTGGCATAAAAAGCCCGGTGACAGCATCCGCAGGGATGAGAACCTGGTTGATCTTGAGACCGATAAGGTGGTGCTGGAAGTACCTTCACCGGTTGATGGCGTGGTCACTAAAATAACTCGTGACAGTGGCGAAACCGTCACCAGCGGTGAACTCCTCGGTATGATTGAAGAAGGTGTTGTGGATGCGGTACAGGAATCCGCTGAAGCTGCGCCACCGGCAGATATTGTCGAAGCGACTCCATCCGTTATTGCGGAAACAGCAAAATTGAGTCCGGCCGCACGAAGGGTTGCCGAAGAGGAACAGGCAGATGTAAGCCAGCTTGCCGGAACCGGACGCGGTGGACGTATCACCAAGGGCGATGTCATTAACCACGTACGCAATGCCGGAACCACCGGTCCACGTCCCGAGGAGCGCGTCAGGATGACGCGATTACGCTCCACGATCGCGGAACGGATGAAACAGGCGCAAAATACTGCAGCCATTCTGACCTCATTTAACGAGGTAGATCTGAAAGCCGTCATGGATCTTCGTGCCAGGTACAAAGTGGCCTTTGAAAAGGAGCATGGCGTTAAGCTGGGTCTGATGTCTTTTTTCGTTAAGGCGGTCTGTGCAGCGTTACGTAAACACCCCATTGTCAACGCTTCTCTTGAAGGTGACGAAATCGTTTATCACGGCTACCAGGATATCGGCATTGCCGTTTCAACCGAACGCGGGCTGATGGTGCCTATACTGAGAGACGCCGGACAACTGTCGCTGGCGGAGGCTGAACTCAGCATCAGGGATTTCGCAAGCAGAGCACGCGATGGCTCCATCTCGCTGGAAGATCTGCAAGGCGGAACTTTTTCAATTACCAATGGTGGCACCTTTGGCTCACTGCTCTCGACACCCCTTTTGAATCCGCCGCAAAGCGCGATTCTCGGTATGCATACCATAAAGGATCGCGCGGTGGTTGATGAAGGTGAAGTCGTGGTAAGGCCCATGATGTATATTGCTTTGAGTTACGATCATCGCATTATCGACGGCAAGGATGCGGTATTGTTCCTGGTTACGGTTAAAAACGCTCTTGAGGATCCGGCGCGCTTGTTATTAGACCTGTAACCTGCATCTGGTCGGGTTCAGCTAAACATTTACCAAAATAGACAACAGGGGGATGAGAGCGATTCAATGGTACTCAGCCCCTGACAGGAAAAACCAATGACTGAAAAATTTGATGTAGTTGTAATCGGTGGAGGGCCTGGCGGTTACGTGGCAGCCATCAGGGCGGCACAACTTGGCCTGACTACGGCATGTATTGACATGAACACCGGTAAAAACGGAAAAGCGGCGTTGGGAGGAACCTGCCTGAACGTCGGTTGTATCCCGTCCAAGGCCCTGCTCGACAGTTCCAAGCACTTTCATCATTTGCAACATGATTACGCGAGCCACGGAATCAGTGTCTCCGACGCGAGCATCGACATCAATACCATGATTTCCCGCAAGGATGCCGTGGTCAGTAGATTGACCGGTGGTGTGGCCCAGCTATTCAAAGCTAACAAGGTGAAACAGTTCCATGGCCGTGGCCGCTTACTGGCTGACCGCCAGGTAGAGTTTACACCGCATGCATCTGCTGAAAAGATCATGCTTGAGGGACAGAACATCATCCTGGCAGCCGGCTCAGTACCGATCGCCATTCCCAACGTGGCATTTGATAATAAGTACATTATCGATAATGAAGGGGCTCTGGATCTGAATGAAGTTCCAAAACGTCTCGGCGTCATCGGTGCAGGGGTCATCGGTCTGGAGTTGGGTTCGGTCTGGCAGCGACTTGGCTCAGAGGTTACGTTGCTCGAAGCATTGCCGTCGTTCCTGCCTGCTGCAGACCAGGATATTTCCAAACAGGCGGGCCGTTTATTCAAACAGCAGGGTCTCGATATCCGGCTCGGCACCATGGTCAAGTCGGCCAGTGTCGATGGCGACGAGGTCAATGTAAAACTGGAAGATAAAGCGGGCGAAAGCGAAATCAGTTTCGACCGCTTACTGGTTGCAGTCGGCCGTAAACCTTATACCGATGGTCTATTGTCTGACGATAGTGGTATATTGTTGAATGAGCGCGGGCAAATTGACGTCAATGAGCAGTCACAAACCAGTGTGCCCGGTGTCTGGGCAGTGGGTGATTGTGTTCGTGGACCCATGCTGGCTCACAAGGCATCCGAGGAAGGTATCGCTGTTGCAGAGCTGATTGCCGGCAAAGCGGCACATATCCACTTTGACACCATTCCATGGGTGATTTATACCGACCCCGAGATCGCCTGGGTAGGTAAGACAGAACAGCAATTAAAAGAGGATGGCGTGGCATATCGCAGCGGGTCGTTCCCGTTTGCAGCAACCGGTCGCGGCCTGACAATGGGTGATGCAGCCGGAATGGTCAAAATGCTGGCGGATGAAGTCACCGACGAGATCCTTGGTGTACACATTATCGGCCCGAGTGCATCGGAACTGATTGCCGAGTGCGTCGTCACCATGGAGTTTCATGGTGCCAGTGAGGATCTGGCTCGCATTGTTCACGCCCACCCCACCCTTTCAGAAGCTATCCACGAAGCTGCTCTGCATCTCGACAAACGGGCGATTCACCGTGGTAACTGACAACCTCAAGAGGCAGATAAACCAATGACTGAAATACCGGAAAAGTTCAAAGCATTTCGTATCCATAACGACGCCGAGGGTTATCGCTCCGGCATTGAAAAGGTCAGTATCGATGACCTCAGTGAAGGCGATGTTGTCATTCGTGGAGAATGGTCCGGTATTAACTATAAGGATGCCCTGGCCGCAACAGGCAAGGGGAAAATTCTTCAAAAGTATCCACTCACAGGTGGGATTGATGTCGCCGGTGAAGTGGTTTCATCAGAGTGTGAGCAATTTTCACCGGGTGACAAAGTACTGGTAACGGGTTGTGACCTCTCAGAAAAACGCGATGGTGGCTACAGCCAGTATCTGCGTCTCGACAGCAACGATGTGATTCCACTGCCCACCGGCTTGACAACCCGCGAGGCCATGGGTATCGGCACCGCAGGCTTCACGGCCGCCATTTCCCTCTACCGTATGGAGGCACTTGGACAGACACCCCAGGCCGGCCCAATCGTCGTAACAGGGGCAAGTGGCGGAGTGGGAAGCTTTGCGATCGATATCCTCACACGCGCCGGATATGAAGTGCATGC
>JASJFX010000026.1:0-14371 GCA_033791845.1 Lysobacterales bacterium | reverse complement strand
CAGTGCGAACATGTTTTTACCGTGCGCCGGATTGTCTACGACCTTGAGGGTTTCTTCCTCGATAGGAACCTGGATAAAGCGATAATTCTTCGAAGACATCTCTTCCATGGCTTCCGCGTACATTTTTCGGATGGCCGGGTCTTCGTGGTTTTCCCAGGCGCTTTCCTGGAGAATAATGCAATCGTCATCAAATGAGTTAAGCCGGTGACGGGAAAGACAAACCTGATCATTGAACGCGATAGCCAGTTTTGACTGGTCACCCCAGTTGGTAATCTTTTCGGTTCCAAAGCGGATGATATTACCCGAGGTACTGGTTACCGTATGGTGTGGGGGTTCGATCTCGGCGGGAATGATTTCCACCGTCCAAACACCGTTTCCCATCTTGGCGCATGTCTGGCCAAATATCTGGGCACATTTTTGCGCGCCTTCACCCGAGTTGGTAATGATTTCAACCGTGTGTTCAGGTGTGACGGTTACAGTCACTTTGTTACTGGCTGGTTTGTCCAATTCTACTTACTCCCGGTACCCAAGGATTTGAAAATAAAAGTCCTTCGTCTTCTCAATGAAGATAATAAATCTTATATTGGATGATTCGGGATGCATAGTAGGCCATGAATTGTCGCAGCAACTTGATATTTGTCAATTAATTTCACATTGGTTTAATTCTTTATAATGGGTCTTTTATTGAAGGAGACATCACTATGGCGGGAGTAGAGGGCAGGGTTGCGATGGTCACAGGTGCTGGTCGTGGTATCGGTCGGGCAACTGCCGGACTGCTCGCGGATAGGGGTGCGCTTGTGATGGCGGTCGCCCGAGGTGAAAGCGATTTGCTCAAAACCGGTCTGGAATATGTCGTGGCCGACCTGGGGACGGTTGAAGGTTGCGAAAAGGCGGTTGCGGAAACCCTGGCAAGGCTTGGGCCGATTGAGATATTCATTTGCAATCATGGTATAGGTTCAGCCCACGAGCGAGTGATATGGGAGCAGGATGCGGCGACATGGGATGAAACCATGCGTATCAACCTGGATGGCCCGTTTCACCTTTCACGCCTGATATTGAAAAGTATGGTGGAGTCCCGTTACGGGCGCGTGGTGTACACCGCCTCGACCGCTGCTCAGGTTGCCGAGCACGCGGGCTCCGCATATAACTGTTCCAAGCATGGCCTGCTTGGCCTGATGCGTTCGGTCGCCCGGGATGGTGGAGCATATGATGTGACCTCCAATGCGGTTTTGCCGGGGTGGGTTCGCACAGAAATGGCCGAGCGTTCGGCCCTTGCCGAAGCGCAGGCCATTGGTATCACGGTCGAGGAGGTCTGGCAGAAGCGTGAGGCCCTTTATGAGCCTGGCCGGGTTGCCACGCCCCTTGAGGTGGCCGAGATGATCGCTTTTCTTGCTTCTGAGGAATCGAGTGGTGTTAGCGGTCAGGCAATCACCGTTGCTTTGGGCGGGCTCACCTAGCGAACAGAAGGCGTTTAACAAGCGGGGCCGGGATGTTCAATTGACCCGGTCCCGTTTCTTACCGTATTTGCCTGTGCCAGTTACTGACCAGTTGCGCCACATCAATCTCTTCACCACCCTTGCTCCATTTCTCGGCAAAGTTCACATCCTGCGAGTTGGGTGGAGGGTTGGGCAGACTCATATGAAAACGTACCGGCATCGGTACCGCCGCCCCCATTGCGACCACTTCACCACGGCTTAACGAGGTGATGGCTGAAAATGTGCCACGGGCTGAATCCGGCACCATGTCCTTTAGATATTCCTGGTCATCGGGATTGGTGATGTGCAAGCACAAATAGGTACCACACTGGGCCAGTACCGTTTCGGAAACCTCATGAGGGCGCTGGCTGACAATACACAGGCCAACACCGTATTTGCGACCGGCCTTGGAAATATGCTCGAAAGTGCGGCGTGCTTCCTTGTAACGCGAATCATCGTTGCGCGGAATATACTGTTGCGCCTCTTCACATACCAGCCAGATCGGGAACTCCAGGCATTTCGGATTCCAGAAATTGAACTCAAAGGCCAGACGGCCTATTAATGCCGTTACCATCGGTGCTACGTCATAAGGTACTGCGCTGAGATTCAACACCGTGACATTGGCCTTTGGTTCACCCAGGCCCACGAAGTCCTTCATCAGGTCCACCAGCGTGGATGTGGATGTGCGCATTCTCGGTTTCAGCATGAAGTCATAACGGGTGTCATTCATCATGCTGTTCAGTCGCACCAGGAGCTGATCAAACCTTCCGAATGTTGCTCCTTTGACACGGCCAAAATCCTCGGTTTCCTGGTTGGCCAGTTCGAATCGGTCACGCAGTTCTTCTAATGAGAAATAGACCGGTGAATCTACCGTGATATGACCCAGGCTGGCGTTCTTGTTTGCCTCGATCCGCATTTCACCCAGTGCGTTACGCAAAAAGGCAAGCTGCAGCGAAGCGTGGGCATCATCCGGGTTGATAAATAGATCGGCGAGATCTGAGTAGGTCAGCAGCCAGTAGGGCATCTCAAGCTCGAGCGCATCCATACAGCGTACCTTGTTACTTGGAAACGGTGAAGATGAAAGTTCGTCGGTTTTCTTGACACCGTATTCGCCGTGCATATCCATGATGATCATGTGAGCGTTGGGCATGAAGCGCAGCGCTGACTGGATAAGGCTCGTCACTGTCCAGGATTTACCGGAACCGGTCTGGCCGAGGATGGCAGCATGTCGGCCGAAAAAATTTGATGCATCCAGGTAGACATCAATGGATTCAAAAGAACTCAGTTTGCCGACCTTGTAAAAAACCTCACTGAAATCGGAAAATATTCTTTCCAGGTTCCAGCTGGACACCATGTGCAACTCCGCACCGGCCGTCGGGAAATGGTGGATGCCACGATCAAAGCTGCCATCGGCGGCGAATTCTCCGAGTGGCGACAAGCGAACCTTACAGGATTCGCGGCCATCGGCTGTGGTCTCTGCCCACATGCTGTCAACCATGCTCAGGATCTTGGTGCCTGACTGCTTGACCATTAAGTATGACCCGACCTGGCCAATCCGGACCTTGTCCATACCGATCATCTTGTCGGAAGACAGACCCTCCAGATCAGATGTCAGTTGGGCAATGAAATAATCGCCTGTGACCTCGATCAGGTGACCGAGAATATTGCTACTTTCATTTTTCATGGTGGCAGTCTCCTGAAAGACGTGTTTAATACCTCTTGACGGGTATTGTGAGCACCCTGTTGTTCCATCCTTAGACCGTTGGGTGACCGTAATCCGGGGTCCCATAGCAAAGGGTACGCATATGCAGGGCATTTCGCAAGGTGCAAGACATTAAATGCTACAAAGTATTAAGTCTTTCCGGTAAGCGTCCGATTATGAAAAGGATTGTTTAGTGTCAGGATTACAAATTTACGAGTCTTTTTACAGCCTCTTTAAGCGTTTCGTCATGTTTGGCAAAACAGAAACGAATAATTTGTTGATCTGGCACATGTTCATAAAAAACAGATACCGGAATGGCAGCGACCTTGTTATCACTTGTCAGGCGGGCAGTGAATTGTGTATCCGGCTCAGCGCTTATCGCGCTGTAGTCGGCAAGCTGAAAGTAGGTTCCGGATGAGGGGATGAGTTTGAACCGCGACGGGGCCATCAATTCCAGAAACAGGTCGCGTTTTTGCTGATAGAAATGTCCGAGTTCGCGGTGATGCTGCGGGTGGTCGCGCAGGAAGTCCGCTATGGCATATTGCATCGGTGTATTGGTGCTGAAATTGATGAACTGGTGTACCCGCAGGAATTCTTTCATCAGAACCTTTGGCGCGATGCAATAACCTATCCGCCAGCCAGTTGTGTGATAGGTCTTGCCAAAGGAGGATACTACAAAGGACCTGGCCGCCAAATCTGGATAGCGCAGCAGGCTGACGTGCTGTTTCTCATCAAAGTAGATGTGTTCGTAAACCTCGTCCGATACCAGGTAGATGTCACGCCCGGCAATCGCTTCGCGCAGATGCTGAATATCCTTCTCGCTCCAGGTCGTGCCGGTGGGGTTGTGGGGTGTGTTGAGTATGATCAAACGGGTGCGCTCGGTAATGGTATCCATGACCTGCTGCCAGTTGACCGCAAATTCCGGATAGTGCAGGGCAATATGCTTTGTTATACCGCCGTTGAGAGTGATGCCTGGCTCATAAGTATCGTAGGCCGGGTCAAACACAATGACTTCATCACCCGGGTGGACCACTGCCGTGATAGCGCAGAATATGGCCTCGGTCGCCCCGGGTGTGACCACCACTTCATTTTCCGGATCGGTTTCACAGCCATAAAGATCCAGTACTTTTGCGGCTATCTGCTCGCGCAATTGGGGTACACCGGCCAGTGGCGCGTACTGATTGTGGTTATGGGCAATGTGCCAGGCGACTCCTTCACGCAGCGCCAGTGGTCCATCAAAATCCGGAAACCCCTGGGCGAGGTTAATCGCACCGTGATCGCCGGCCATTTTGGACATGACCGTGAAGATGTTGGTGCCCTTACCGGGCAGTTTGCTGTGTAACATGACCATTCGACCTTTTAGGGTTGATGCTACACTAGTGCCCTTCACCCATCTTATACCTGATGCTTCCGGCAACCGCGTTAGCGAAATCATCCAGGTTCTCGTAATTCATCTTTTTGGCCAGAGCGACCAGCTCTTCGACCGGTTTACGCATCGCTTCCACCTCCTGGTGGGGGCGCCCGCATCCTTCACAATAAACCCCTTCATCGGTGCATTCGCCATTGCATGGGCTGAATTTCATTTTGTCTTACCTCTGGTTGTATAGCGGTGAAAAGCCTTTTTCTGCAATTAAAAGTTCGTGATCAAAATCGTATAAATGTAGAATCATTCATATTCGATTGAGGGGTATTTTAATGCATCGCCAGAGTTTATCCATCGCGTTGACCGGAAGTGGCGGATCAGGTGTCATGACCACCGGCAGTCTGTTGCTGGAAGCGGCAGCAATTGCGGGCTGGTATGGTTTTATGAGCCGTTCTGCAGGTCCCCAGATCAGGGGAGGGGAAGCGGCTGCGGTGATTCGACTGGCATGTGAGCCTATTGAGTCACCCGACGACAGTTTTGACCTCGTGATAGCCATTGATCCGGGTAGCCTGACCCGGTTTATCGATGAAGTGCCGCTGCGACCGGACAGTTTCGTTATCAGTGATGCTGATGCAGGGCGCAGAGGTGGTGAGCTTCCAGATACACCCGCACAAGTATTTGATTTTCCGATGAAGGAGCTGGCTAAAACGGTAAAGGGCGGTCGCCCCAACATGATTGCTCTCGGTGCACTTGCAAAGATGATCGGACTGCCTGAAGAATCAATTTATCCGGTTCTTGAGAAAGTTCTGAAAACCAAGGGCCCTGACGTTATCGAGACCAGTTGGGCTTGTGTTAAGGCAGGCCTTGTCGCCGGCGCGGATCTGCCGGTTTTTGACAGTCCACCACTCGATAACGGCGCAGCAATTGAACGCTGGAGTATTACCGGTAACGAGGCAGCCGGCCTGGGTGCGATACGTGGCGGTATACGTTTTGTTGCTGCCTATCCGATTACACCGGCAACTGAATTACTGGAGTGGCTGGCAACTTCCTTGCCAAAAGTTGGTGGTGTACTGGTACAAGCCGAGGATGAACTGGCCTCAATTAACCAGATCATCGGCGCTTCCTTTGGCGGGACACCTGCACTGACTGCCACTTCCGGGCCGGGCTTTGCACTGATGACGGAATCAATCGGTCTGGCGGTTTGTGCGGAAGTGCCGGCAGTGATTCTTGATGTGATGCGTTGCGGACCATCTACCGGAATTGCGACCAAGAGTGAGCAATCAGACCTGAATATTGCGCTGAACGGTTTACACGGGGATGCACCGCACCTTGTGCTGGCACCGACATCGGTGACTGACTGTGTCTTTACAACGCAATGGGCGGTGTACCTGGCCGAAGCCATGCAAACGGCTGCCATCGTTTTGTCAGACCAGTCACTTGGTCAGACACGGGCAATCGTGAAGCGTCCGGCGGATATCAGCTTTATTGCCAGTCGCAGTGTGCCGGACCAATATGACGAGACTTATTATCGCTATGCGGTTGGTGGTTCGGGTGTCTCACCCATGTCAATTCCAGGTCAGGCAGGAGGCCAGTACACGGCTGATGGTTTGGAACACAACCAGGCCGGGGCGCCCTCCAGTCTCCCTGAAGATCATTATGCTCAACTTGAGAAACGTCATCGAAAAATCATTGATTTTGACTACGGGGAACAGTGGGCAATAAAGGAAGGTGCCGGTGCTACTGCGGTCATTACCTGGGGTTCCTCCACCGGTCCGGTCAGGGAAGCGCTGTCACGTTTGCGAGAACAGGACGAAGATATTCGTCTTATCAGCCTGCGTCTGCTGGCACCGGAGAGACCGCTGGAAATGGCTGTGGCGCTCAAAGGGGTCAAGCGGATACTGGTCGTGGAGCAGAGTCACTCGCGGCAGTTTCACCGTTATCTTCGTGCCGCCTACGATTTAAATACAGAGGTCAGGGTGTTTAACCGCCCCGGACCCCTGCCGTTCCGGCCTGCTGAGATCATGGAGCAATTAACCCTATGGCAAGGAGAGACAGGAACGTGAACAGCGAAACACTGCCTGTGCAGCTTCAACCAAAACAATACAAGTCGGCCATCAAGCCGGTCTGGTGCCCCGGGTGTGGTGATTTCGGAGTCCTTGGTTCGCTTACCAAGGCGCTTGCCGGTCTGCGAATTCAACCCGAGAATGCGGCCATCATTTCCGGTATCGGTTGTTCCTCCAGGATGCCGACCTATCTGAGTACCTATGGCTTCCATGGTGTGCATGGCCGTGCGCTGTCGCTGGCGACCGGTCTCAAGACGGCCCGCCCGGACCTGACGGTTATCGCAACCGGTGGTGACGGAGACGGTTTCTCTATCGGTGGCAATCATTTTTTGCATACCTGTCGACGTAATCCCGATATGACCTACATCGTCATGGATAACCAGGTGTACGGTATGACCAAGGGCCAGGCGTCACCGACCACCGAGCCAAACTGGGAAAAGGGAAAGCTGACACCCGCAGGCACCGGTATCAATCCATTCCAGCCACTGGTAATCGCGCTGGCATCGGGTGCCAACTTTATCGCACGCTGTTCCAGTTCAGATTCAAATGGAACCGCGAGGATACTGATGGAAGCAATCAGGCACCCGGGGTTTTCCATGGTGCAGATACTCAGCCCATGTGTGACTTTTCGTCCCGAGCAAAGCGAGTGGAAGCATATGCTGGTTCCGGCACCCAAGGAGCCGACATCGGATCCGGCCGAGGCGGCACGACGCCTGCTGAGAGATCATGGGCTCTACACCGGAATCCTTTATGTGGGTGACCGGCCTGTTTATCAGCCAAAGCTTGAAAGCAGCGTCACAGGTCTGGACGAGTTTGAGGAGGAGTTTCGCTTATGACCGACAGTAGTAACACTCCCGTACGTACCATCGGCAGCACAGAGGAATTGCTGGCCTATTCATTGGCGATGGAGACGGAAGCGGTCGAGCGTTTTAATGATCTTGCAGAACAGATGGAAATGCACCACAACTATGAGGTTGCCGATCTTTTCCGCAAGCTGGCCAAAATCGAAGGTCTGCATATAGATAATGTCAACAGGGCCTCGGAAGGTAAACAGTTGCCGAGCCTGTTGGCATGGGAGTACGAGTGGCAGGGTGGTGAATCACCGGAGGGCGGATTAATGGAGGAAGCGCATTACCTGATGCAGCCCTGGCATGCCATTGAATTGGCCATGCATGGTGAAAAGCGTGCAGCAGCGTTTTATCGTCATGTGGCTGAAACAGCCGTTGACGGAAAGGTGTTAAAGATGGCACTAGAACTGGCCGAAGAAGAGGAAGAGCACGTGGGCTTGTTGCAAAAGTGGCAGGAACGCTTTCCGAGGCCTGCTGATGGCTGGGATGAAGATCTGGACCCACCAACGGTGCTTGAGTAAAAAGGCCGGGTGACAGTACAGAATCATCAGGGCACTATGCAGACATCGGGGAACGCCCTGGTGCCGATCAGTTTGGCAATGACAAGATATGCCTTATTTCTTCGTTCACAAACCCTATGGCCATAGGGCGTTTAACGTCTGCCAATATGCAGACATCATATAGTTCTTCAACCACGCCTTCTATTCTCAACTCATGGACAATGTCACCAGTTTTGATGTTGATCACCTGAAGACCACAACGCGGTTTGACGTTTTTGTCTTCCAGCTTATGTTGCAGCGCCAAACCTTCAAAATTCTGATTTCGCCGTGGTTTGGATAAACCCACCACCGCGAAGTCTCCATGGAAGCTCAAGCCCCTCAGATACCCGGGACAAAATGCAAGTGCTTCAAACCTGCCGGTTTTCAGATCGATGTAACCAAACTCACCCTGACCGGAATTCAAAACCCACAGACGGTCTTGGTACCAACGAGGTGAATGGGGCATGGACAGCCCGTCTGCAACAATTTCATTGGTCTGAACATCAATCACCAAACCGCCCGCCTGGCGGTGCTCACGCCACCCTTCGTTAACATCTGTCTGACTTACACAGGTGACATAAGCGGGTTGCTGATCCCTGATTGCCAAACCGTTCAGGTGACAGCGGTCTTCAGCAGCCAGCTTGCTGATAAAAGGTGGCTGCCAACAGGGTTCAAAACTATAGCGCTCACTGGGTCGGGCCAAACAACTGAACAATGTGTTGACAAAAATAGGGCCTTGCTGATCCACTGCAATATCATGGGCATCCACATCCCCGGTGGTAAAGCCTGCCTGCGGCACATACATCCGATCGTAGCCCTGGTGGTTTTGACCTGGTTTCAAGGCATTTTCAAAGCGCCAGATTTGATACAGGTTGGCCACCCACAGAGCCTGTGTCCCTGGGTCCAGGCCAATACCCATGCATCGTGGAAAAGTACGTTCAAATACGGATAGCTCTTGGTTTTGTGACAAGCCGACAAAAAATAATTTGCCTGCCTGGTAAGTTGAAAAACTTAAACTGACCTGATGTTCGGTTAACCAGCTGATGAATTGACGTGAACCGGTGAATGCAAGTCTATTTTTTTCGCCTGTCACTACTCAAAGCTGTCCGCAAAAATCACGTCATCATTTTGAGTTTGCCCCGCACCATAAACCACGTAGCTGGCGCCGGAAGTACCAACGAACGGGGCGCCCGTTATAAGGTCATCGAAACCGTCCCCGTTAATATCTCCGGCGGTGCTGAGGGATGTGCCTGAATAATCACCCGCACTGACCCCGTTAATCACAAAGCCATTGCTGCCATTGAGACCAGACAGGTCGAATGAACTGGCCCAGGCCTGATCGCTGCCAAAAACCACGTAACTGGCGCCGGAATCTATCCCATTGGCGTTTGCAAGTGGGGCGCCCGTTAAAAGGTCATCGATACCGTCCCCGTTAATATCTCCGGCGGTGCTGACGGATGCACCTGAATTATCACCCGCACTGACCCCGTTAATCACAAAGCCATTGCTGCCATTGAGAGCCGACAGGTTCAACGAACTGGCCCATGGCTGACCGCTGCCAAAGACCACGTAGCTGGCACCGGAACTAATAAGTCCATTCGGGTCTGCAAGTGAGGCACCAACGATCAAATCATCGATACCATCGGTATTGATATCGCCGGCTGTGCTAACGGATGTTCCTGCTTCATCATCCGCACTCACCCCGTTGATCACAAAACCGTTACTGCCATCCAGTCCGGACAGGTTCAAGGGGTTGGGAAAGCCCTGGTCACTACCAAAGACCACGTAGCTGGCACCGGCATAAGTTCCATTGGTGTCAGCATCTGCCGCACCGATGATGACGTCATCGAAGCCGTCATTGTTAATGTCTCCGGCGTTGCTGACGGAAGCACCCAGGTCATCACCTTGACCTACCCCATTGATCACAAAGCCGTTGCTGCCATTGATAGCGGACAGGTTCAATGTACCTGCCCATGGCTGATCACTGCCAAAGACCACGTAGCTGACACCGGCATAGCTGTAGTCGACGGTGGCAAAGGGCGCACCGATGATCAGATCATCGAAGCCATCACCATTGATATCTCCGGCTGTGCTGACGGAAGTGCCTGATTCATCATATTCAGCCACGCCATTGATCACAAAGCCGTTGCTGCCATCCAGGCTGGACAAGTCCAGGGAACCGGCCCAGGGCTGATCGCTGCCAAACACCACATAGCTGGCGCCGGAGTAGTATCCATTGGGAAAGGCACCAGGGGCGCCTATGATCAGGTCATCGATGCCATCGCCATTGATGTCGCCGGCTGCACTGACTGAGGTGCCTGAATATTCATAGTCACTCGACCCATTAATCACAAAGCCGTTACTGCCATCCAGCGTGGACAGATTCAAGGGATTGGGCAAGTTCTGGTCACTGCCAAAAACCACGTAACTGGAGCCGGAAAAATCTGCAGGGTTAGTGGCATAGGGGGCACCAATGATCAAATCATTGATTCCATCGCCGTTGATGTCACCAGCCGAGCTGACGGATGTGCCTGAATCCTCATAGGTATTCGCTCCATTGATCACGAAGCCGTTAGTCCCGTTCAGATCGGATAATTCCAGTTGGGGTGGAAAGTTTGCGTAAACCGCACCGCCGGCCAATGCCATGCTGATGGCCAGGGCAAGTCTTTTTTGCTTAGCCTTCCGAAGGACGATCATTTTTTTCTCCCGCCTGCACTTAAAAGTTATACATCATTTCATAGATTTATGCTGTACTCAAGGTTTACATGAAATAGGAATTTCTCGGGATAGAATACGGTTCCCGATACACAGTTCCGGTGAGGCCGGACGGTGAGCTTCTGAAGCAACCGAAGTATCTGGTTATTCCCAATAAAGCTTCATCATGCAGCCGGGCTGGCAATTATCTGATCAATAGAATGATCAGTGCTTATGGAGGGTAAATGCCTGCGTATTGCTCATTTTATGCCACATGCTACTGATGGAATATACATGCTTTACAAATAAAGTGTATTGCATGTGTATCATCTATGTGTGTCATTTATCTGAAAATGTATTATAGTGGTAGCCGTAGGACTGAGAGACTCATCAGAATTTTCTGTAAGTTTCTAAAAAACAAAGGTGTGGGGAAGATATTAATTATTTTTAGGGGCCTACATTTAAGCAAGGGTAAGCACCTAAACATCACCATCTTCTCGTGCCACCAATGAGCATTAGCCGGTACGGGCATGTTTGTGTCCGGCTTCCGGCAGAAGTCAGGACGACAAAGGTTTCATAGCAAAGCAAGGATGTTTTCTCATTGGAGGGGAGGTTCTTGTGTGCATTCTGCATCAGGAAACTCTCTAAGGTTTTGGGCGCATCGAGCTTAAAACGTATGTGAGGGTTGGGTTTTATAACCTAAGACATCGTTGGCCAGGAAGGCAAATTACTTTATAACAATTGGACGTTTAATCTCGGTGAGATATTAAGCTAGCACACGATGTCGTGTGTTTGGGGATGGCCAGGGAGGCTGATTGTTGGGAGTAATTTCGTTATGAGGTTTAAACGCAATTTTGCAAATCTACCCAGGCAACTGGGGTATCTATGCGCTTTTCTGGTCGCGGTCACGTTTTCCGTGTCGACCCTGGCGCAGTTGCCAGACCAACATGGTGTAGGTGTGGGCAAGTCGTGTCCGACCGCAACCAAAGTTGGCGATTTAGCGACGTGTACACTAACAGTGACCAACTCGGATGACTTCGGCGACAATATCATAGTCAAACAATTTTATGATGTGGTTGGGGGGAATCTCCGCGTCCCCACTTGTATCGACCCGGGCGCGGACCCGATCGACCCGTCTTGCAACCTGCCTATTATCGGAATAATAGGTGTTGCTACTTGTACCCCGGCGGATCCTGGGACACCTATCGAAGAGGCACCGATTGGTGTGGTCTTTCCTTGTACGATAGACGGGGAAATAGGAGGCTCTGGTTATGGTATCTTGGTGGAATCTGAATACACTGTACCAGTTGGCTCGGAAAACCCCCTGGTCGATCAGGGCAACCTCATCGTCCAGGACGCCTGTAATATAGAACCCCTTGGTTGCAGTACCCAGGACCAGAACCTGCAGTTCGGTGCGGCGGTATCGTTGTTTGTGCCGTCGATAGATGTCAGCAAAACCGGTCCGGCCGTAGCCAAGGTGGGTGATGAGATCACCTACACAATTGGCTTCACCGACACAACTACCGGGGTCGGTTTCCCCGGTTTTGAAAACTGCACCGGTAACGATCCGTTATTGGGTGGAGACCTCGGTCCGTTTACCGCTGGTGTAACACGGGACTTCACGTACACCGTTAAGGTGGGTGATCCCGATCCGTTGCTCAACACGGCCACCATCGACTGTATAGTGAAAGATTTTGACAATGAAGTCGCTAACAGTGACAGCCACAGCGTGGGCTTGATCGCACCATCGATCAATGTCACCAAGACCGGTCCAGCCACTGCCAAGGTAGGTGATGAGATCACTTACACGATCGGCTTCACCGACACGAGTGTTGGCGGCACCCTCGGCGCTTGCATAGGTAACGATCCGTTATTGGGTGGAAACCTCGGTCCGTTTACCGCTGGTGTAACGCGGGACTTCCCATACACCGTTCAGGGTGGCGATTCCAATCCGTTACTCAACACGGCCACCATCACCTGTGATGTGGTTGGATTTGACAACAAGGCCAGTGATGACGATGACCACAGTGTGAATTTGATCGATCCGTCGATCGAAGTCACCAAGACTGGTCCGGTCATTGCCAAGGTGGGTGATGAGATCACCTACACGATCGGCTTTACCGACACGAGTATTAGCGGCACCCTTGGTGTATGCACCGGTAGCGATGCGCTACTGGGTGGAGACCTCGGTGTGTTTACCGCTGGCGTAACACGGGACTTCCCATACACCGTTCAGGTGGGTGATCCCGATCCGTTGCTCAACACGGCGACCATCATTTGTGATGTGGTTGGGTTTGACAACAAGGCCAGTGATAACGACGGCCACAGCGTGGACTTGATCGATCCGTCGATCGATGTCACCAAGACTGGTCCGGTCATTGCCAAGGTGGGTGATGAGATCACTTACACAATCGGCTTCACTAACACCGGCATCGGCGCCCTCGGCGTGTGCACCGGTGAAGATACCGTGCTGGGACCCTTGGGCGTCTTTCTCCCCGGCGTACCACGGGACTTCTTGTACACCGTCCGGGTTGGCGATCCTAATCCGTTGCCTAACACGGCCACCATTACCTGTGATGTTGAAGGTTTTGACAACAAGGCCAGTGACAATGACAGCCACAGCGTGAATTTGATCGACCCGTCGATCGAAGTCACCAAGACCGGTCCAGCCACTGCCAAGGTGGGTGATGAGATCACTTACACGATCGGCTTCACCGACACAACTACCGGCGTCGGTTTCCCCGGTTTTGAAAACTGCACCGGTAACGATCCGTTACTGGGTGGAGACTTGGGCGTCTTTTCTGAGGGCGTAACACGGGACTTCACGTACACCGTTAAGGTAGACGATCCCGATCCATTGCCTAACACGGCGACCATCACCTGTGAAGTAGGTAATTTCGGAGAAGTTAGTTTTGACAATATTGTCGCTAACAGTGACAGCCACAACGTTGACTTGATCGCACCGTCGATCGAAGTCACCAAGACCGGTCCAGCCACTGCCAAGGTGGGTGATGAGATCACTTACACGATCGGCTTTGCCGACACCGGCATCGGCGCCCTGGGCGTTTGCACCGGCAGCGATCCGCTGCTGGGTGGAGACCTCGGTGTGTTTACCGCTGGTGTACCACGTGACTTCACCTATACCGTTCAGGTGGGTGATCCCGATCCGTTGCTCAACACGGCCACCATCATTTGTGATGTGGAAGGTTTTGACAACAAGGCCAGAGGTAGTGACGGCCACAGTGTGGATTTGATCGCACCGTCGATCGAAGTCACCAAGACCGGTCCAGCCACTGCCAAGGTGGGTGATGAGATCACTTACACGATCGGCTTTGCCGACACCGGCATTGGCGCCCTGGGCGTTTGCACCGGCAGCGATCCGTTGCTGGGTGGAGACCTCGGTGTGTTTACCGCGGGTGTGCCACGGGATTTCCTGTACACCGTTCAGGTGGGTGATCCCGATCCGTTGCTCAACACGGCCACCATCATTTGTGATGTGGAAGGTTTTGACAACAAGGCCAGAGGTAGTGACGGCCACAGCGTGGATTTGATCGCACCGTCGATCGAAGTCACCAAGACCGGTCCAGCCACTGCCAAGGTGGGTGATGAGATCACTTACACGATCGGCTTTGCCGACACCGGCATCGGCGCCCTGGGCGTTTGCACCGGCAGCGATCCGCTGCTGGG